>CAZEAM010000229.1:0-9780 GCA_964510285.1 uncultured Frankiaceae bacterium | reverse complement strand
AGGATCACGCGGTGGCCGTCTCAGTTCACGACGCCACGCACGAGCGAGAAATCAAACACCACCTCGCTGGACGCAACTCTGGTCGACGCCGCAACAACTACGCATCGACGTGGCGCGACCCCCTGCTCCAACGGTGACCTGCCCGTTCGAGCCGAACGGGTGGACGGAGCAGGCCGGAGCGTGCTCGGTTTCGGACAGTAACCCGGACGTCATTGGGTTCGTCTACGGTTTCGACACCCCGACGCCGGAAACCTTTGTCGACGCCGAAGCGAGCACCAACTCGATTGCCCCGGATCTGCCGACCGGATGGCACACACTCGATGTCGAGGCGATCAACAGTTCGGGCGTGTACTCAGGGCTCACGCAGATCGGGTTCGGGATGGGCGTCGGAGGCTTGAGCAGCCCGCTTGACCAGCAATCCACGGCGGGCGGGGTGCTGCTCTCGGGCGGCGCTCAGCCAACTGAAACGCAGCTTACGTACAACTACCGAATCGGCACAGTCGGGACTTGGCGGCCCTTGCGCGACGTCGACGTCACTATCACTAGTAGCGGAGCCAAGCCAAGTTGGCCGCTGGCAATCAGCAGCGGACTAGTTCCAGACATGACCTGGGATGTTGCCGCGACGGTGGCCGCTGATGGCGGCGATGACGGACCTGTGCAAATCCAGGGCTGTTACAACCATAAGGATCCGTTCACCCTCCAGACCGTCCAGGATGGCTGCTCGAGTACGACCACTGTGCTGCTCGAGCGGAGTTCGTTCGCAGGGGTCCGCGAGACCGAGCCGCTGGGTCCGGGTCAGCTCGCCGCAGCAACCGGTGACTTGCTGGTCGGCGCAACGGATGCGAGCATCGTCCACCCGTTCGGGACGCTGTCGTTCGGTCGGACGCTGACCACCTTGTCGCCGACGGCCGGCGCGACTGCGGCGACCGGCGTGCTGGGCCCGGGGTGGCGACTGAGCCTGCCGGGTCCGGACTACACCGGGGCGCCGGACCTGACGCCGTCGAGTTCGGTGGGTGCGGGGTACGCCACGCTCACCGACGAGGTCGGCGCCACGTACACCTACAAGACCACGGACACTGATTATCCGTACACCTTCAATGGGTTGGGTGAGGCGGCGGATGGTTCAGTGCTCACCGCGCCGGACTCTACGACGTTCACCTTGACCGACGCCGACGGCACGATCACGACCTGGACGCAGAATGCCAGTTTCGATTGGGTGCTGTCCAAGATCACCGAGCCAGGCAAGCACGCCACGACGTACATGTTCGACGCATCAGGTCGGCTGAGCGAGGTCGCTGCGCCGCCAGCCTCGGGAATTACAGGCTGTTCGGCGATCCCGCCCACTGTGCCGGTGTCCGGCTGCCGGCTGCTCGACTTCGCGTATGCGGACAGTACGACGGCGACGGGCTACACCAGCAGTGGGTGGGGGGACTACGCAGGCCAGCTTTCCGCCGTCACCTATACGGCGTATGACCCGTTGACCTCGGGAATGAAAACGGTCACGGTCGCGAAGTACGCCTACGACCCGAGCGGTCTGCTTCGCGCCGAGTGGGATCCACGGATCATTCCGGCGCTCAAGACTACCTACGGCTACGACAGCGACAACCGCCTGACCACAATCACGCAGCCCGGCCTGAATCCGTGGACGATCACCTACGACGACACCCACCGGGTTGCGTCGGTGTCCCAAACCGACCCAGTCAACGGTGTCGCTACCGAGGCTGTCGCCTACGGCGTGCCGACGGTAACCACCGACGGCGCTCCGGTCGATCTGTCGGCCGCTGCGACCGCGACGTGGGGGGAGAACACGGACCTTCCATTCGGGACGGGCACGGCAATCTTCCCGCCCGACCATGTCCCATCGCTGGGGAGCAATGGAGACTACGCGCCCGGGTCGGGCGACTGGCCGTACGCGACCTTGTACTACCGCGATGTCAACGGCCGGGAGGTCAACACGGCCCAATACGGCGCCGGCGACTGGCTGGTCGACAGTACCCGTTACGACGCGCAGGGCAATGTGGTGTGGGAACTCAGTCCCGGCAACCGTGCGCAAGCCCTGTCCCCCACCAGCGACACCGACCCGGCGGTCGCCGCGATAACCGACAGCGCGCAACGCGCGAACGCGCTGGCCACCACCTACGTCTACACCGACGATGGGACGGCAGACGGTCGCGACGTGGACCTGACCGACGTCTACAGCCCGAAATCGCCGATGGTGCTCAACAACGGCAGCACTGTCGATGCACAGTCCCACACCCACTACAGCTTCGATGAGGGTGCGCCAGCCGGGCCGCCCCTGCATCTGGTCACCACGACCACGACCGCCGCTTACTACAAGAGCGGCTCGGGCGGCCCGACCGACCACGACGTACGCACCACGCGTCTCGGCTACGACCCGACAAGCACGGCCGACGGCTCGGGCTGGGACCTTCGCTCTCCCACGCTGCAGACGGTCGTGTTCTCTAGCGGGACGAACCTCATCACCAAGACGCGCTACAACACCGACGGCAACGTCATCCAGACCCGGATGCCCAAGGCCGATGCCGCCGGCGACGACGCGTACACCACGGACACCGACTACTACTCGACCGGTGCCGACAGTGGGCACCCTGAGTGCGGTAACCACCCGGAGTGGGCCGGCATGGTGTGCTGGTCCGGCCCTGCGGGCCAGCCCGCCGGACAGCCGATGCCGACCGCCGAGGCCACGTACAACCACCTCGGCGAGCCCGACGTCGTCACCGAGACGTCCGGCACCGCAACGCGCACTACCACGACCACCTACGACGGCGCTGGCCGGCAAACCTCGGTTGCGATCAGCGACACCACCCGCGGCGCGGCGCAGGTGCCGGCCGTAAGCTACGGATACGACCCGTCCACCGGCCTGCCGACCACACAGAGCACATCGACGCAGACCATCACCACCGGCTATGACGCGATCGGTCGTCCAATCAGTTATGCCGTGCCCGCCGCGTCTGGCACCAACATGACTACCGTGGGCTACGACATCGACGGACGGCCCATCTCCGTCGACGACGGCAAGGACACGACCAGCTACAGCTACGACGGCACCGACAGCCTTGGGCACACGGAGCACCGCGGCCTGGTCACCGCCGAGGACACGGGGATGGGATCCAACCCGTCGACGTTCGCCGCCGCCTACGACGCCGACGGGAACATGATCAACGAGTCCTACCCGGCGAACGTCGTGGCCTCCAGCCGCTACGACAACAACGACACCCTGACTAGCCTGACCTACACCGCGGCTGGCAGCACGCTCGCGCAGTTCTCCCAGACCAGCAATGCCTTCGGGGAGGTCCGCGCCCAGTCCAGCCCGCAGTCCAGCCAAACCTTCACCTACGACGCGGCCGGCCGGCTCAGCAAGGTCGCCGACACCGCCGACGGCACCTGTCTGACCCGCAAGTACACGTTGGACTTGGACTCCAACCGGACGAAACTTTCCACCTACCCGGCCGCCACCGACGGCACGTGCACGACCACGACCACGCCCACCGCGACGACGTGGAGCCACGACGCCGCCGATCGCATCACCAACTCCGGCTACAGCTATGACCCAATGGGTCGCACCCTCAGCGTGCGCGATGCCGACACCTCACCGAACTCGGGCAACGTAACCCTCTCGTACTTCGCCAACGACATGATCCGCACCGAGAACGACGGGCTCACCGAGGAGACGTTCTCCCTCGATCCGGCCAGCCGGTTGTTCTCCATGGACAACAGCCGCACCGGCGTAACCACCACGAAAATCTACTCAAGCCCCGGCGACGCGCCCGCATGGCTCTCTAACAGCGACGGCACGTGGTCTCGCAACGTCACTGACATCGCCGGAAACCTCGCCGTAATCCAAACCGGCGCCTCAGCCGGGTCCGCGGCCCTCCAGATCATCAACCCTCACGGCGACGTGGTCGCCACACTCACCGACCCGTCCACCGGCGCAGCCGCGATGACCGCCTACTTCGAGTACACCGAGTACGGTGCGCCGCGTACCTCTAACGCCACCGCACCCGCCAACTACGGGTGGCTCGGCGGGAACGGTCGCGACGCCGGCGATCTCGGCGGCTTCGTGCTCATGGGCGCGCGGGTCTACGACCCATACAGCGGCAGATTCACCTCCGTCGACCCCATCCCCGGCGGTAGCGCCAACAACTACGACTACTGCAACCAAGACCCCATCAACGCTGTCGATCTCGGCGGCGCGAGGCCGCTCCTCGATGGCCAGGGGCATCGGAGTGGTAGGAGGCATGGGGCGCGCCCGGCACCGCATCCAACACCGCATTCCGGGCCGGGACCTCGCCGTGGCACGCCAACCCTGCACCCGTCACCCAAACCAGAACCTCGACCGAGACCGACAGCGCGTTCTTGTGATCGGGGCTGTCGCGATGGAGGCGGGCCGGACGAGAGAAAGATCGTCGGGTTCCTGGTGTCAATGGGGATGGGATTCGCGGTCGTCGCACTCTGCGCACCTGAGTGCGAGATTGGCGCGGGAGTCACAAAGGCGATCGGCATCGGTTCCTTGCACGCCGCTGTGGAAGGTACCGTCGAGGTCCTATGGGAAGGGCTGTTTGGGCGCGGCGGTAGGCCTTCGTACGGAGGAGGCTATGGGCCGCCCAATCTGATAACCGGCAGGCGCGGATATCCGAACTAGTTGGATACGCGGGGTTGAGGCTGGCGACCTGGAGAATGATGAAAGGTGACCGTGGCTTCGCGACACGGCTCGCGCGTTTGGACGCGCGAGTATTTCCCCCCCGTCCGCGAGTGCCTGAAGCCGTAGCCCGTGCTTCCGCTTCGGAGTTCGAGTCACGGACTTCCGAGGTTGCGCCCTCAGGGCCAGCCGGTATACAGGACGGCCGCCGAGGGCGCCTTGCCGAGCTTGACCAACGCGCGATCACGTGGTTCGACCGCACATCGACTCGCCGTCTCACGACGCTTCTCGTCGTTACGTTCCTCATCATCGGTATCGCCGTCGGGTTTGCCGTCGGCGATCCTGCTCTGATTGTTCTTGGCATGGCCTGCGAGGCGGTGTTCTATGTGTGGGCACTGACCCGCATTCGACGGCGGGGAACCGTTGGGGTTGTGCGCTCGCGTCGAATGCGTGACGACGCGGCTGGGGGTTCGCAACCTTCGCGAGATACACACGTCTGACCCGAGGGACGTTGGGTCAAGTCTGCGGCACGAGGTCAGCCGACGTACGGCGTCTTGACGAACTTTCGCCGCTCGTCAGGCAAGAGCACGGCGGTCGCCGTGAAGGTCGGGCCGCTGCGGTCGTAGGAGACGGTCGAGGCTTCCTCGGCGCCGTCCTCGCTGTCCCCGCCGGCTTGCGACGGTCCGGACGGTCGCGCGTCGTGGTCGACGTCGTCGTTGCAGTCGATGTAGCGGAACTCTTCCGGCGGTTGCGTCGAGTAGATCCCGAACGCGTGCTTGGTGGCGCAACCGCCGTTGGCGTGCACGAGCCCCGGGCCACCCTCACGGACCAGTTGCACCATCGCCGCGATCGCGTGACCCGAGGAGTTGGCGATCGGGGCGGCGGCGAACCCCAGCCCGCCGGTGACCGTGAGCGGTCGTTCGAGGTCGAGGCCGAGGGCGGCCGCGGACATCTGGACGATCGACGGGAAGCAGGCGTAGAGGTCGACGTGCTCGATCTCGCCGATCTCGTAGCCGGCCGCGGCAAGCGCGGTGCGCCCGGCAGCCACCAGGGCCGGCGCCTCGTGCAGCCGCCGCCGTTCGGTCACGCTCCACGTCTCGTGGCTCGTCGTACAGGCGCGCGGAAAGACCATCCGGTCGAGCGCCACGCCGGCCGACCGCGCCGCCTCGACGCTGCAGAGCAGGACCGCCGAGGCCATGTCGACGACGTTGAACGCGACCATCGACTTCGTATAGGGGAACGCGACCATGCGGTTGCGCGGGGTCGGCTCGCGGATGGTGGCCGCGTCCATCGGCGTGCGATCCCAGGCGTAGGGGTTGGCCACCGCGACCGCGTTGAAGCGCTCCCACAGCCTGGCGATCTCGTCCCGGTGCTCATCGACGGTGCGGCCCAGCGACCGACGCAGGCTGTCCTCGAACAGGGCATAGAAAACCGCTGGCCCGCCGAGCTCGAGCGTCTCGACGATCATCTGGTCGGGGAAGTCGGCCACCCGTTCCGGCGTGCCGACACCAGGATCGCGCAGCCAGGGAGGTTCCTCGCCGGCCTTCTTCAGCCGCTCGGTGGTGGCGCGGGCCTCACCGCCGACGACCAACGCGACGTCGAGCTCGCCGTTCGCGATGCGCTGTGCGGCGAGCGACACCAGCTCCTGCGGTGCGCTGCCGCTGAGCATCGTGAGGCAGGTGCCGGCATCGGGCGACCCGAGTTGCTCGGCGAGGACCTGGGCCGGGTTGGTGAAGCTCCAGAAGCCACCCACGACGCCGATCCAGTCGAGCTTCTCGAGCAGCCGCGGTGCGCCGGCGTCGTCGGCCGCGGCGCGGGCGGCGTCGAGCATCAGCTCGTACGGGCCGCGCAGGGCGGCGTAGTCGATCGACGGGTCGGGACGCTGGATGACCTGCGCAGCGCCCGCGATCGCGGGGGTCGCGCGATCGGCAGATGCGGCACTCACACCGCCAACTTTGCCATCTGCACTAGAAGCCGTGGCGCCTGACCTGCACCGCCGCCGGTCGACACCACGCCGGGATGCGGCCCGGATTCCACACTGCCGCGGGTGAAGAGTCCTACTTGTCCTGGTTCAAGCGTGTTCCAGCCGTGCGCTCGTGTTCGGCTACAAGACGTAACGGATCGAATCCGGATTTCGTTACAAGTTTCGTAGGATCCGATGTGGGGCAGGCGGCATCTGTCATCTGTCATCGATTCGCCGGGTCGGGGCCACGCCCGAGGTCACGCCCGCCTTCACGGATTGGGCTCACATGCGTCGACGACTCCTCGGCACGATCCTTCCGCTAGCGCTGTGCAGCGCCGCTGTTGCCGCCGTACCGACGGCCGAAGCCGCCGCGGTCTCGGACCGGTTGATCAAGACGAGCAACACGCAGGCGCTGCCGCTGCACGGCGGTACGACGACGAGCCTCAACTGGGCGGGGTACGCCGTGACCCCGGCGTCCGGCGGCATCACCGCAGTGAACTCGACGTTCACCGTGCCCTCGGTCAGTCTGTTGCCTCCGGGCTTCGCGGCGACCTGGACCGGCATCGGCGGCTACAACACCTCCGACCTGGTGCAAGCCGGCGTCTCGGAGATGACGCTGCCGGACAACCCGCTGCTCGGCCCGCAGTACGGCGCCTGGTACGAGATCCTGCCCGCGGCGGAGACCCCGATCGACAACTGCACCGGCGACCCGGCCTGCACGGTGAAGCCGGGCGACAAGGTGTCGGTGTCGATCTCGGAGAGCTCGCCCGGCCAGTGGGCGATCTCGATCAAGGACTCGACGCGGGGCTGGACCTGGAACAAGACGATCCCGTACGCGTCGTCGCACTCCTCGGCCGAGTGGATCCACGAGGCGCCGACCCTGGTCGCGCAGACCCTGCTGGCCAACACCGGCACGACCCACTTCGGTCCGACCTCGACCTACACGGACGGGACCGGCACCCACACGATCGCGCAGGGCGACCCGACGCAGATCAACCTCTCGCCCGGCCTGATCAACGAGGCCACGACGTCGGCGCTCGCCGCCGACGGGCAGTCGTTCAACGTCTGCGCGTACGCCCAAACCTGCGCGGCGCCGTAAGGATCACGCGGCTTCGGCGGCGGCCTTGATCCGTTGGAGGGTCGCCGCCATCCCGGCCGAGCGGTGCTTGTCGCGGTTGACCATCAGGTAGTCCTCGAAGATCCGCGGTCCCAGCGGCAGCCAGTGGACGTCGAAGGACTCGACGACGTCCGTTCCGCCGTCATTCGGCTCGAGCCGGTAGGTCCAGGTGACCAGCTCTCGCTCGCCCTGGATGGTCGTCCACGAGATCTCACGGCCCGGGTCTGCGGTCTTCACCTCGCAGGTCATCGACCACCGCACCGGGCCCCACTTGTTGGACCCCTTGAACCGGGCGCCCGGCTTCGCCGGCGGGCTGGCGCCGTCGAGCCACGCCACCCGGTAGCACTCCGGGCTCCATTCGCCCATCCGCTCGACGTCGGAGAGCAGGTCCCACACCGTCTGCGGGGGGGCATTGACATGGATCCGCTCCGCACCGGTTCGTGCGCTGGCCATGGAAGGTCTCCTTCCGGTTCGGCTACGACGGGTCAGCCGACGGCGGCGATGCGCCGGCGGTAGTCGGCAGCCAGCGCGTTCAGGGCCGCCGCACAGTCACCGGTGTACGACGAGCCGTGCATCAGGGCCATCGTGGTGGGTGCGAGCTCCGCGAGCTGCGCCACGGTCGCCGGCGTCGTGGCGGACAGGCTGCTCGCGCTCATCATGTCCTCCGCCGTCACGGCCGGCTCGACGACATCGGACTCGGTCAGCGCCGGGCCGTCGCCGAAATGGGTGAACAGGTCCCCGGCGAACAGCGTCCTCGTGGTCTCCTCGAACAGCACGCGGGACTCCCAGTTGTGCGGGACGTGCGGGGTGTCGATGTGGCGGAACCGCTTCGCGCCTGTCACCAGGACCTCACCGTTGCCGAGCGCCCGCGGCGCGCGGTCGGCCATCTCGTTGAGGGAGACCATGCAACCCATCACGCCGTGCGCCACCTGCGCATCCGGCGCCGCGGCGAGGAAGTCGTTCATCGAGCCGCACTCGTCCGACTCCACGTGCCCGAAGGTGATCCAGCGCAACCGCTGCACCGGCAGCACCGTCTCGATCGCGTCGCGGACGGACGGGAACATCGATCGGTGGCCGGTGTGGAACAGCAGCGGCTCCTCGTCTACGACGAGGAACTGGTTGAAGGTGAACCCGGTGGGTCCGATGTCGGGCACCAGGGTGGACAGCCGGTAGATGTCCGGCGCGATCTCGTCGATCTTCGTCGTCATCGGCGTACTCGCTCTCTCTTGGGGGCGGGGCTGGAGTGGGCGGCGGGCAGGCAGTGCGCGAGGAACATGTCGACCGCCTCCTCGACGAGGCGCAACCAGCGGTCACCACCCGGGTCGTTGGAGATCTGCTGGTCGACCAGGCCGGTCGTCAACGCCGTCCACAGGTCGAGATGGCGTGGGTCGTCGATGCCGGCGTCGTGCAGCCGCAGGCGCGCCCGATCGAGCGCCTCGACCGCGTACGTGTAGGACTCCTGCGACGGTTCGAAGTCCGGGATGGTGCGCTGGAACAGCAGCTGGTAGCGCGCGGTGGTCTGCGTGCAGTACTCGGCGAACCGCCGGGTCGCCGCGACCAGGTCGGCCCGTACGTCGTCCGTGCTCTCCACCGCTGACATGTACGCCGAGAAGTGCTGGGCCGCCTGGCCGAACATCGCGTCGTAGATCGCGTTCTTCGAGTCGAAGTAGGCGTAGACGGTCGGCGTGGTGATGCCGGCCTCCTTTGCGAGGTCGCGCAACGACAGCGCGGCGAGCCCGTCCCGTTCGACGAGCGTCCACGCCGCGGTGACGATCGCCTCCCGCGCCGCCTGCCGGCGCGCCTCGCGCCAGTCCGGCCTCTCCGTTGCCTCTGCTTTAACCATCGCTCGTGAAACTTATACAGCGTTAAAACACGCTGTCAAGCAGCAAAGTGGCTTCACCCCGTTACCTTCCTCACGGCTCTGCACCAGCGGGGCCGCGGTCACCGAGCCTGGCATGACTGAATGCCCCTGTCGTTGATGATCCGGGGGGTGTTGTCACCGGGTTCGGTGGCGTTGGTGGACCGCTGATAGGGACCTGG
>CAZEAM010000228.1:0-2458 GCA_964510285.1 uncultured Frankiaceae bacterium | reverse complement strand
CTCTCCAGCCGCAGCGTCTCCTCGACGAAGTTCGGCACGAGCGAAGGGTCGTCGCGCACCAGCTTCTGCAGGTTCGGCCGCTCGCCCAGCATCCGCAGCGCGAACCCGATCATCCGGACGGTCGTCTCCTGGCCGCCGACGAACAGGTTCGCCGCGATCAGTGCGGCGTCCTTGACGTCCGGCGTCGACCCGTCGGGGAAGGTCGCCGTCGCGAGGCCGGTGAGCACGTCTTCGCGCGGGTTGGCACGCCGGTCCTCGATGTAGGAGGCGAACCGCTCGTACAGGAACTCGAGCGGCTTGTGCTGCAGTCCTTCGGACACGGTCGACAGGTGCTCGCGGAACGAGCCGTGGTCCGACTCCGGCACGCCCTCGAGGTCCGCGATCACGGTGAGGGTGAACGGCTCGGCGTACGACGAGATCAGCTCGCACTTCCCGCTGTCCACGAACGCATCCAGCAGCGTGTCGGCGTAACGCCACATGAACTCCTCGTTCGCGCGCAGCCGTCCGGGGGTGATGAGCCGCATCAGCAGGTGACGCTGCGCGGTGTGGTACGGCGGGTCGAACGACGGGATCTGGTCGCTGAACGGCAGCTCGTTGCGGCACGCGACGATCACGTCGGTGATGTCGTCGCCCTCGACCGGCTGCGAGAACTTCACGAACGGCCCGCTGACCGTGTTGCAGGAGGAATAGGTGCCCGAGGCGGCCTCGTGCTCCGGGAACGTCGCCGGGTCGCGGTAGATCTCCTTGGCCTCGGCGTGGCCGGTGACCATGTAGGCACCGGAGTTGGGCTCCTGCCAGACCGGCCCCTGCTCGCGCACCCAGTCGAAGTACGGATACGGGTTCGCCTGGATTGTGGCGTCCTTGAAGAAGTTGACGGTGGCGAAATCGGTCACGAGTTGTCCTCAGACGTGGCGTGGCGGGCGGCGACGTAGCCGAAGACCATGCTGTTGGCGATGCTGCCGCCGGGCCCCAGGTAGTGGCGGCCCATCACGGTCGCGGTCGCGTTGCCGGTGGCGTAGAGGCCGGGGATCGGCTCGTCGTCCTTGCCGATGACCCGCGCGTGCTCGTCGGTGAGCATCCCGCCGCAGGTGCCGACGTCACCGGGTACGACGTCGCACGCGTAGAAAGGCGCCTCGTCGATCGGCTCGACGCACGGGTTCTTCACCTTGCGATGCGGATCGCCGAGCGCCTTGTTGTACGCCGACTCGCCGCGGCCGAACTCCGGGTCCTTCCCGTCGACGGCGTACTTGTTGAAGCTCTCCACGGTCTCGACCAGCCCGTCCGCATCGATGCCGCACAGCCCGGCGAGCTCGCGCAGCGTCGCGGCCTTCTTGATCTTGCCGCTCTCGAGCGACTCCTTCGGGAACCGGCCGGGGGAGGACCGCACGTGCGCGTAGCGCTTGCGGTAGCGGTCGTCGAAGATCAGCCAGCACGGCACCGCCTTCGCGGTCTTGTCACGCTCGAACATCGCACGGCCGACCTCCATGTAGGAGTTCGACTCGTTGACGAACCGCTTGCCGGCGGCATCGACGTAGATCGTGCGTGGCCGCTGCCGCGCCTGGTCAAGGGTGTTCTGGCCGAACTTGCCCGACCGCGGCGACGGCAACCACCACGCCTCGTCCATGAAGTCGGTCTTCGCGCCGAGCCTCATCGCGGTGCGGATCGCCTCGCCGGTGTCGCCCGGGTTGGCCATCGACCACTTCGCCGCCTGGGTCTTGTCGCCTTTGAACTCCGCGCGCATCTCGCGGTTCTGCGCAAACCCACCGGTCGACAGCAGCACGCCTCGGCGCGCCCGCACGTTGACCGGCCGGCCGTCGCGCAGCACGCGTACGCCGACGATCCGGCCCTGCTCGACGATCAGGTCCTCGAGCGGCGTATCGGTCCAGATCTCGACGCCCTTCGCCAGCGCGATCTTCAGCACCTGGCCGATGAACGACGCACCGTTGGTGAGCAGGTCCTGGCGCAGCGCCTTCGCCTTCATGGTCCGGATCGCGACCCGCGCGGAGGTCGCGAAGGCCTTGAGGCTGCGGTTGTAGTGCGACAGGTAGCGCGCCTCGTTGGTCATGACCGCCATGCCGAGGTGCTTGGCCATGCCGATCTGCACCTTGCCCGACCACGCGCCGAGCTGATGGCCGTCCCACGGCACCGGCTCGACGCCCCGGCCCATGTCGCTGCCACCAGAGGCATCGGAGTAGTAGTCGCTGTAACCGGGGCAGTAGACGAACTTCACGCCTTCGCGTTCCAGGAAGTCGATCATCTCCGGTCCCGCCGTACAGAAAGCCCGGCGTCGCTCGTACGACGAGGCTGGACCGACGTCGCCCACCACGGCCTCGAAGTACGCCATCCCGTCCTCGAACGAGTCGGGCACGCCGGCGCGCTTCATGACCGAGTTGTTCGGGACCCAGGCCATCCCGCCGGACATCGCGGTCGACCCGCCGATCAGTGACTGCTTCTCAAC
>CAZEAM010000227.1:0-2040 GCA_964510285.1 uncultured Frankiaceae bacterium | reverse complement strand
CACGACAGCCGGCGCCGGCGGCGCGCCTCGGCGCCGGCGCCGTCGCCGCCGTTCCCCCGGAGGCAGCGCCCAGCCCGATGGGGGGTCGAGCGCAGGCGAATCGTGAGGCACACTCGTACCTCTCACCTAGCAACGCGAAGGGAAGCCACCGTGGCCTTGCGGGCAGTCGGCCCTCGCCTCACCAGCGAGTCCATCGACGACGTCGTCGAGTGGGTCCAGCAGCTCGAAGGCTGCCCGCCGATCACCCGAACCAAGATCGCCCTGTGTCCCGACCCCAGCCACGGCGCGGACCCGTCCACGTGGTTCTACGTCGAGGCCGACGTCAGCGAGGGCGTGGCCCGGCTGCGGTGCCTGTCCGGTGGGCACGTCAACGACCTGCTCGACTCCGCCGAGCACTGGACCTATCCCGGCGTGTGGGCCTGCCCGGGGTGCGGCCAGTCGATCGCCGAGGCGGTCTTCGGGATCAACGAGTCCGGCGGCGCCGGTCACTGGATGGTCATGGCCGTGCGCTGCGTCGAGTGCGGTGAGGTCGCCGGCGTGATGGACATGACCCTCAACGCGGTCCCGATCGACGAGCTGCTCGCCCAGATCTGAGCCGGCGCGCACGCATTGCTCTACAGCTGCCAGGTGAAGCGGACCCAGCTCGGACGGTTGCACGCCGGGCAGCGCATGTACGTCGGGTAGTCGCGGTCACCGAGGCCGAACGAGCGCACGTGCTCTCCGTGCCCGACCCGCAACGCCAGGTGCAGCGACGGGATCGAGGCGCGCAGCGCTCGCATGGCGCCGAGCACCGTCTGCGCGCCGCAGCGCGAGCACTCGATCAGGGCGGACCCGACACCCGGGACCGCCAGCTCGGCCGCGGAGGAGAACAGTGCCCGCTTGCCCTCCGCGTCGATCGCCGACGGCGGCGTCGCGGCCGGTGGCTCGGTCCGCGGCCGGACCCGGTCGAAGCTCGTCACGCCTGCTCACCTCCGAGCCGTCCGACCTTCACGTAGCTTGGCGACTCGTCGGGCAGCTCGGCGGTCCCGGACGTGGGCGCCTCTTCGGCCAGACCGACCAGCGACCGCGCGAAACTGCGGTACGCCTCGGCGCCCGGGCTGCGCCGCCCGGCGCGCATGATCGTCTTGCCGGCCGCCGGCGCCTCGGCGAAGCGCACCGAGCGCGGAATGGGCGGCTCCAGCACGTCGACGCCGTACCGGGTCGCGATGTCGGACAGCACCGCCTTCGCGTGCAGTGTGCGGGAGTCGAACAGCGTCGGGAGCACGCCGCGGACCGTGAGGTTCGGGTTGGTCAGCCGCTGCACGTCCTGAACGGTGTCGAGCAGCTGCCCGACGCCCCGATGCGACAGCGTCTCGCACTGCAACGGGACGATCACCTCGTCCGCCGCGGTCAACGCGTTGAGGGTCAGCACCCCGAGCGTCGGCGCGCAGTCCAGCAACACCACGTCGTACGCCGACCGGACCTCGTCCAGCGCCTGCCGCAGCACATACTCGCGACCGGTGCGCATCAGCAGCTGGGCCTCGCAGCCGGCCAGGTCGATCGTCGCCGGCAGCAGGTCCGGGCCCTCGGCGGTGTTCTTGAGCGCCATCCGCGCCGACACCCGTCCGAGCAGCACGTCGTGGATCGACAGGTCGAGGTCGTCCGGGTCGAGGCCGAGCGAGAAGGTCAGGCAGGCCTGCGGGTCAAGGTCGACGACGAGGACCGACCGGCCGAACTCGGCGATGGCCGACGCCACGGACGCCACCGTGGTCGTCTTCGCGACACCGCCCTTCTGATTGGCAACGGCGTACGTGCGGCAGTTCGTCACCACTCCCTGCCCGGCTCAGGGTCGACGGATCATGTCGAAGGTCTTCAGGCTACCGGTACCCTGCCGCCGTGCCAGAAGCCTCGATGCACCCATGAGCGTCCCCAAGCACCTCGACCCCGATCCCCTGGTCACCCCGGCGCGCCTGCCGGTGCCGTCGGGCGAGCTGGCGGCGCTCGTCGCCACCCCCGCGCCGGGCACGCGGGTACGCCGCGGCGTGCTGCTCGTCCCCGGTT
>CAZEAM010000226.1:0-3610 GCA_964510285.1 uncultured Frankiaceae bacterium | reverse complement strand
GGCGGGCGGGTCCGCCCGCTCCCGGTGGCGGGCGCGTTCCACTCGCCGCTGATGGCGAGCGCCCGCGCCGCCGTGGCGGACGCGGCCGCAGCGATCGTCCCGCGAGACCCGCCGTACGGGGTGGTGAGCAACCGCGACGGGCGGCTGGTCAGCTCGGGCCCGGAGCTGCTCGCCCACCTGGTCGAGCGGATCTGCCAGCCGGTCCGGTGGGACCTGTGCATGGCAACGCTGCTCTCGCTGGGAGTCACGGCGGTCATCGAGCTGCCGCCCGCGGGCACGCTGGTGGCGATGCTGCGCCGCGCCGCGCCGTCGATCACCGGGCTGGCGCTGCACGCCCCCGACGACATCCCTGCCGCGCGAGCGTTGGTCGCCGATCATTCTCGCGTTCCGGCGGCCGCTCGGTGATTCGCGCGACGCCGCACTCCCGGCACAGCCGGATACTCGGTCTGGGCGAGTACCGCCCCACCCGGGTCGTCACCAACGACGACCTCGCCCGAACCCTCGACACGAACGACGAGTGGATCCGGCAGCGCACCGGCATCGCGTCCCGCCGCATCGCCGGCGACGACGACACGGTCGTCGCGATGGCGACCGCAGCCGCTACGAAGGCGCTCGCGGACTCCGGGGTCGACCCGAGCCGGGTCGGGCAGGTGATCCTCGCCACCTGCTCGATGACCAAGCAGGTGCCGGGCGGCTCGGCTCAGGTGGCACACGCCATCGGGGCGGCGGGCGCCGGAGCGTACGACGTGAATGCCGCCTGCGCCGGGTTCTGCTACGCCCTGTCCGCGGCGTCGGACGCGATCCGGTCCGGGCGAAGCGAGTACGTCGTGGTCGCCGCCGCCGAGCGGCTCTCCGACTGGGTCGACTGGACCGAGCGCTCGTCGGCCATCCTCTTCGCGGACGGCGCCGGGGCCGCGGTCGTCGGGCGGTCCAAGGCGCCCGGCATCGGGCCGCTGGTGTGCGGCAGCGACGGCGGCGCAGCGGGCCTGATCGGCATGACCGACGACCGGCTGCTGCGCCTCGACGGGCCGGCCGTCTTCCGCTGGGCGACCACCGAGATGGGCAGCGCAGCGCGACAGGTCTGCGAAGCGGCCGGGGTCGAACCGGCGGACCTCGCCGCCGTCGTACCGCACCAGGCCAACCTGCGCATCGTCGCCTCGATCGCCAAGCACCTGGGCGCGACGAACGCCGTCGTCGCCGACGACATCGTCGATACCGGCAACACCTCCGCGGCCTCCGTGCCGCTCGCCCTGGCGCGGTTGCGCCGCGAGGGCAAGGTCGCGACCGGCGACCTGGCCCTCACCCTCGCGTTCGGCGCCGGCCTGACCTGGGCCGGTTGCGTGATCACCGTCCCCTGAGAAAGAGGAGAGCACCCGCATGTCCGACGAGAACCTGCTCGCCGCACTCGGCGAGATCGTCCAAGAGGCCACGGGCATCCCGGCCGCCCGGGTCGTCCCGGCCGCGTCGTTCGTGGACGACCTCGACATCGACTCGCTGTCGATGGTGGAGATCGCGACGATGGCGGAGGACCGTTTCCACGTCTCGATCCCCGACGCCGAGCTCGCGAAGCTGAAGACCGTCGGCGACGTGCTCGAGTTCCTCGGGAAAGCGGGCGTCCCGGCTTGAGCGATCCATCCGCTCGGGTGGTCGTGACCGGATTCGGCGCGACCACCCCGCTCGGCGGCGACGCGCCGTCGACCTGGCGCGCGCTTCTCGACGGCCAGTCCGGCGCGGCGCTGCTCGAGGAGGACTGGGCCGCCGACCTCCCGGTCCGGATCGCGGCCCGGGCGGCGGTCGATCCGGCCGGCGTGCTGCCGCCGCCGCGGGCACGCAGCCTCGACCGCAGCCAGCAGCTCGCGTTGCTCGCCGGGCTCGAGGCGTGGCGCGACGCCGGTGCGCCGGAGGTCGAGCCGGAGCGGCACGCGGTCATCGTGTAGAGCGGCATCGGTGGCCTGACCACGCTGCTCGACCAGTACGACGTGCTGCGCACCCGCGGCGCACGGCGCGTGTCGCCGTTCACCGTGCCGATGATCATGCCGAACGGCCCGGCCGCGACGCTGGCGCTCGAGCTGTCGGCCCGGGCGGGCGCGCACGCACCGGTGTCGGCGTGCGCGTCGGGTGCCGAGGCCATCGCCTTTGGGTTGACCATGATCCGGTCCGGGCGCGCCGACGTCGTGGTGTGCGGCGGCGCCGAAGCCGTCGTACACCCGTTGCCACTCGCGGCCTTCGCGGCGATGCGGGAGCTGTCGACCCGCCACGACGCGCCCAAAGAGGCGTCCCGGCCGTTCGACAAGCAACGCGACGGCTTCGTCCTCGGCGAAGGGGCGGCGATCCTCGTCCTCGAGACGGAGTCCCACGCGCTCGCCCGTGGCGCCGCCCGCTACGCCGTCGTCGCCGGCGCCGGCATGGCGAACGACGCGCACCACATCGCCGCACCCGATCCGACCGGCGCCGGGGCGGCGCGCGCGATGTCCGCGGCACTCGCTGACGCCGACCTCGCCGCGGCCGACATCGCGCACGTCAACGCACACGCCACATCGACCCCTGCCGGTGACGTCGCGGAAGCCACCGCGTTGCGCGCTGTCTTCGGTACGTCGACCGACCGCATCGCGGTCACGGCGACCAAGTCGTGCACCGGCCATCTGCTCGGCGCGGCCGGGGCGCTGGAGGCCGGCGTCACCTGTCTCGCGTTGCGCGACCGGATCGTGCCGGCCATCCGCAACCTCGACGACCCGGACGACGACGCGACGCTGGACCTGGTGCGGATGTCGCCGCGTCCGCTCGCGCCGGGCGGCGCGGCGCTGTCCAACTCGTTCGGCTTCGGCGGTCACGACATCGCGCTGGCCTTCACGGAGGTCTGATGACCGCGCTCGATGTCGCCCCGCTTCCGGTCGCGACGCCGGCCACCGACCTCGACCGCGACCCGCGGGCCCGGCTCGGCGCGCTGTTCAGCGACTGGCGGCCGATCGCGCGGGGGGCCGCCGAGGACTGCGGCGTGGCCGCCGGAGTCGGCCTGGTGCACGGCACGGCGGTCGTGGCGTTCGCCACCGACCCGTCACGGCAGGGCGGCGCACTCGGGGCGGAAGGCTGCGCGGTCGTCACCGCCGCGTATCGGCTGGCGCTGCGCCGCGGCTACGGCATCGTTGGCATCTGGCATTCCGGCGGCGCCCGGCTCGCCGAGGGGGTCGCCTCGCTCGACGGCGTCGGACGCGTCTTCGCCGCGATGACGCACGCGTCCGGTCGGATCCCGCAGGTGTCGGTCGTGCTCGGCCCGGCCGCGGGTGGCGCGGCGTACGGGCCGGCGCTGACCGACGTCGTCGTGCTCGGTCCGTCCGGCCGGTTGTTCGTCACCGGGCCCGACGTCGTGCGCAGCGTCACCGGTGAGGACGTCGACATGGAACAGCTCGGCGGGCCGGAGGCGCACGGTCGCAAGAGCGGCGTCGTGCACCTGGTCGCCGCGACCGACGCCGACGCGATCGGCCGGGCCGGCGATGTGGTCGCGCTGCTGGCCGATCGCCGCAGCCGCGTCGCCCGCGCCGACGACCGCCCGATGGGCAGCCTGCTGCCGCACTCACCACGCCGCGCGTACGACGTGCATCCGGTGGTCGAG
>CAZEAM010000225.1:0-4723 GCA_964510285.1 uncultured Frankiaceae bacterium | reverse complement strand
CGCGGCCGGATCGACGTCGCAGCGAAGCCGCTCGTGCACCTCTTCGGTGATGAACGGGACGAACGGGGCGAGCAGCCGGGTGACCACATCCAGGCACTCGGCGAGCGTCGCGAGCGCGGCGGGGTCGCCGTCCCAGAACCGGCGCCGGGAGCGGCGGACGTACCAGTTGGACAGGTCGTCGACGAACTCCGCGAGCCGGCGGCCGGCCCGGGTCGGGTCGAAGCCGTCGAGTGCTTCGGTGACCTCGGCGACGGTGCGATGCAGCTCGGAGCGGGCCCACCGGTCCAGCAGCGGCCGCTCGGCCGGCGCCGGCGCGGCCTGCTGCGGAGTCCAGTCGTTGGCCCGCGCGTAGAGCACCAGGAACGCCGCGGTGTTCCAGTAGGTCAGCAGGACCTTGCGGACGACCTCGTCGAGGATCTTGTCGCCGACCCGCCGTGACGCCCACGGGTTGCCGCCCGCGAGCATGAACCACCGCAGCGCGTCCGCGCCGTGGCGCTCGAACAGCTCGAACGGGTCGAGGATGTTGCCGAGGTGCTTGCTCATCCGCCGGCCGTCCTCGGCCAGGATGATGCCGAGGCAGAGCACGGTCTCGTACGACGACCGGTCGAAGACCAGCGTCCCGATCGCCATCAGCGTGTAGAACCAGCCCCTGGTCTGGTCCAGCGCCTCGCAGATGAACTGTGCGGGATAGGCCGCGTCGAACGCGTCGACCGAGCCGGGCCGGTGCGGGTAGTGATGCTGCGCGAACGGCATCGAGCCGGAGTCGTACCAGCAGTCGATGACCTCCGGGACCCGGCGCGCCTCTGCGCCGCAGTCGGGGCAGCCGAAGGTGACGTCGTCCACGAACGGGCGGTGCGGGTCGAGACCGGACAGGTCCGCGCCGGCCAGCTCGCTGAGCTCGGCGAGGGAGCCGACGACCGTGAGGTGGTCCTCCGCGCAGCGCCAGATCGGCAGCGGTGTGCCCCAGTACCGGTTGCGCGACAACGCCCAGTCGACGTTGTTCTCCAGCCAGTCGCCGTACCGGCCGGTCTTGATCGTCGCCGGATGCCAGGCGGTGCGGGAGTTCTCGCGCAGCAGCGCGTCCTTGATCGCCGTGGTCCGGATGTACCAGGACGGCAGCGCGTAGTAGATCAGCGCCGTGTCGCAGCGCCAGCAGTGCGGGTAGGAGTGGGTGTAGTCCTCGGCGCGGAACAGCAGGCCGCGCTCGCGCAGGTCGGCGACGATTGCCGGGTCGGCGGCCTTGAAGAACTCGCCTCCGACCAGCGGGAGGTCCGCGGCGAAGTGGCCGTCCGGCTCGATCGGGTTGACCACCGGCAGGCCGTAGCGGCGGGCGACGGCGAGGTCGTCGGCGCCGAACGCCGGGGCCTGGTGGACCAGGCCGGTGCCGTCCTCGACGGTGACGTAGTCGGCCAGCCCGACGAAGTGCGCGTCCGGGATCTCGACCAGGTCGAACGGCCGGGCGTAGGTGACGCGCTCGAGCGCCGTACCCGGCATCCGGTCGAGGACCTCTGCGCCGGCGCCGACCGCGTGCTCCACCAGCGGCTCCGCCACGACCAGCAGCTCGTCGGACCCGGCGGGGCGGACGACGGCATAGGTCACCTGCGGGTTCACCGCGACCGCCGTGTTGCTGACCAGCGTCCACGGCGTGGTCGTCCACACCAGCAGTGCGGCGCGCTGTCCATAGGTGCTGGGCTCGGCGAGCGGGCCGCTGGTGACCGGGAAGCGGACGTAGACCGACGGGTCGGTGACGTCGAGGTAGCCCTGGGCGACCTCGTGGTCGGACAGCCCGGTTCCGCAGCGCGGGCAGTACGGGGTGACCCGGTGGTCCTGCACGAGCAGGCCCTTGGCGTGGATCTGCTTGAGCGACCACCAGACGCTTTCGATGTACGCCGGGTCCATCGTCCAGTAGGCCTGGTCGAGATCGACCCAGTAGCCCATCCGCTCGGTCATCCGGGCGAAGGTGTCGACGTGCTCGAGCACGGACTCGCGGCACCTGGCGTTGAACTCCTCGATGCCGTAGGCCTCGATGTCGTTCTTGCCGGAGAAGCCGAGCCGCTTCTCCACCTCGAGCTCGACCGGCAGGCCGTGGCAGTCCCAGCCGGCGCGGCGCTCGACGTGGCGGCCGCGCATCGTCTGGTAGCGCGGGAACAGGTCCTTGAAGACCCGGGCCTCGACGTGGTGGGTGCCGGGCCGGCCGTTGGCGGTCGGCGGGCCCTCGTAGAAGGTCCAGGCCGGGCGGTCCGCGGTCTGCGCCAGGCTGCGGGCGAAGGTGTCGCGCTCCCGCCAGCGGGCCAGCACCTCGTGCTCGAGCGCGGGCAGATCCACCTGGGGCGGCATCTGGCGGTAGGTCGTGCTCCGCGCGCCGGGCATCTCGTGCTCCTCCGTCATCCGAGCCCCGGCAATCGCCGGGAGGGTCGTCAACGGAGGGACGAGACCGGGTGCCGGTCCCGCGGTACCACCCTCCTTGGCCGAAGCGGGCGCGCGCCGGCCCTCTCAAGGGTCGCAAGCCGGGTCTAATGACCGATTCATCCCGTTTTGGGGTGAATCGGCGTTCTTCCGGCGGCTCCGAGGTGATTGCCTCTTCAACGCCTGGTTGCGAGGTGCAAGCGTAGCCTTGCTGGCAGGCGAGAGCCGCAGGATTTGGCCCTGCGGCGCGGCGCGTTGCTGGTGGGTGTGCGCGGTCCTATCCTGCGCTGACCCAAGATCGGCGATGCCTCGTGACCTCGCGAGGACGGGTTCGGGAGGCCGACCATGGCACGGGAGCACTCGACCTTGGGTGGTCGGCTGCGCCGCCTGGTGCCGCATCGGGAGCGCACCGGCCCGGTGAGCGGCCCGTCGGTACCGTCCGTCACAGCGGTCCCGTCAGCCGCAGCGGTTGCGGTTCCGACCGCACGCCCGGCCACCCGGGGAGCGGGTCTCCGCCGACCGCTGCCGGCGTCGGCGGCGACCTCTGGGCGACCCGCAGCGAAGCAGACAGCGACTCGAAAGGCGCTCGTGAAGCAGGCAGCGACCAAGACCGCCCGCCCGGCGACCAAGGCAGCGACCCGGCCGGCCGCCAAGCCGTCCGCCGGCAAGGCCAAGCCCGCGGCGAAGCCGAAGCCGGCGAAGGCGACCAAGCCCACGCCCGCCACGAAGGCACGGGTGACGAAGAAGGCGGCCCCGGCCAGGAGCGCGGCCAAACCGGCGGCGAAGAAGGCCGCGGCGAAGAGCACGGCCAAACCAGCGGCGAACAAGCCCGCCGCGACCAGGCCGGCCGCCCGCAAGACCGCCCCCGCGAAGGCGGCCAAGAAGGCCACGACGCCGGTCAAGGCGGCCAAGAGCGCCAAGAAGGCCGCTCCCGCGAAGCCGGCGAAGAGCGCTAAGAAGGCGGCTCCCGCCAAGGCGGCCAAGAGCGCGAAGAAGGTCGCCCCCGCGAAGGCGGCGACGAGCGCCAAGAAGGCGGCCCCGGCCAAGGCGGTCGCGAACACGGCGGCCCCGGCCAAGAGCGCGAAGAAGGCCCCGCCGGCGAAGGCGGCCGCCAAGAAGGCGCCGCCGGCCAAGCCTGCGGCCAAGGTCGCTGCGACGAAGCCGGCTGCGGCCCCGGCGAAGGCGGCCGCCCCGGTCAAGGCCCCGCCCGCCGCGGCCGCGAAGGCGACGACCAAGGCCGCCGCCAAGGCCACGAAGGCGACCGAGGCGCCGCCGGCCGCGCCCGAGGTCGCCGCCGAGCCTCCCGCGCCGACCAGGGCGGAGCTGATCGCCGCCGCGGCCGCGCGGCCGGGAGCGCAGAGCCGGGCGCCCGAAGCGCCGGTGGCCAAGCCGGGCGCGACCGTCCTGCCGGGCGAGCGTCCCTGGCAGAAGTCGGAGCTGGCCAAGGTCCAGGCCGAGCTGGAAGCCCAGGTCAAGGAGCTGCGCGGCGAGATCACCGACGCCGAGGAGTCCTGGGCGGCGCTGCAGCGCGACAGCGGCGAGGGGGCCGGCGACGACCAGGCCGACGCCGGCACGAAGACCTTCGAGCGCGAGCACGAGCTGTCGCTGGCCGCGAACAGCCGTGACCTGCTCTCCCAGGTCGAGCGCGCCCTCCAGCGCATCGCGGACGGGACCTACCCGATCTGCGAGAGCTGCGGCAACCCGATCGGCAAGGCGCGGCTGCAGGCCTTCCCCCGTGCCACCCTGTGCGTGTCATGCAAGCAGCGCGAGGAGCGGCGCTAGGTCGTCTCCGCCGGTCCGAACCAAGCCGTGGGATCCGCGGAGACGGCCTGACCGAGCCGGCTCGGCCCGGCCCTCGGGTGGCCCGGGCCTGGCTGCTCGCCGGGATCGCGGCGGCGGTCCTCGTCGCCGACGTGGTGACCAAGATCGTCGCGGTCGCGAAGCTCGCCGGACACGACCGGGTCACGCTCATCCCGCACGTCCTGTGGCTGACCTTCACCCGCAACGCCGGCGCCGCGTTCAGCGTGGGGACCGGGTCGACCGTGGTGTTCACCGCCGTCGCGGCCGGGGTCGTGGTCGTCATCGTCCGCACCGCCCGCTCGCTCGCCTCGACCGGGTGGGCGGTCTCGCTCGGCCTGCTGCTCGGCGGAGCGTTGGGCAACCTCAGCGACCGGATCTTCCGCTCGCCGGGCCCGCTGCGCGGCCACGTCGTGGACTGGATCGAGCTGCCGCACTGGCCGGTGTTCAACATCGCCGACTCGGCCGTGGTCATCGGCGGCCTGCTCGCCGTACTGCTCGCACTGCGCGGCATCGAGCT
>CAZEAM010000224.1:0-4470 GCA_964510285.1 uncultured Frankiaceae bacterium | reverse complement strand
CGTGCCCACACCGCGACGCACCTGGTGCACCAGGCGATCCGCCGTGCGCTCGGCGAGCAGGCCAGCCAGGCCGGGTCGCAGAACGACGCGGGCCGGTTCCGGTTCGACTTCGCGTCGCCCAACGCCGTTGCGGACAGCGTCCTCGCCGACATCGAGGCCGAGGTAAACGACGTCCTGCTCGCCGACCTCGACGTGCACGCGTTCATCACGTCCCAGGAGGAGGCGAAGCGGATCGGTGCGATCGCCATGTTCGGCGAGAAGTACGGCGAGCGGGTCCGGGTCGTCGAGGTCGGTGACTACTCGCGCGAGCTGTGCGGCGGCACCCACGCGCACCGCTCATCGCAGCTAGGGGTCGTGAAGCTTCTCGGGGAGGCCTCGATCGGGCAGGGCAAGCGGCGCGTCGAGGGGCTGGTCGGCGCCGACGCCTACGCGTACCTGGCGCGTGAGCACGTGCTGGTGTCGCAGCTGTCGGGTCTGTTCAACGTCAACTCCGACGACCTGCTCGACCGCGTGCATGCCGTTGTCGCGCGGGTTCGAGAGCTCGAGAAGGAGCTGGAGAAGGTGCGCGGCGCGGCGGTCCTGTCCGCGGCGGCGGACCTGGCGGGCCAGGCGACGGTCACCGGCGGCGTGGCGGTGGTCGCCCACCGAGCGCCGGACGGCACGCCCGCGGATGACCTCCGCCGCCTGGCCCTCGACGTACGTGGTCGCCTCGACCCCGCGAGCCCGGCGGTGGTCGCCGCGGCGTCGGTCTCGGACGGCCGCGCGGTAGTGGTCGTCGCGGTCAACGACGCCGGCCGCGCCGCCGGGTTGCGGGCCGGCGAGCTCGCCAAGGACGTCGCGGGGAAGCTCGGCGGCGGTGGAGGGGGCAAGGACGACGTCGCCCAGGGCGGCGGCACGGACATCGCCCGCCTGGACGGTGTTCTGGCCGGCCTGGCCGCCGAGGTCGCGGGACGAGTCGGCCGGTAGCGATGCATCGTGGGGTCCGCCTGGGCGTGGACGTGGGCAGCGTGCGGGTCGGGGTGGCCGCAAGCGACCCGGACGGCGTCCTCGCCAGCCCGGTCGCGGTGCTGCAACGCGACCCGAAGCGGGACAGCGACCTGGCCGAGCTGGCGAGGCTGGCCAAAGAGCGGGACGCGGTCGAGATCGTCGTCGGGCTACCGCGATCGCTGTCCGGCAGGGAGGGAACCGCCGCGAAGATCGCCCGGGACTACGCCTCCTCCCTTGCCCAGCGGGTGGCACCCGTTAGCGTGCGCCTCGTGGACGAGCGGCTCAGCACGGTCGAGGCCACCCGCGACCTGCAGCGGGCCGGGGTGCGGGCGCGGGCCGGCCGGAGGGTCATCGACGCTGCCGCGGCCACGGTGATCCTGCAGCACGCGCTGGATGCTGATCGGCAGGCGGGCCCTGACGCAGAACGGGGGAGCGACCGATCGTGAGCGGGCTCGGGTTCGGGATGGAGGAGGAGCCTCCGCACGATCCACGGCCGCAGCGCCGCGCGGCCGGGGTCGGCGTGGTCGCGGTGCTCGTCATCCTGGTCGCGATCGTGGTCCTGGTCGGCCGGGCGCTCAGTGGCATCTTCGGCGGCGGGGGGGACTACTCCGGCCAGGGCAGCGGCTCGGTCACGGTCGTGGTGAAGCCGGGTGACAGCGCGTCGGCAATCGCCAGCACGCTGGTCGACGCCGGCGTGGTGAAGAGCACCAGCGCGTTCACCTCGGCCGCGGAGGCCAACCCGAGGTCCCGCGGGATCCAGCCCGGCACCTATCGCCTCCACGAGCACATGAAGGCCGACCTGGCGCTTGCGCTGATGCTCAAGCCGTCGGCACTCGTGAGCTACACGGTGACCATTCCCGAGGGCTTCACCGCCGCGGACATCGTCGCCCGGATCGTCAAGGAGACCCCGATCCCGGCGAGCGACCTGCGCGCCGCGCTGGCGAACCCGGCCGCGCTCGGGCTCCCGGCGTGGGCCAACGGCCACGTCGAAGGCTTCCTGTTCCCGGCGACGTACCAGGTCCAGCCGGGGGAGACCGCCGCCGAGGTCCTGACCGCCATGGTGACCCGCTTCAACCAGGCGGCGGACGACGTCAAACTCTCGAAATTCGCCAAGAAAGTGGGGCTTTCCGAGTACCAGGTGATCACCCTCGCGTCGATCGTCCAGCGGGAGGGCCGGCTGATCGACGACTTCCCGAAGATCGCCGAGGTGTTCTTCAACCGCCTACACAACCAGATGCGACTCGACTCGGATGCGACCCTGTACTACGTGCTCGGTCCCAACCACGGTCCCCTGACGGCTGCCGACCTCGCATTGGACTCGCCGTACAACACACGCAAGTACGCCGGTCTGCCTCCGACGCCGATCAACTCGCCGGGCCAGGACGCGATCGAGGCGGTGCTCCACCACCCGTCCGGGCCGTATCTGTACTTCGTCACGATCGACCAGGAAGGACACACCGCGTTCTCCACCACGTACCACCACTTCCGTGAGCTGGTGGCCGAGTCCCGAGCGAACGGCGTCCAGTGAGCGCGTACCGAAGCGAAGCGCCGGTGGCGCGCTCCAACAGGAAGGGGGCGCGACGGTGAGCCGTCTGCGACTCGGCGCCGCGGTGCTCGGCTCTCCGATCAGCCACTCGCTCTCGCCCGCCCTGCACCAGGCGGCGTACGACGCGGTCGGCCTGGTCGGTTGGCGCTACCGCGCGATCGAGTGCACCGAGGAGCAGCTGCACAGCACGCTGCTCAAGCTGGACGAGGAAGGACTTGCCGGCGTGTCGCTCACCATGCCGCTCAAGCGCGCGGTCGTGCCGCTCGCGGCGGCGACCGACGGTGTGGTGGAGACCGTCGGGGCGGCCAACACGCTGCTGTTCGGCGCGGACGGCCGGTGGGTCGCCGCGAACACCGACGTCCAGGGCTTCGTGCTCAGCCTCATGCGGGCCGGGCTGCGCGCGCTGCGCGGTGACGTGTGGATCCTCGGCTCCGGTGCCACCGCGTGCTCGGCCCTGGCCGGCCTCGCCGAGCTGTCGGTGACCGAGGTGATGCTGGTCGCGCGCCGGCCGGAGTCCGTCGCGGCGGTGCGCGAGGTGGCCGATCGCTCCGGCATCCGCTTGCACGTGCGTCCGTGGTCGGATGCCGCCGCCGCGGTGACCGGGGAGCTCGTCGTGTCGTGCGTTCCCGCCGGCGCGACCGACGACCTGGCGCCGACCATCGAGGCGGCGTCGCCGCGCGGGCTGTGGTTCGACGTGGTCTACGTGCCCTGGCCTACCGCGGCCGCTGCCGCGTGGGAGGGCGCCGGAGGGCGCAGCATCGGCGGGCTGGACCTCCTGGCCGAGCAGGCGGCGGAGCAGGTTCGGCTGATGAGCGGGGTCAACGCCCCGATCGAGGTGATGCGCTCGGCCGGCGAGCTGGCGCTGCGGCTGCGCGATCGTTAGGCCTGTTGTCTTCTCACCCCTCCGCGCTGGGTAGCCTGCCGGTGTCAGGCAGTCACTGAGGGGAGCAGCGTGACAACCCGGGTAGGCATCAACGGCTTCGGTCGGATCGGACGGAACTTCTTCCGCGCGGCGCTGGCCGGCGGTCACGACCTCGAGGTGGTCGCCTACAACGACCTCGGCGACGCCGCGACCATCGCACATCTGCTGAAGTACGACAGCGTCCTCGGTCGCTTTCCCTACCAGGTCGAGCTGGTCGGCGACGGGATCGCCGTCGACGGCCGCAAGATCACCGGACTGGCGGAGCGCGGCGGACCCGGCGCGATTCCGTGGAAGGACTTCGGGGTCGACGTCGTCATCGAGTCGACCGGCCTGTTCACCGACGCGGCCGTGGCACGCAAACACGTCGACGACGGTGGGGCCAAGAAGGTCATCGTTTCCGCTCCGGCGACCGGCGACGACCTCACCGTCGTCCTCGGGGTCAACGAGTCGCTCTACGACGGGTCGCAGACCGTCATCTCCAATGCCTCCTGCACGACCAACTGCCTGGCCCCCATGGCGAAGGTGCTGCACGAGGCGTTCGGGATCGAACGCGGGCTGATGACCACGATCCACGCCTACACCCAGGACCAGATGCTGCAGGACGGACCGCACAAGGACCTTCGGCGCGCGCGCGCGGCCGCGCTGAACATCGTGCCGACCTCCACGGGCGCAGCCAAGGCGATCGGGCGGGTGCTGCCCGAGCTCAACGGCAAGCTCGACGGCTATTCGCTGCGGGTGCCAATCCCGACCGGGTCGATCACCGACCTGTCGGCCAACCTGTCCCGCCCGGCCTCGGTGGACGAGGTCAACCAGGCGTTCCGCGCCGCCGCCGACGGGCCGTTGAAGGGCATCCTGCGCTACTCAGAGGACCCGATCGTGTCCAGCGACATCGTCACCGACCCGGCGTCGTGCATCTTCGACGCGGCGATCACCAAGGGGATCGGCGACCCCGTGAAGATCTACGGCGGGTACCACCCCCAGGGGGGCGGCGCGACCCGGGTGGCCGGCCGCACCG
>CAZEAM010000223.1:0-19710 GCA_964510285.1 uncultured Frankiaceae bacterium | reverse complement strand
TGCGGGTCACGGGTCTCGATGCCGCTCTGCTGGGCGGCGAGGCGGATGGCCAACGCGGGGAGGGCCATCACGGCCAGAAGGGCGCGACGCATGCAAGGAACTCCTTGGAACCTGTCGAGGGGAGAGCGCCGGACAGTAGTGGCGGCGGGAAACGCGGTCAAGCGAGGCGGGGCGGAGCCGTCCGCGGGCCGGCTGGTCCGGCTGCGCGGGCGCCTCGCCGGCTCGCAGTCTGCGCTGGGCCGCGGCCTGTTCACCCTGCTGTCCCGCGACACGATCGACGACGACGTCTGGGAAGAGGTCGAGGACACCCTCCTCACGAGCGACATCGGACTGACCGCCACCAACGAGATCGTCGCGTCGCTGCGCGAGCAGGTCCGGGTGATGGGCGCTCGCACCGCTGACGACGTCCGCACGATGCTGCGCGACACGCTGCTCGTCGCGGTCGGGAGCGGTACCGACCGCGCCTTGCTCACCGCGCCGCACGACGGCCGGCCCGCCGTCGTCCTGGTGGTGGGTGTCAACGGCACCGGCAAGACGACCACTTGCGGCAAGCTCGCGCGGGTGATTGTCGGTGACGGCGGGTCCGTGCTGCTCGGCGCCGCAGACACGTTCCGGGCGGCCGCGGCCGACCAGCTTTCCACGTGGGCCGAACGCGTCGGTGCGACCGTCGTACGCGGTCCCGAGGGAGCCGACCCCGCGAGCGTGGCGTTCGACGCGGTACACGACGGGATGCAACGCGGGGTCGACACCGTGGTCATCGACACCGCCGGGCGGTTGCACACGAAGGCCGGGCTGATGGACGAGCTCGGCAAGGTCAAACGGGTCGTCGAGAGGCAGGCACCGGTCGATGAGGTGTTGCTGGTGCTGGACGCGACGACCGGTCAGAACGGGCTGATCCAGGCGCGCGTCTTCGCCGAGGTCGTCGATGTCACCGGGATCGTGCTGACCAAGCTCGACGGCACCGCGAAGGGCGGCATCGTGATCGCCGTGCAGCGCGAGCTCGGCGTCCCGGTCAAGCTGGTCGGTCTGGGCGAGGGTCCCGACGACCTCGCCCCGTTCGACCCGGAAGTGTTCGTGGACGCCCTGCTGCCATAGCGCTGTCTTCTGTAACCGCGGCGAAACACGTCTGTACGGGTCGCGCAACACCGCACCGGTTACCTCTTGCCATCACACCGCGCAGGAGGGAGCGCCCGACCCCATGATTCATCTCGCCGCTGCACTGCCGGCGCCCGATACCGGTGATACCGCGTGGGTGCTGGTCAGCGCCGCCCTGGTGCTGCTGATGACGCCCGGCCTGGCGTTCTTCTACGGCGGCATGGTCCGCGGCAAGAACGTCCTCGGCATGTTGATGCAGAACTACGTCGCCATCGGCGTCGTGAGCGTGCTGTGGGTGCTGGTCGTCTACAGCCTCGCGTTCGGCAAGAGCGGGTTCGGCGGGTTCGCCGGAAACCTGCATCAGTGGGGCCTCGGGCACATGAACGAGCCGGTCGTGGGCGGGGTCGGCGCCACCATCCCACCGCTGGCGTTCGTCGCCTTCCAGCTGATGTTCGCCGTCATCACCCCGGCGCTGATCACGGGCTCGACCGCCGACCGCTTCAAGTTCAGCTCCTATCTCGTCTTCATCGCACTGTGGGTCGTGCTGGTCTACGCCCCGATCGCCCACTGGGTGTTCTCGCCGGAGGGATGGCTGTTCAAGAAGGGCGCGGAGGACTTCGCCGGCGGCACCGTCGTCCACGCGAACGCGGGTGCGGCCGGCATCGCGATGGCGATCCTGCTCGGCAAGCGCAAGGGTTGGCCGAAGGAGCGGATGCGCCCGCACAACGTCCCGTACGTGCTGCTCGGCGCGGGCCTGCTGTGGTTCGGCTGGTTCGGCTTCAACGCCGGTTCGGCACTCGGTGCGAACAACCTCGCGGGTTACGCGTTCGTCAACACCAACACGGCCACGGCGGCGGCGTTGCTCGGCTGGCTGATCGTCGAGAAGCTCCGCGACGGGCACGCCACGACCCTCGGCGCGGCATCCGGCGCCGTCGCCGGCCTGGTCGCGATCACGCCGGCGGCCGGCTTCGTGTCCCCGGTCGGGTCGATCTTCCTCGGGCTTGTCGCGGGGGCGGTCTGCTCGCTGTGCACGACCATCAAGTTCAAGCTGGGCCTCGACGACGCGCTCGACGTCGGGGCCGTGCACCTCGTCGGTGGCGTGCTGGGCGCGCTGCTGATCGGCTTCTTCGGGACGACGAAGACCGGCGTCGGAGCGGACGGCATCTTCTACGGCGGCGGGGCGCACCTGCTCAAGCTGCAAGCCGAAGCAGTAGGGGCGGCTGTCGGATACTCCTTCGTGGCGACCATGATCATCGGGTTGGTCCTCAAGCACACGATCGGAATCCGGATGACGGACGAGCAGCAGATGGTCGGCATGGACGAATCTCTCCACGCCGAGTCGGCCTACGATTTCAACGCCCTGTCGGCCGGCTCGTTCTCCGGGACGTCCTTCGGAAGCACGTCGGTTCTGTCCTCATCACTCGGCCACCGCACGGAGGTGCAGGCGTGAAGCTCGTCACCGCGATCATCAAGCCGTTCAAGCTCGAGGACGTGAAGAGCGCCCTGGAGGCGTACGGCGTCCACGGCCTCACGGTCAGCGAGGTGCAGGGCTACGGCCGGCAGAAGGGCCACACCGAGGTCTACCGCGGTGCGGAGTACAAGGTCGACTTCGTCCCAAAGGTACGAGTCGAGGTCGTCGTAGACGACAACGATGCGGACGGGGTGGTCGGTGTCGTGGTCAAGGCGGCGAGCACCGACCAGATCGGTGACGGCAAGGTTTGGGTGACTCCGGTCGACGCGATCGTCCGGGTCCGGACGGGGGAGCGGGGCGCCGACGCGTTGTAGCGCACGGCGACGATTCAGTGAAACGCGTCCGGCGGTCCGTAGGGTTGCCGCCGGACGCGTTCCTGGGGGAGAGGCAAAGTGAACGCAGGAGATACCGCGTGGGTTCTCGGCAGCGCCGGCCTGGTGTTGTTCATGACGCCGGGGCTTGCCCTGTTCTACGGCGGCATGATCCGGTCAAAGACCGTGCTCGCGATGATCATCGCGAACTTCGCGACCATCGCCGTGGTGAGCATCGTGTGGGCGCTGCTCGCCTACTCGATCGCGTTCGGGCCTGACTCCGCGGGCGGGCTGTTCGGCAACCTGCACTTCGCCGGCCTCGCTCATCCCGAGCAGCAACCGGCGGGCTTCGGGCTCACCGTCCCCCCGCTCGCCTTCGCCGCCTTCCAGATGATGTTCGCGATCATCACCGCGGCGCTGCTCACCGGCACCGTCGCCGAACGCGCGAAGTTCGGTGGCTTCCTCGCCTTCGCCGTCCTTTGGGTGGTGTTCGTCTACGCGCCGATCGCGCACTGGGTGTTCTCGCCCACCGGCTGGTTGTTCAAGAAGGGCGTGCTCGACTTCGCCGGCGGCAACGTGGTGGAGATCGACTCCGGTGCATCCGCGCTCGCGATCGCTTTCGTCATCGGCAGGCGAAAGGGCTGGCCGCGCGAGGCGATCGCACCGCACTCCCTGCCGTTCACGATGCTCGGCGCCGGCATCCTCTGGTTCGGGTGGTTCGGTTTCAACGCCGGCAGCGCACTCGCTTCCGGCGCGCTCGCGTCGCAGGCGCTGGTCGGCACCCAGCTGGCGGCGTCGGCCGGTCTGCTGGCGTGGTTGCTGCTCGAGAAGATGCGCACCGGGAAGGCCACGACCTTGGGCGCGGCCTCCGGCGCCGTCGCCGGTCTTGTGGCGATCACCCCGGCCGCGGGCTTCGTGAACAGCATGGGCGCGATCGTCGTCGGGGCGTTGGGCGGGGCGGTCTCGCTGTTCGCGTGCAGCTTCAAGTTCCGCGGCGGGTACGACGACTCTCTCGACGTCGTCGGCGTTCACGGCGCCGCGGGGATCGTTGGCACCCTCCTCGTCGGCGTGTTCGCGACGAAGGCGGTGAACCCGTCGATCACCTATGACGGTCTGATCCACGGGCACGCCCACCTGCTCGGTGTCCAGGCGCTGGCCGTGATCGTCACGATCGCGTGGGCGTTCACGGTCACCTACATCATCGCAACGGTCGTCCAGCGAACGATCGGGCTGCGGGTCGACGACGCGCACGAGCTCGAGGGCCTCGACACGGCGCTGCACGCCGAGTCGGCGTACGACTTCGGCAACGCGCGCGCGGTTCGCTTCGGCTCGTAGGCATGTCGCGGTGAGCGCTGAAGCCGCTGCGCAGCTGCGTGCGGCCCGGTCCGAGCTGCTAGCCCGCCCCGGGCTGACCGGCGCCGAGCTGCGCGAGGCACTCGCCGATGTCGCGGACACCTGGCTGCGGGAACGACTCGCGAGCGAGAGGGACGTCGCCCTCGTCGCGGTCGGAGGTTACGGCCGCCGTGAACCGGCTGCGGGCAGCGACCTCGACCTCGTGCTGCTGCACGGCGACGGCGTCGGCGTCGACGACCTCGCGAACTCCATCTGGTACCCGATCTGGGACGCCGGCATCGGCCTCGACCACTCGGTCCGGACCGTCGACGAGGCTGTCGCGGTGGCCCGCGAGGACCTCAAGGCGATCCTCGGCCTGCTCGATCTCCGCCATGTCGCGGGGAACGAAGAGCTGACCGCGACGCTGCGCGCCCGGGTCTTCGAGGCGTGGCGCCGCGACGCCCGCAAGCGGCTCCCGGAGCTGGTCGCGGCGGTGCATGAGCGGGCCCAGCGTTGCGGGGAGCTTGCCTTCCTGCTCGAGCCCGACCTGAAGGACTCGCGCGGCGGTCTGCGGGACGTCCAGGCGATCACGGCGATTGCGCTCGCCTGGGTCGCGGACGCGCCGTCCGAGCCGGTGCGTGCGGCGTACTCGTGGTTGCTCGACGTGCGCGGAGAGCTGCACCGCCGGACGGCACGCGGCAACGACCGGCTGATCGCCCAGGAGCAGTTCCCGGTCGCCACCGCGCTCGGACTCGGCGACGTGGACGAGCTGATGCGCCGGGTGTTCGATGCCGCGCGCACGATCGCCTACGCGACTGATGAGGCCTGCCGTCGAGCTCTGGTGGCCAGCCGGCCGCCGCGGCGATGGGGACGTCGCGGCGCCGGGGTCACCCGCCGTCCGCTGGCGGACGGCGTCGTGGAGCAGGACGGTGAGGTCCACCTGGCCCGCGATGCCGACCCTTCCGGCGATCCGGTGCTCGTGCTGCGCGTTGCCGCCGCCGCCGCGCAAGCCGGGCTGCCGATTGGTGAGCACCTCGCCAAGCGGCTCGCCGCGGAGTCCGCGCCGCTGCCGGATCCGTGGCCGTCCTCCGCCCGTGACGCCTTCGTCGCTCTGCTCGGTGCCGGCCGTCCCGCAGTGGCCGTCTTCGAGGCGCTGGACCAGGCCGGTTTGCTGGTGCGGTTGATCCCCGAGTGGGAGCCGGCCCGGTGCAAGCCGCAGCACAACCCGGTGCACCGCTACACCGTCGATCGCCACCTCATCGAGACCGCCGTCGAGGCCGCTGCTCTCACCCGCCAGGTCGCCAGGCCGGACCTGCTGTTGCTCGGTGCGCTGTTCCACGACATCGGCAAGGGCTTTCCCGGCGACCACACTGATGCCGGGGTGCAGCGGGTGCCGGGAATCCTCGCGCGCATGGGGGTTGGGCCCGACGACAGTGAGGTGGTGACCGAGCTGGTCCGCCACCACTTGTTGCTGCCGGACACCGCCACCCGACGCGATCTCGCAGATCCGGCCACCATCGACATCGTCACCCGTGCCTTGGGCGACGTCGCGACGCTCGACCTGCTGCACGCGCTGACGATCGCGGATGCAGCGGCGACCGGGCCCGGCGCGTGGAGCGACTGGAAGGCGGGTCTGATCACCGAGCTGGTGCGCCGGGCGTCCGCGGCGATGGCGGGGGAGCACCTCCCAGAGTTCGAGAAGATCACGGCGCAGCAGCGTTCCCTCGCCGAGGGCGGCCAGCTCGCGATCGACTTGACCGGATCGGAGCTCACGATCGTCGCGCCCGACCGGCCGGGCTTGATGGCGCGGTGGGCCGGCGTCGCCGCGCTGCACCGGCTCGCGATCCGGTGCGCGACCGCGACGTCGCTGTCGACCGACGCCGGGCCGATGGCGATCACCACGCTCGAGGTGGCACCGAAGTTCGGGTCGCTCCCGGACGTCGATGCCCTGGCCGCCGACGTCCGTCGTGCGTACGACGATGCCCTGCCGCTCGCCGACCGGCTCCGGGAGCGTGAGCAGGCGTATGGCGACGGAACGCGGGCTGCGCCACCTCCGCTGGTCCTCTGGTTCGACGAGGAGTCCCACCACTCGACGATCGTGGAGGTTCGAACGCACGACTCCGACGGCCTGCTGCACCGACTGACCAAGGTGCTCGCTGACCACGGTCTCAACGTGCGCTCCGCGCGAATCCAGACGCTGGGCGCAGAAGTCGTCGATGCGTTCTACGTGGTGGACAGCGACGGAAGGATGGTCGACGACAAGGACCGTCGCTGCGACATCGAAGCCGCGCTACTCGCGGTCTGCTAGCCGGACCGTCGCCGCGGGAGTGCTGAGGACGTCGCTCGCGCACATCGTGACGACTGCGGCGATGTCTTCCGCGCGGACGGCGGCGCCGACCGTCACGTATCGATGACGTATCGCCGCTGGTGAGATGTCCGGCGGCGCCGCCTCGCTCACCTCGACGATCACGCCGCGCCCGCGAGCGGTCATGTCCGGCAGGACTGCGGCGAGGACGGCCCTCCGGTCGTCATCCGACCCCATGGCGACGACGACGTCGATCGGGCCGAGGCGCTGCTCGGCGTGCGGGATCACGCGCTCCCACGTGCCAGGGTCGGCCGGATCGCTGACCACGCCCATCGCCGGCTGGCCGTCCGTCGCCGCGAGTGCGGCGTCGACCCGCGCACGATCCGCGGCGACCACCCCGACCGGCGCCCCGTTCGCGGCGAGTCGACGGACCACCTCGACCAGACCGCGGTGGTCACCCGTCACCAACCCGACCTTGCCCGCCAGGTCGGGATAGCGCGCCTCCCAGACCCCACTCGCCACGTGAGCATTGTCCGTCGTACGGTTCCGCACGTGACAGACACTCCTCCTCCTACCGTTCTCGACGCGTTCCTTCGAACCGTTCGGCGCCAGCCCGACGACATCGCCGTCCGCGAGCTGGACGGCGAACGGATGACCTGGTCGCAGTACGCCGACAGATCGGCGCGATTCGCGGGTGGACTGTCTTCGCTCGGCGTGGGCGCCGGCGGTCGCGTGGTGCTGATGATGCGCAACCGGCTCGAGTTCCACGTCGCCGACATCGCGGTGATGGCACTCGGTGCCACGCCGATCTCGATCTACAACTCTTCGTCGCCGGAGCAGATCGCCTATCTGGTCAACCACTGCAAGGCCTCGGTGGCGGTGGTCGAAGACGGTGACTTCGTCGAGCGGATGGTGGCAGCCGCCGCCGACTGCCCGCTGCTGCGTTCGGTCGTCGTGCTGGGCGAGGCGCCGCAGGGCAGCGTCGAGTGGGCGCAGGTCGCCGATGGTGCGCCGGTCGACCTCGCGGCAGCGGCCGCCGCCATCGACCCGACCTCGCTGGCGACGGTGATCTACACGTCCGGCACGACCGGTCCGCCGAAGGGGGTGATGCTCACGCACAGCAACGTCATCGCGGCGTCGACCGCATTCGCCAGCTACATCCGTCGCGAGACCGACGAGGGGCGCCGCCTGATCTCTTACCTCCCGATGGCCCACATCGCCGAGCGGATGGTGACGCACTACAGCCCGATTCTTCGCGGGTCGCAGGTCGTGCCGATGCGCGACCTCAACGACCTCCCGAAGTACCTCGTCGAGGTGCGGCCCAACGGGTTCTTCGGGCCGCCACGGGTGTGGGAGAAGCTGGTGGCCGGCGTGCAGGCACAGGTTGCTGCTCGCGACGAGACCACGCAGGCCCAGTTCCAGGACGCGCTTCGGATCGGCCGCGAAGTCCAACGGCTGCGGGCCCGCGGCGAGGAGCCGACCGGCGAGCTCGCGGAGTCGTGGGAGTTCGTGGACGCGATGGTGTTCGCGCCGATCCGCGCGGCGATCGGGCTCGATCAGGCCGAGTTCGTCTTCTCCGGCGCCGCCCCCGTGCCCCCCGAGGTGATCGACTTCCTCCGCGACATCGGGCTCCCGATGAGCGAGGTGTACGGGATGAGCGAGAACTGCGGCGGGATGACCTGGGAGCCGTTCCGGGTCAAGGTCGGCCGGGTCGGTACGGCGTACCCGGGCACCGAGGTGATCACCGCCGACGACGGGGAGGTGCTGTGTCGCGGCGCGATCGTCTTCCCCGGCTACCTCGACGACCCGGAGCGTACGGCCGAGGCGCTGGACGCCGATGGCTGGCTGCACACCGGCGACATCGGTGAGTTCGACGAGGACGGCTATTTGAAGATCGTCGACCGCAAGAAGGAGCTGATCATCACCGCTGGCGGCAAGAACGTCTCTCCCGCCAACGTCGAGTCCGTCCTGAAGACCGTGCCGCTCGTCGGGCAGGCGATGGTCGTCGGCGATGCCAAGCCATACCTGATCGCCGTGCTCACGCTCGACCCGGACGCCGTCGCGTCCCGGTTCCCGGGCCGGTCGATCGCGGACGTCGCCGCGGATCCGGAGGTGATCCAGGAGATCGCCGACGGGGTGGCCGAGGCCAACCATCGGTTGTCGCGGGTCGAGCAGCCGCGGCGGATCGCCATCCTCGACGAGGAATGGCTGCCCGACACCGACGTGCTGACACCGACCATGAAGCTCAAGCGCCGTGGGGTTCTTGCGCGCTACGGCGACCTGGTCGAGTCGGTGTACGCCGGACGAGGAGTGGAAGTGAGCGCTGAGCCCGCCCTGCGGCTAGCGCAGACGTGAGCCGGGGCCCCAACCCCGGCTCAGACCTGCACGGACTCTTCGCGCACCCGTAACCTCTTCTTGCGATGTTCGACTCCCTGTCCGACCGGCTCGAGTCGGTCTTCACCTCGCTGCGCGGCAAGGGTCGCCTCTCCGAGGCCGACATCGACGCCACCGCGCGCGAGATCCGGATCGCGCTGCTCGAAGCCGACGTGGCGCTGCCGGTCGTCCGCGAGTTCATCGCCGCCATCAAGGAGCGGGCCCGCGGCGAAGCCGTCAGCCAGGCGCTCAACCCCGCGCAGCAGGTCATCAAGATCGTCAACGAGGAGCTGGTGGCCATCCTCGGCGGGGAGACCCGCCAGCTGGCGTTGGCGAAGACGCCTCCCACCGTCGTGATGCTCGCTGGTCTGCAGGGTGCCGGCAAGACGACGCTCGCGGGCAAGCTCGGGCGCTGGCTGAAGCAGCAGCGCCACGCCCCGCTGCTCGTCGCGGCCGACCTGCAACGACCCAACGCGGTCGACCAGCTGAAGGTGGTGGCCGGTCAGGCCGGCGTCGACGTCTTCGCGCCGCAGCCCGGTAACGGAGTCGGCGACCCGGTCGCGGTCGCTCGCGACGCGGTCGAGCACGCCACGCGCATGGGCCACGACATCGTCGTGGTGGACACCGCGGGCCGGCTGGGCATCGACGCCGAGATGATGGCGCAGGCCGCGGCGATCCGCGACGCGGTGTCACCGGACGAGACGCTGTTCGTCGTCGACGCGATGATCGGTCAGGACGCGGTCAACACCGCCGAGGCGTTCCGCGACGGAGTCGGGTTCACCGGTGTGGTCCTGACCAAGCTCGACGGCGACGCCCGAGGTGGCGCGGCGCTGTCGGTCGCGAAGGTGACCGGGCGGCCGATCATGTTCGCCTCGACCGGCGAGAAGCTCGCCGACTTCGACGTCTTCCATCCCGAGCGGATGGCCTCGCGCATCCTCGGGATGGGCGACGTGCTCACCCTGATCGAGCAGGCCGAGCGCACGTTTGAGGCCGACGAGGCCGAGCGCATGGCCGAGAAGATGCTCGGTGGCGGCGAGCTCACCCTCGAGGACTTCCTCGAGCAGATGATGATGGTTCGGCGGATGGGGCCGATCGGCAACCTGCTCGGCATGCTCCCCGGAATGGGTCAGATGAAAGAGGCGATCGCCTCGATCGACGACCGCGACCTCGATCGGATCGCGGCCATCATCCGTTCGATGACCCCGGGGGAGCGGCAGGACCCGAAGATCCTCAACGGCTCGCGCCGGCTGCGGATCGCGAAGGGTTCCGGCACGACGGTGACCGAGGTCAACCGCCTCGTCGACCGCTTCTTCGAAGCCCGCAAGATGATGAAGCAGATGGCCGGGGGTCTCGGTGGCCCGCGCCGATCCGCGTCCCGCAAGGGCAAGAAGGGCGGGTCGAAGCGCGGGCGCGGGCCGGCGCGCGGGCTCGCCCCCGGAGCGGCGCTGCCCGGCGGGCTGGGCCTGCCGCCCGGCATGAAGCTTCCGCCCGGGCTCGCACCCGACCTGTCCAACCTGAAGCTTCCCGAAGCCGAGTAGTCGTGGACCACTGCCCGTGGTGTGGAGCGGCGGTGGCCGCGGGCGACGAGTGGTGCTCCGAGTGCGCCCAGCCGGTCGGCTCGGACCTGGGTATGCCGGTCGCGTGGCACGCCACGAGGCGGCGTACCAGGTGGCAGAAGACCGCGGTGACCTTCGGGCCGGTGGGACGGCTGCTCTGGACCTTGGTCGCGGCGCTGCCGCTGGCCGGGTTCCTCTTCGGACTGATCGGCCATCCGGGACCGAAGGGAGGCGTCTTCTGGGTGCTTGCCCTGGCGGTCTGGGCGCTGCTGATCCTGCCGTGGGTCCTGCGCGACATCTGGAAGGCGGTCTGGCTCCCCGTCGAGGATCAGGGGCGTGCCCAGCGGAAGGCGGATCTGTCTAACCTGAAGTTCCCGGGGGCGGACTGAGAGGCACGTGGCGTGGAGCAGTGCGCGGGGTGTGGAGCATCCCTCCCGGAAACCGCCCAGTGGTGCACCCAGTGTTATCTGCCGCGCGCAAGCGCACCGGTGGGCGCGCCGATCGCTGCCGTCGCGCCCGGCGAACGTTCGATCATCGCCGGGACGAACCAGCTCGCGGCCAGCGCGCCACCACCTCCTGTTGTGAAGACGAGGTGGCGCAAGACGCCAACCACCTTCGGCCCGGTCGGCCGGGTGAGCTGGACGGTGTTCCTCGTAGTCGTCCTGCTCTTCCTGGTCGCAGGGGCGATCGTCACCGGCGGTCTCGACCTGGTCGGACTCGGCGCCTGGGCGTTCGTCATCATGCCGTTGGGGCTTCGGGACATCTGGAAGGCAGGCACGCTGCCAGCCAGGTAGACTGCCCGGTCGGCGCGGCGAGCGTGGGCGCCCGAACGACCTGTCGTAGCAATCAGCTTTTGGAGAGCAGCGCCTCGTGGCAACCAAGATCAGACTCATGCGGCTGGGCAAGATCCGGGCGCCGTACTACCGCATCGTCGTGGCTGACGCGCGGACCAAGCGCGACGGTCGCGTGATCGAGACGATCGGCAAGTACCACCCGAAGGCCGACCCGTCCCTGATCGAGGTGGACTCCGAGCGGGCCCGCTACTGGCTGTCGGTGGGCGCTCAGCCGACCGAGCCGGTGGCCGCGATCCTGAAGCTGACCGGCGACTGGCAGGCGCACAAGGGTCTGCCGGCCCCGAGCGAAGGAGTCCGTACCGCGGCCCCGAAGGCCGACCGCAAGGCGGCGTTCGAGGCGGCCGCGACGGAAACGCTGGAAGACGCGCCCAAGAAGCCCGCCGCGAAGAAGACAGCCGCCAAGAAGGCGGCTGAAGCGGCGCCGGCCGACGAAGCTCCCGCCGCCGAGGCCACGGCCGCGGACGACGCACCTGCCGAGCCGGCCGCCGAAGCGGCGCCGGAGGCACCGGCCGCCGAGACCGACCAGCCCGCGGCCGAGTAGCCGATGCTCACCGAGGCGCTCGACCACCTCGTGCGCGGCATCGTTGACCACCCCGACGACGTCCAGGTGGACCTGCGCGAGCGTCGTACCGGTCGGGTCCTCGAGGTACGCGTCCACCCGGACGACCTCGGTAAGGTGATCGGCCGGTCCGGGCGCACCGCCAAGGCGCTGCGGGCGGTCATGTCCGCGATCGGCGGCAAGGGTGTGCGCGTCGACCTGGTTGACTAGCGGCACAGTCGACTGGCTCCGCTTCCATGCAGCTCGTGGTCGGCCGGATCGCCAAGGCCCACGGCATTGCCGGTGAGGTGGTCGTCGAGGTACGCACCGACGACCCCGAGCATCGCTACACGGTGGGCGCCGCCCTGGACACCGACCCGGCGCGGGATGCCCCGCTCACGATCGCCGCGGCCCGCTGGCATTCGGGTCGCCTGCTGGTCAGGTTCGAAGGGGTCGGCGACCGCAACGCCGCCGAGGCGTTGCGTGGGACGCTGCTCGTGGCGGAGTCAGACACCAGCCGGGCGGGTGACGACGATGACTTCTGGGACCACGACCTGGTGGGCCTGTCGGCCGTCACCGTCGGCGGAGAGCCGATCGGCACGGTGAGCGCGGTGCTGCACCCGCCCGGCGCTGCCCTGCTGGTCGTCGACCGCGGGATGCGCGGCGAGGCGCTCGTCCCGTTCGTCCGGGACATCGTGCCGCAGGTCGACATCGACGGCGGCCGGCTGACGGTCGACCCGCCCGAAGGGCTGCTCGACCTCTGATGCGCATCGACATCGTGACGATCTTTCCCGACTACTTCGCCGCGCTGTCGGTGTCCCTGCTCGGCAAGGCGAACCAGCGCGGCGACATCGACGTGCGGGTGCACGACCTTCGCGATCACACCGACGACGTCCACCGGACCGTCGACGACGCCCCGTACGGCGGCGGTCCGGGAATGCTGATGCGCCCCGAGCCGTGGGGTCGGGCGCTCGACGCGTTGCTTGCGCAGCCTCCGGCCGCAGCCGCCACCCCGCTGCTCGTGCTGCCCACGCCGGCCGGTGAGCGCTTCACCCAGCGGGTCGCGGCCGGCTGGGCCGCCCGGCCGTGGCTGATCATCGGCTGCGGGCGTTACGAAGGCATCGACGCCCGCGTCGCCGTCGACGCCGCGTCCCGCATGGACGTCGCAGAGGTCTCCATCGGTGACTACGTCCTGGCCGGCGGTGAGGCGGCCGCCCTCGTGTTGATCGAGGCGGTCGTGCGGTTGCTTCCGGGGTTCATGGGCAACCCCGACTCGCCGCTCGATGACTCGTTCGCGTCCGGAAATCGGCTGGAGGCGCCGGCCTACACCCGCCCGGCCACCTGGCGCGGCCTGGACGTGCCCGAGGTGCTCCGCTCCGGTGACCACCGGGCGGTGGCGAAGTGGCGCGAGCAGGAGGCGCTGCGGGTGACCCGGGAACGCCGGCCCGACCTCCTGTAGAGTGGTCGGACCGCCTGACCGACCGCGCCGCCTCCTTCGCGCGTGCCCCTAGCAAGGACCGACCATCATGCAGACGCTCGACGCGATCGACGCCGCCTCTCTGCGCAGCGACGTCCCGGTCTTCCGGCCCGGCGACACGGTCAAGGTCCACGTCCGGGTCGTCGAGGGCAACCGGACCCGCGTCCAGGTGTTCCAGGGCGTGGTGATCCGCCGTCACGGTGGCGGTGTCCGCGAGACCTTCACGGTCCGCAAGGTCAGCTTCGGGGTCGGCGTGGAGCGGACCTTCCCGGTTCACTCGCCGATCATCGACCGTCTCGAGGTCGTGACCCGTGGCGACGTTCGCCGGGCGAAGCTCTACTACCTGCGTGATCTTCGCGGCAAGAAGGCCAAGATCAAGGAGCGCCGCGACACCACGCCGGCTAGCTAGCCGCCGCCCGACGTCGTGACCGACGAATCAGTCACCCAGACCGACGACGCGCCGGACCCAGGTCTTCCGGACCCCGAGCCCGCGTCCGCGGACGAGACCCCCGCGGCCAAGGGCGGCGAGCACCACGGTTCCTTCTGGCGTGAGCTGCCCTTCCTCATCCTGATCGCGCTGGTCCTCGCGCTGCTGATCAAGACGTTCCTCGTCCAGGCGTTCTACATCCCCTCCGCGTCGATGGAGAACACGCTGCAAGGCGGCGGCGCGTTCGCCAACTCTGCCGCAACCGGCAAGCATCCGTACGACCGGGTGCTGGTCAACAAGCTGGTCTACGACTTCCGCGACCCGCATCGTGGGGAGATCGTGGTGTTCAAGAGGCCGCCGGGCTGGCCGAAGGAAGGCAACTTCTCCGCCCCCGGTAACCCCGTCGTGCACTTCTTCCACAGCATCGGTGCGGCGATCGGCATCGCGCCGTCGGGCAGCAGCGACTTCATCAAGCGGGTGATCGGGGTCGGCGGCGACACCGTGTCCTGCAAGAACGACGTGCTGTCGGTCAACGGCCGGGTCCTGCACGAGCCTTACCTGTACCCGGGCTCGCACCCGTGCTCCGGCGGCGGGTTCGACAACACGAAGAAGGTGGTCCCCAAGGGCCAGCTGTTCGTGATGGGTGACCACCGCGACGACTCCGACGACTCGCGGGTGCACGGGTTCGTGCCGGTCAGCGACGTCATCGGCCGCGCGTTCGTCGTCATCTGGCCGATCTCGGACTGGAAGACGTTGCCGGTTCCGTCCACCTTCAAGCAGGCGGGCCTTGCCGCGGCCGGCATTCCGGGAGCGCCGCTGTTCGCGGGCGCTTTCCTCGTCATGCCGATCGCGCTGGTCAGGGCGCGGCGCCGGCGGTCGGGCAGGGCCTGACCCGGGCGCGTACCCTCGCGGTCGATGGCTCTGTCGGCGGTGCGGACCTCAGCCCCGTGGTTCCGCGATGCGGGCATCTACGGCTACGAGCGGGCGCTCGCGCGGCGCGGGCTGACGCCGGTAGCCGGGGTCGACGAAGCCGGTCGCGGCGCCTGCGCGGGGCCACTGGTCGTGGCCGCGGCGGTGCTGCGGCCGGGAAAGCGCGGTGAGATCCCGGGGCTCGCCGACTCGAAGCTGCTCACCCCGCAGGCGAGGGAGCGGGTCTACGCCCAGGTGGTGCGCCGGGCGGCGGCGTACTCCGTGGTCGTCATCCCCGCGGCGGACGTCGACCGGATCGGTCTGCACGTCAGCAACGTGATGGGGATGCGCCGCGCGCTGGCGTCGCTCGCCCTTCGTCCCGGCTACGTGCTTTCCGACGGGTTCCCGGTGCCCGGTCTCGACGTACCGGGCCTCGCCGTCTGGAAGGGCGACCGGGTGGCTGCCTGCATCGCGGCGGCGTCGGTGCTGGCCAAGGTCACCAGGGACCGGATGATGGTGGCGATGCACGACACCTGGCCGGAGTACGACTTCGCCAGCCACAAGGGCTACGTCACCGTCGAGCACCAGACGGCACTGGCCGCACACGGACCCTGCCCGGAGCATCGGCGGTCATACGTCAACGTCCGCCGAGCGGACCAGCGAGCGGGGCTCGACGCGGAGGTCACGTTCAGCGTGGACGCGGCCGCGGACGACACCGACGAGCCGATCGAGCTCGATCAGCAAGAATGGGTCTCGTGAGCGCCGAGGATCTCGAGAAGTACGAGACCGAGATGGAGCTGCAGCTCTACCGGGAGTACCGCGACGTCGTACGGCTGTTCAGCTACGTCGTCGAGACCGAGCGCCGGTTCTACCTGACGAACGACGTGCAGGTGATCCAGCACACCGAAGGCGGCGAGACCTACTTCGAGGCGGTCATGCACGACGCGTGGGTCTGGGACATGTACCGCCCGGCCCGGTTCGTGAAGAACGTGCGGGTGCTGACGTTCAAGGACATCAACGTCGAGGAGCTGCCGGCCAGCGACCTCGAGCTGCCTGAAGACCGCTGACCACAGCGCGCCCGTGAGGCGCCGTCGCCCACAGGCGGGCACGGCGACGCCGGTTCGCGTCCGCGCCGACCCGCACGGTCGTCGCCATGCGAGCCAAGGATCAGCTGGGTAAGGCCGGCGAGGACCTCGCGGTCCGCCACCTCGTCGGCGCGGGGTTCACGATCGTCGAGCGCAACTGGCGTTGCAACGAGGGCGAGCTCGACGTCGTCGCGGTCGACCGGGACACCCTCGTCGTCGTCGAGGTCAAGACGCGCACCTCGACCGACTTCGGGCTGCCGGCCGAGGCCGTGACGTGGCGCAAGTCCGCGAAGCTTCGCGAGCTCGCCGCGCGCTGGGTACGCGAGCACGCCTGTCGCATGCCGGTGCGAATCGACGTCATCAGCATCGTGATGCCGCGCAGCGGCCGCACGCAGCTGCAGCACTACCGGGGGGTGCTGTGAAGCTGGGTTGCACGCGTTCGATCGTGCTCACCGGTCTGGTCGCTCACCCGGTCACCGTCGAGGCGACCATCGGGTCCGGGCTGCCGAAGACCGAATGGACCGGACTGCCCGACACTGCCGTCCGCGAGTCGGCCGCTCGCGTCCGGTCCGCGATCGAGAGCACTGGCGGCGAGTGGCCGGCGCACAAGATCACCGTCGGCCTCTTGCCTGCGTCGGTGCGCAAGAGCGGCAGCCATTACGACCTCGCGGTTGCGGTCGCCATCCTTGCCGCGCAGCGAGTGCTCGACCCCACGATGGTGCGCGCCATCGTCGTGCTCGGCGAGCTCGGCCTGGACGGGCGGGTCCACCCCGTGACGGGCGTGCTGCCGGCGGTGATCGGCGCGGTCCGGCACGGTCTGGGTCGCGTCGTCGTACCGCGCAGCAACGCCGCTGAGGCGGCGCTCGTGCCGGGCGTGGAGGTGGTCGCGGTCGGCTCCCTCGCCGAGCTGTGTGCCGTCCTTCGCGGCGAGCAGACCGAGGCAACCCACGACCTGCCGGCGGTCGTGCCGGAGGAGGAGCCGGCACTCGACCTGGCAGACGTGGTGGGCCAGGACGAGGCCCGCCACGCCATCGAGGTCGCCGCGGCCGGCGGGCATCACGTCTTCCTGACCGGTCCGCCCGGCGTCGGCAAGACGATGCTGGCCGAACGGCTGCCCGGCCTGCTGCCGGACCTCGAGGGCGAGGACGCCCTCGAGGTGACGTCGATCCACTCGCTGCTCGGCCGCCTGGCTCCGGGCCGGCCGCTGCTGCGGCGACCTCCGTTCTGCGCGCCGCACCACTCGGCGACGGTTGCCTCGCTGGTCGGTGGAGGCACCGGCGTGCCGACGCCCGGCATGATCTCGCTTGCCCATCAAGGGGTCTTGTTCCTGGACGAAGCCCCGGAGTTCGACCGGCGCGCTCTCGACTCGCTGCGGCAACCGCTCGAGTCGGGGCGGGTCACGATCCATCGCGCGGGCGGAACCGCCACGTACCCGGCGCGGTTCCAGCTGGTCCTTGCGGCGAACCCGTGTCCGTGTGCCCGCGGCGGTCGCTCCGCGGACGCCGCGTCGTGCCGCTGCAGCTCCACGCAGCTGCGCGCCTACCGCAACCGGCTGTCCGGCCCGCTGCTCGACCGCATCGACCTGCGAGCGCGACTCACCCCGGTGAGCCGGGCGGTGCTCGCCGCCGGTGCGAGCGGCGAGCCGACGGCGGCGGTTCGGCAGCGGGTGCTGGAAGCGCGAGCGCGAGCCCTGCGTCGGCTGCGGGCGACCCCATGGAACACCAACGCCGACGTGCCGGGCCCCGACCTGCGCCGGCATTGGCCGATCCCGCCCGACGCGTTGGTGTCGCTGTCGGCCGATCTCGACCGGCAGCGACTGTCCACCCGTGGCGTCGACCGGGTGATGAAGGTCGCGTGGACGCTTGCCGACCTCGCCGGCCGTGACGTGCCTCACCGTGAGGACGTCGAACGCGCGCGTGCGCTGCGGGTGCTCGGGCCCACGGCAGAGCTGGCCAGGACGGCATGATGGCGGGCTGCGACGAAGAGCGTGCCGCACGCGCTCAGTTGTTGCGCGCGGCCGAGCCGCCCGCGGTCGGCCTGCTGCGCCATGTCCGGGAGGTCGGTCCGATCCAGGCCGTCGAGGACATCCGCCGGCATGCGCCGGTGGCCCGTCTCGATGTCGCGGCCATGGCGGCTCGGCTGCTCGACGTGCCTGCCGAGCGCGAGCTCGAGCTCGCCGCGCGGCTCGGCGCCCGCCTGGTGTGCCCGGGCGACGACGAGTGGCCCGTCGCGCTCGACGACCTCGACCGGGTCGAGGCCGGCTGCCTCGGGCTGTGGGTGCGTGGCAGCACGTCGCTGCGCGAAGCGTGTGAGCAGGCGGTCGCCGTGGTCGGCACCCGGGCGCCGACCGACTACGGCGTGTCGCTCGCCACTGAGCTCGGCGCGGGACTTGCCGAGCGCGGCTGGTCGGTCGTGTCCGGGCTCGCCCTCGGGATCGACGCCGCGGCGCATCGCGGCGCGCTCTCGGCCGGGGGTGCCACCGTCGCGGTGCTCGCCTGTGGGGTCGACGTCGTGTATCCGGGCGCCAACCGCGCCTTGTACGACCGGATTCTCGGTAGCGGAGCGGTCGTCAGCGAGCAGCCGCCCGGATCGGCCCCACATCGTGGCCGCTTCCTGGTCCGCAACCGGCTGATCGCCGCGCTGTCCGCGGGGACGGTCGTCGTGGAAGCGGCGCCGCGCAGCGGCGCGCGTTCCACCGCGCGCCACGCCGCGGAGCTGTTCCGGCACGTGATGGCGGTGCCCGGTCCGGTCACCTCCATCCTGTCGGCGGGCTGTCATCAGCTGCTACGAGACCGCCCGGACGCGGTGCTCGTGACCAAGGTCGACGAGATCGTCGAGCAGGTCGGTCGGCTCGGGGAGTTCGCGCAGCGAGTGAGCGGTCCGGTGCGCCGCCGCGACCTGCTCGGCCCGACGGTCAGTCGGGCGTTCGAGGCGGTGCCGGTGATCCGCCCGGTCCCGCTCGAGCGGATCGCCGTGACGGCCGGCATGCGAACCGACGCGATGGCGGCGGCGCTCGCCGCGTTGCAGGCGGCGGGCCTCGTGGAGCGCCAGGACGGCGGGTGGCGCATGACGAAGGCGGGGCGTGACGAGCGGCACGCGGGCAGCGGCGCGCAAACCGAGGAGCTCGCCCTCGGCTGGTGGTAGGCCGGCCGGGTGACCGCGTGGCGACTTGACGCTGCGTAGCCACACGCGCAGCGTTGGCAGATCGTGACGGACCGCAACGAGCTACCGCCGGGGCTCGCCGATGCCCGAGACCGATATCTCGAGCACCTGACGTTCGAACGCGGGCTGGCGGCGAACACCGTCCGCGCGTACGCGACCGACCTCGGCGACCTGCTCGCACACGTCGCCGCGCTGGGCAAGACGGAGGTTTGCGACATCGACCTCGCGCTGCTGCGCCACTGGCTGGCGAAGCTGCACACGCTGGGCCGCTCCAAGGCGACCCTGGCGCGCCGGGCCTGTGCGGCGCGGGCGTTCATGGCGTGGGCGCTTCGCGACGGGCTGGTCACAACCGACCCGGCGGCCCGCCTGGCCACGCCCAAGCTGGACCGCAAGCTTCCCGAGGTGCTGCGGGTCGACGAGGCAGCCGCCGTCATGGCCGCGGCTGCCGCTGACCCGACCCCGATCGGGCTACGTGACGCAGCCGTCGTCGAGCTGCTCTACGCGACCGGCGCGCGGGTCAGCGAGCTGTGCGGGCTCGACGTCGACGACATCGACCGAGAACGGCGTACCGTCCGGTTGTTCGGGAAAGGTGCGAAGGAGCGGGTGGTCCCGCTCGGCGCGCCGGCAGCGCGGGCCACGGCGTCGTGGCTCGCCCGCGGTCGGCCGTCGCTGGCTGCTCCGGACAGCCCGCCGGCGTTGTTGCTGGGGGCTCGCGGTGGTCGGCTCGATCCACGCGCCGCGCGGCGGGTGGTGCACCAGCGCCTGGCCGCGGTGCCGGGAGTCGGCGATCTCGGTCCGCACGGCCTGCGCCACAC
>CAZEAM010000222.1:0-3263 GCA_964510285.1 uncultured Frankiaceae bacterium | reverse complement strand
CTGAAGCGGTTCCCGAAGCTGCAGTTCGCACTGTCGGAGGGCGGTATCGGCTGGCTGCCGTACTTCCTCGAGCGAATCGACTACGTCTACCAGCGGCACCGCTTCTGGACCGGTCAGGACTTCGGCGACCAGCTGCCCAGCCAGCGGGCGCGTGACAACTTCACGTTCTGCTTCATCGATGACAAGGCCGGCATCGCCAACCGTGAGCTGATCGGCATCGACAACATCACGTGGGAGTGCGACTACCCGCACTCCGACTCGATGTGGCCGCAGGCTCCCGAGGCCGTCATGAAGCACTTCGACGGTGTCAGTGACGAGCACATCAACAAGATCACGTACCTCAACGCCATGCGCGCGTTCCACTACGACCCGTTCGCGCACATCAAGAAGGAGGATGCGACGGTCGGCGCACTCCGCGCGCAGGCAACGGACGTGACGACCTCCGGCATCAACTAAGCCGTACGTGACCAACCTCGGCCCGCTGGTCCCGGCGGACGAGTTCTTCACGCACCAGACCGTCGCGACCTTCGCGTCGGTCGCCTCCTCGGATCCCGGCTGGACCGAGAAGGTGTGGTCGACGGTGCACCTGCGGGACGGGTCGTTGCAGGCCTGCTTCGGGCTGGGCAAGTACACCAACCGCGGGGTCTACGACACCGCCGGCGGGGTGTCGCGCGGCACCGACCAGTGGACGGTACGGGCCAGTCGGACGCTGTCGACGGCACCGAACGACACAGCGGCCGGCCCGCTGCGCTACGAGGTGGTGGAGCCGCTGAAGTCGGTGCGCGCGGTGCTCGAGCCGAACGAGCACGCAGCGATCGCGTTCGACCTGACCTGGACCGGGACGTTGCCGCCGGCGCTGGAGGTCCCGTGGCCGGAACGTTCCCCCGACGGTTACCGGATCACGCATGACACGCTGCGCTACCACCAGACCGGTACGGCGCAGGGCTGGATCGAGGTGGAGGGCGTCCGGACCGCCGTCACCCCGGAGAACTCGTTCTCGGTGCGCGACCACTCGTGGGGGATCCGCCCGGATGTCGGGTTGCCGACACCTGGGCTGGCTCGAGCTCCCCGCCCGGGGCGCGTGCTCGTAACGTGGGCTCCGATGTTGCTGAACCTGGCTGACGGCACGCCGTACACACTGTTTGCGTTCCTCCAGCGTCGCGAGGGCGACGGCTTTGCCGAGGTCCGTTCGCAGGGTGAGGAAGTGCGGGTGGACGGCGCGTCGACGCGGTACGTCGCGGCCACGCAGGACCTGACGTTCCGCGACGACAACCGGCGACTGACCGGCGGGACGATCACGCTGGTGGCCGAGGACGGCTCCACCAGGCCGGTGTCCGTCACGCCGGTGTCGGACACCGGATTCGCGCTGGGCACCGGCGGCTACTTCGGCTGGAACGGCCGGATGCTCGGGCAGTGGGCCGGGCCGTTGGCGGTAGACGGGGAGCACCTGAGCGGTCTCGACCAGCCCGAGATGGCCAAGCGGGTGCACCAGTTGCGCGACGTGCTGTGCCGGGTGGACGATCCGGTCGCCGGCGGCAGCGGTCTGGCCAACATCGAAACGCTCGCCGTCGGCGAGTGGTCGGAACTGGGACTGACGGCGGAGAACTCATTCGTCTGACTTGGAGTGCTGGGGGGAACATGAAACGCCACGTTGTTGCCATGTCCGCGACCGTGATGGTCGCTTCTGCGGTCGCCGCCGTACCGATGGCGGCGCAAGCCGCGTCGCACGCGCCGTCGACGAAGCGCGTGACGGCGCTCGACCGATGCCCGGGTCCGGCGTCGTTGTGCCAGGACGGCCGCGCGGTCACGACCCTCGCCAAGGGCACCCGGCTGAGCGTGACGTGCTCGACGAGTGGCCGAGGGGGCACCTGGCTCTACGTGCGCACCGCGGGCGGCAAGACCGGCTTCGTCACGGCCGGCGCGGTCAAGCGGGCCGGCTCGCCGGCTTCCTGCGCCGGCAACCACGCGTTGACCGCGGCGCTGTGGGCGACCCGTGCCGACGTGTGGAACCGGACGCAGCCCACGTCTGCGATGGCCGCCAAGCTCAAGCGGGCCTACGGCGCGGCGTACGACTTCGGCGACTCCAACGACTGGTCCGGTGACACCCGGGCGTTCGGTGCGCTGTCCTACCTCGCAAACGGAAGCCGCTACAAGCTCCCACTGACCAACCCGATCGACACCTGGAAGAACTACAAGTCACGCGGCGTCGTGCACACGACCGGCACTCCGCCGGCCGGAGCGCTCGTCTTCTGGCACTACAAGAGCGTCTACGGCTACGAGTACGGGCTGCTCGGCGTCTCGATCGGGAACCGGAAGGCGGTCACCGCGCCCGGAGGCGACAGCCAGAAGGTGGCCGTCACGCTCAAGGGCACCGCGAACAACATCGGCTGGGTGCTTCCGTACTGAGCGCTAGTCGTCATGCGTTGCGGGTACGACCGCGACCACCGACTTGAGGCCATTTGCACGCTCGACGTGCCAGTGGGTGGTGAGCTCATCGACGATCGCCAGGCCGCGACCGTCGTCGTCCTCACCGGCGTCTCGCCGGAACGGCTCGGCGGATCCACGGTCGGTCACCGAGACGACGACCGCGTCCGGTTCTACCGTCAAGGTCAGCACTATCGGGTCTCGTCCGTGCAGGACGGCGTTGGTCACCAGCTCGCTCACCACGACCAGCACGTCGTCGGCGCACTCGAGCGACCCGAGCAGATGGCGGGCGCGGGTCCGGGCGACTCCCGCGTCGCGACGCTCGCCGGTGAGCGTGACCGACCAGGAGCGACGGCGGTGCGGTCCACGCGGGCCACGCCGGACGCTCGTGAGTCTCTCGGCCATGGCAGCAGGCGCCCTTTCGACACAACGGCCCTACGTTCCGGCGCAGCCGCTAGCCAACTAGTCGCCGGTTCGTCGCCCGCCTAAACCCGAACCGGATCAGGGGTGCCACTGCTCCACGAGTCGGGTGACGCCGTCAGACGGCCCATGGATCTTGTAGATCGGCTCGCTGCGGTTCTTCCTCAGCCAGTGCGGCAGGGCGGTCGCGGCGACCGTCCGCATGCCTTGGCTCGGGTCCGCCGGGACCTTCCACACCCTGATCGTGGCGCTGCGGAGCACCTTGAGCGTGACCGCACTGCCGTCGACGTACGACGAGTCGTCGGGGCCGCCGCACACGAGCTTGGAGTGCTTTCCGGTGACGATCACCCGGTGCGGCTTGACCGTCGCGCTCGCCGCATCGACGTAGCGGTGCGCCGGTCCGCAGGACTGGCCGGCTT
>CAZEAM010000221.1:0-4299 GCA_964510285.1 uncultured Frankiaceae bacterium | reverse complement strand
GCGAGGGTGTCCTCGACCGCCGCGAGCCGTTCCGCCTTCGTGCGGGCGTTCTCGACCAGCACGTTCTTCACGTACTGCTGGGTCAGCGTCGAGCCGCCCTGTGTGACGGTGCCGGACGCGCCGTTGCGCAACAGGGCGCGGAGCGACCCTTTGAAGTCGAGGCCGCCGTGCTCGTAGAAGCGGACGTCCTCGATGTCGATGATCGCGCGCTGCATCGAGACCGGGATCTTCGACAGCGGGACGTTGAGCCGGTCCTGCGAGAAGAAGGTGGCGATCGTCTTGCCGTTGGCGGCGACCACCTTCGACACCTGCGGGAGCGGCTTCTGGGTGAGGGTCGCCGGAAGCTTGTCGAACGCGTTGGTCACGCTGCGCGCAGCCAGACCGGCACCCCCGACGATCGGCAGCAGCGCGATCGCCATGATCACGCCCGCGACCAGGCTCGCCGCGCCCAGGAGCGTGACGTGCTGGCGAAGACCTGGGCGCCTCACGCCGAAAGCCTATGCGGCGCCGGCTTGCTCGGCCGCCAACTCGGCGCCGATGGCCCGAAGTCCGTCGAGATCGTGCACGTCGCTGGCCTGTGCGGCGACCTCGACCGTGCGGACCCGCGGGTGGGCGGCCCGGAACTGCGAGGCGCGGCGGGCGTCGCGCGTGGCCGCGGCGAGCCGGTCGGCGTGCACGCGCAACGCGGACGCAGCGAACTCCTCCTCACCCGCCGCCTCGAGCGACTCGGCGGCGGCCACGGCGCGCTCGACCGACAAGGTCGCCGCCCCGGAGAAGTGCATGCGGTTGAGCACCATCCCGGCGAGCGGCATCTGCTCGCTTTCGAGCCGCTCGACGAAGTACGCCGCCTCGCGCAGCGCGTCGCGTTCGGGGACCGCGACGACGACGAACGACGTACCGTTCTCCTTGAGCAGTTGGTAGGTCTGGTCGGCTCGTTCCCGGAAGCCGCCGAACATCGTCTCCAGCGAGGAGACGAAGACGCTGAGGTCCTTCAGCGCCTGCGCACCGAGCATGCGGTTGAGCACGTCGGTGAACATCCTCACCCCGACCGTGAACACCTTGAGGTAAGCCCGCCCGCCGGCCCGGGCCGGCGCGGTCAGCAGCCGGATCATCCGCCCGTCGAGGACCCGGCCGAGCCGTTGCGGAGCGTCGAGGAAGTCCAGCGCGGAGCGGCTCGGTGGAGTGTCGACCACCACCAGGTCCCACGTGCCGGTCGCCTTGAGCTGGCCGAGCTTCTCCATCGCCATGTACTCCTGGGTACCGGCGAAGCTGGACGACAACGACACGTAGAACGGGTTGGCGAGGATCGCCTTCGCGCGCGACTCGTCCGCGTGCGCAAGCACGATGTCGTCGAACGTGCGCTTCATGTCGAGCATCATCGCGTCGAGTCGACCGCCCGCCGCCGTGTCGATCCCGGCGACCGCTCTCGGGGTGTTGTCGAGCTCGGTGAGACCCATCGACTGCGCCAGCCGGCGAGCCGGGTCGATCGTCAACACGCACACGGACCGGCCTTGCTCGGCGGCCCGTACGGCGAGCGCTGCGGCGGTCGTGGTCTTGCCCACGCCCCCGGCGCCGCAGCACACGATGATCCGCGCGTCCCGGAGCAGGGCGTCGACGTCCAGCGGGCCCCGCGCGGTCGAGGTTGGCGCGGTCATGCCTAGATCATTCCCGCGGCCTGCAGCCGGTCCGCGATCTCTTGCAGACCCGAGAGCTCGGTGGCGTCGGCGATGTAGGGGATCTGGTACGTCGGCCGGTCCAGTGCGGTGAGGGTCTCGAGCTCCTGGCGTTCGAGCATGACCCGGCGCGCATGATCGGTCATCTCCGCGGCCAGCGCCGAGACGGTGCCGGCGTCCGGCTCGATCCCGGCGGCCTTCAACCCGCGGGCGATGTCGCCGGTGTCGATCGTGCCTGCTGCGGCGTCGTCGATGCGGTCGCCGGGGATGAGCGGGTCCCGCACCATGTTCACGATCACGGCCCCCGGGTGCAGCTCCGTCGCGCGCAGCTCCTCGACGCCGTCCACCGTTTCCTGGACCGGCATCTCCTCCAGGACGGTGACGAGGTGCACCGCGGTCTTCGCCGAACGCAGCAGCGTCATCACGCTGTTCGCCTGGTTGCGGACCGGGCCCATCCGGGTCAGCGCGGCGACCTCCGTGTTGACGTTGAGGAACTTCGCGATCCGTCCGGTTGGGGGCGCGTCCAGCACGACCGCGTCGTAGATCCGGCCTCCGCCGCGCCGCTCGCGGGTGGCGGCCTCCATCACCTTCCCGGTGAGCAGCACGTCGCGAAGCCCCGGGGCGATCGTCGTCGCGAAGTCGATCGCGCCGAGCTTCTTGAGCATCGAGCCGGCCCGACGCAGGTTGTAGAACTGCTCGAGGTACTCCAGGAGCGCCTGTTCGGGGTCGATCGCGAGGGCGTAGACCTCGCCGCCGCCGCGGGCGACCGCCACCCGTCGCTCCTCGTACGGCAGTGGTGGGGTGTCGAACAGCTGGGCGATCCCCTGGCGCGCCTCGACCTCGGTGAGCAGGATCTGGCGCCCGCCCGCCGCGAGTGCCAGCGCAAGGCCGGCGGCGACGGTGGTCTTGCCGGTCCCGCCCTTGCCGCTGACGACGTGCAGCTTCACGGCGGGGAAGTCGGCCACGACTCGAGGGTAGGAGGTCGCGCCGGGGCGCCTGGCGGGTACGCCGCGACGGCGGTGCGGATTGGTCCGAATGGCCCGCAGGAAAGCCCCCAAGCCTGTCGAACCCACATCTCAGCGAGCCCAGCCAGCTGAAGGTGAGGACCCCGTGTATGACGAGCTGACGTGGCGGGCCGGCGCCGAGTGCCAGGCGGAGAACGCGGCGTACTTCTACGCACCGAGCCACTTCGAACGCAAGCCCGAAAAGGACCTGCGCGAGGGCATCGCGCGGGCTCTGTGCCGCCGGTGCCAGGTGCGCGACCAGTGCCTGAACTACTCGCTGAGCGTGGCCGAGTCTCACGGCATCTGGGGCGGCCTCAACGAGCTCGAGCGCAAGCGCCTCCTCCGGAGCCGCGCGAAGGTGGCCACAACCGCGTAGGCGCGGATGCTCATGTGCCACACACATTGCTATAGCGATAGCGATGTGCCATAGGCAGGCTGGTGCCAAATAGGCTCAGGCCTGTGACGAAGTGGGAGTACGCGACCATTCCTTTGCTGGTCCATGCGACCAAGCAGATCCTCGACCAGTGGGGCGCGGACGGCTGGGAGCTCGTTCAGGTGGTTCCGGCCCCCGGCGGTGGCGAGCAGCTCGTCGCCTACCTCAAGCGGCCGCTGCTGGAGGCTGGGCAGTAGATGGGCGCGGTCGAGGATCGCCTCGCCGAGCTCGGTCTCGAGGTGCCTCCCGTCGCCCCGCCGGTCGCGGCGTACGTGCCGACGGCGCGGTCGGGTGAGCTCGTCTGGGTGTCCGGGCAGTTGCCGGTTGTCGACGGCTCGCTGCTGGAGAAGGGCAAGGTCGGCGCCGAGATCGATCCCGAGCAGGCGGCTCGTCTCGCCCGGCGCTGCGCCCTCAACGCAATCGGCGCGCTGAAGGCCGAGGTCGGGGATCTCGACCGGATCCAGCGCATCGTCAAGGTGGTCGGCTTCGTCGCCAGCGCCCCCGGCTTTCACGGTCAGCCGGGCGTCGTCAACGGCGCAAGTGAGCTGCTGGTCGCCGCCTTCGGCGACGCCGGACGCCACGCGCGCAGCGCGGTGGGCGTCGCCGTGCTTCCGCTCGACGCTCCCGTCGAGGTGGAACTCGTCGCACAGGTGCGGGGGTAGCGGTCATGGCAGACGCGTCGGAGATGTTTGCCGGCCTGGTCGACACCCTGCGCAAGCTCAACGCGGGCGAGGTCGAACCGGCCGAGCCACGGCACGCGGCCACGGTGATCATGCTGCGCGACGGTCGCGAAGGGCCGGAGGTCTACCTGCTACGCCGCGCCGCGTCGATGGCGTTCGCGGCCGGCGCCTTCGTGTTCCCGGGCGGCTCGGTGGACCTGCGCGACGAGGACCTGCCGGACGACGCGTGGGTGGGACGGTCACTCGCGGACTGGGCCAACGACCTGTCGTGCGACGAGCGGCTGGCGCGCGCGTTGGTGTGCGCGGCGGTGCGTGAGACGTTCGAGGAGTCGGGCGTGCTGCTCGCCGGACCGGACGGTACGACGGTCGTCGCCGACACCAGCGGCGACGACTGGGAGGCGGATCGGCTCGCCCTGATCGACCGGTCGCTCTCGCTCGCCGAGCTGATGCAACGGCGCGACCTGGTCGTGCGCGCGGACCTGCTGCGGGCCTGGACGCACTGGCTGACG
>CAZEAM010000220.1:0-2477 GCA_964510285.1 uncultured Frankiaceae bacterium | reverse complement strand
ACGGTCGCCGGTACGTCGCACGGCGCGTTCTACCTGTACTTCCGCAACAAGGAGGATCTGCTTCACCGCCTCGCCGTCGAGTGCGGCGCGCAGCTGCGCGAGCTGGCCGCGGATCTGGAGGCCCTGCCGCGACCGGTGCGGCCGGAGCAGATCGAGCGATGGGTCGCCCGCTTCGTCGCCCTGTACCAGCAGGACGGCCCGGTGATCCGGGTGTGGCTGGACAACCGGGACGCCGACCCGCTGATGCAGGCGCTGGCCAACGACTCCTTGGGGCCGCTCGCCCAAGCGCTGAACCGGGTGGTCGACCCGGCCGTGGGCGCGCAGGTCGCCGACGGCATGGCCGGGCTCGGGCTGCTGTCGATGCTCGAGCGGCTGAGCTCGTACCTGCGCGACGACGTGCCGGAGCACCTGGCGACCGCCACCGCGGCACGGTTGATCTTCGCCACCGCGCGGCCGGCTACGTAGGCGGCTGCAGACCGAAGCCGTAGCCCTTGACCGAGAAGCACGTGGACGCCGGGGAGGCCCGCGTGATCCAGCGGTTGGCCTTGATCGACCACTGCGCGGCCGACACGCAGTGGCGCGACGGCTTGCTGTAGAAGCTCGGCGGGATTGGGCGGAAGCTCACCCACGGCACCGTCACCCCATCGCCCCCGAAGTCCTTCTTGTGGTCCATGTAGTTCATGACGCACTTGCGGGTGAGGTCCGCGCCGCACGACGCGGCGGCCTCGGCGAACCACGACGCGCCGATCCAGCCCTCGAACGACCACTCGTGGTTGTGCGGGAGCCAGCTCGGGAAGTACTTGCGCAACGCGGCGTTGAACTTGCGCACCTCTGGGTTGGACTGGTCCTGGAAGTTCAGGGTGTAACCGTCGACCCAGCTCTTGGCCAGGCAGTTCGGGGTCTGTGCGAAGTCCTTGCCGATGCTGGCGCCCCACGCCGAGATGGTCGACAGGTGCACCTTCATCTGGCTCTCGAACGGCTTGTTCTGCTCGATCGCCTGGCAGAGCTTCTGACCGCCGTTGAGGTCGACCGCGTCGGCGACCAGGTCCACCCCGTCGGCCTTCATTTGCGCGACCGCGGAGGCGAAGTTCGGCAGCCCGAGGTTGACCTGGTACATGCTCACCTTGACCCCGACCGCGCGGTAGTCCTGGGCGAGCTCGCTCGCGCCGTACTGCGATGAGCCCTGGTCGTAGTAGACGACACCGACATGGGTGATGTGCTGCTGGGTCTTGAAGTACGTCGCCTGCTCTGCCCAGCGGTAGGACTTGCTGTTCTTCGTGACCGGCTTGCCGTCGTGCAGGTCGTGCAGCCCGTCGATCGAGTACAGGTTCGGGTACTGGTAGTAGTAGGTCGAGATCGGCTGGCTGCCGATGTCCGGGACGCCCTTCTGCGCGACGTACGGCGCGCCGGCGTACTCGTAGATGTTGTTCGCGACGAAGGCGAACGCCTTGTCAGTGTCGATGCAGGTGTGGATCTGGTCGAGGTTGCCGGAGTCCGAGCCGTCGTCGGGGTGGGTGATGAAGCGGACCTTGCGGCCGTTGATCCCCCCGTGCGCGTTGAGGTCGGCGAAGTAGGCCGCGGCCCCGTAGTAGCTCGGCGTGAACTGGTACGGGCCGAACGGCCCGCCCTGTGTCACGACGTTGCAGACCGTGATCGTGTCGGCGGTGACGCCCGTGTCAGAGGCGAAGTTCGCCTTTCCCCCGGGCGGGGCGGAGTTGCTGCCGGCCGGGGCCGGACCGTTGTGCTTGCCGCCGCCTCCGCTGATCGGGGCCGGGTTCGAGGCGCCCGGCGCCGGAAGCTGTGAGGGCTGGCCGGCCGCGCTCGCTCCCGGCGAGGTCTCTTTGGGCACCGGCTGGCCGGTCTGCCCGGGTGCAGGGGCACTGGTCGAGCCGACCTGGAACGGCCGGAAGGCCGAGTCCGACAGGCGGGTCCCGCAGCCGGCCAGCATCAGCACGGCCAGGAACGCCAGGGCGGGCCGGCGGAGCCACTTTGTGACAGTCGTGTCAGTACGGCGATGGGCGCCGCAGGAGCGGCCGTTACCTGGCCGTGACTTGGCCTGGAGTGTCGGGCTAGACATCGATGTCAGACGCGGCATGATCCGATATTGTGAGCCTCGCCACAAGGCAAGTCCAGCGACCCTGAGGCTGCAATGCCCCAGTTTTAGGGAGCAAGGTGTCCGCCATCCGCCGCCGGCTTCGCCGACCGGGGCGACCGTTGGCCTGGCTCGCGGCGACCGGGCTGGCGGTCTTCGGAGCGGTCGACGCCGGGTCAGCGAACGCCGACAACTCGCCGGCGCCGCCGGACTACACGTACTCGAGCGCGGTGACCGCGATCGGGGCCCAGGTCACTCTCCAGCGCAACCCGGACTTCTCCTCGCTGCCCGACCCGCTGGACGTCGAGGTGCCGCACTCCGAGGCGAAGCTCGACAGCTTCGGCACCTCGCAGGCGGACGGGCACATCCTGAACCTCAACGGGCT
>CAZEAM010000219.1:0-7334 GCA_964510285.1 uncultured Frankiaceae bacterium | reverse complement strand
GCTGACCAACCTGACTGAGGTCGCCGAGCTTCCCGGCTATCGCTTCGTGCGGGGCGACATCCTCGACTCACTCCTGCTCGACGACGTGCTTCCCGGCCACGATGTCGTGGTCAACTTTGCCGCCGAGTCCCACGTGGACCGCTCGATCGTCGGGGCCGCCGACTTCGTGATGACCAACGCGGTCGGCGTCCAGACGCTGCTCGACGCCTGCCTGCGCGCCGGCGTCGGCCGGGTCCTGCAGGTGTCGACCGACGAGGTGTACGGCTCCACGATGGGCGCCGGCTTCGTCGAGACCGACCTGCTCGAGCCGAGCTCGCCGTACTCCGCCGCGAAAGCCGGCGGGGACCTGATCGCCCGGTCCTACGTGGTCACGCACAGGCTGGACGTGGTGATCACCCGGTGCACCAACAACTACGGGCCGTACCAGTACCCGGAGAAGGTCATTCCGCTGTTCGTCACGAACCTGATCGACGGCCTGCCGGTCCCGCTCTACGGCGACGGCGAGAACGTCCGGGACTGGCTGCACGTCGACGACCACTGCCGCGCCATCGCTACCGTGCTGGAGCGCGGACGCACCGGCGAGATCTACAACGTCAGCGGCGGCGTCGCGCTGACCAACCGCGAGTTGACCGAGCGACTGCTCGCCGGCTGCGGCGCGGACTGGTCGTCGGTGCAGTACGTCGAGGACCGCAAGGGCCACGACCGCCGCTACGCGCTCGACGACACGAAGATCCGCTCCGAGCTCGGCTACGCCCCGCGGGTCGGCATCGACGCGGGGCTCGAGGAGACGATCCGCTGGTACCGCGAGAACCCGGCGTGGTGGCGGCCGCTCAAGGAGATGCAGAGTGCCTGAGCGGCCCCGCCCAGCACCGCTCGCCGCGCCCGCCGTCGACCCGCACGAGTACGACACCGCGTACTACACCGGCACCTGCGCGGGATATGAGGAGTGGAGCACCTCCAACGGCCAGAAGATGGCGGGCATCTACAAGTGGGCGCTGGGGCAGGTCGGCGTCAACGCGGGAGAGACCACGCTCGACATCGGCACCGGCCGGGCCGAGATGGTGGCCCTGTGCGCCGCCCACGGGGCACGCCTGGCTATGGGCATCGAGTACTCGCCGGACGCCGTACCGATCGCTCGGCAGACGATCGCGGCGCACGACGTCGGCGACCGGGCGCACGTGCTGCTCGCCGACGCCCGCCGGCTGCCGTTCCCGCCGGACTGCCTCGACGTGGTCACGATGCTCGACGTGGTCGAACACCTCACACCGGGCGAGCTGGCGCTCTGCCTCGAGGAGGTGGCGCGCTGCCTGCGACCCAGCGGCCGGCTGCTGGTCCACACCTTCCCCACCTCGACGATCTACGACGTGACCTACCGGCTGCAGCGCAACCTGTTGCCGTGGCGCCGGCGGACCTGGCCGGCCCAGCCGCGCAACGACTACGAGCTGCGGATGCACGTCAACGAGCAGACGCCGCGCCGGCTGGCGGGCGCGCTGCGCCGGGCGGGCCTGGAGCCGCAGGCGGTCAGCCTCGGCAACTGGGTCTACGCCGATCACGTCCCCGAGAAGGCGCGGCGGATCTACCCCCGTCTCGCCAAGCACCGGCTGACCGCTCCCCTCGCCGTCGGCAACCTCTGGGCGATCGCCCGGCCGGCCGCCTAGCCGGGAACCGGATGACGCGCTGGCTGGTGACGGGCGCCGCAGGCGCGCTCGGCCGCGATCTGGTGAGCCTGCTCGACGCGGCGGGCGAGACGGTGACCGGACGCGACCGCGGGCAGCTCGACGTCACCCGCCCGGAGATCGTGCGCGACGCGCTCGCCGCCGTGGGTTCGGACGTGGTGATCAACACGGCCGCCTACACGCGGGTCGACGACGCAGAATCCGACGCCGACGCGGCCAACGAGCTCAACGGCGTCGCGCCCGGCATCCTGGCCGAGGCGTGCGCGCAGCGCGGAACGCGGCTGATCCACCTGTCCACCGACTACGTCTTCGCCGGCGACGCGGACGAGCCGTACGACGTCGACGCGCCGACCGGTCCCCGCTCGGTCTACGGCGCGTCGAAGCTAATGGGCGAGGCCGCGGTGCTCTCCGCGGTGCGCAGCCGCGGCGCCGACGCGCACGTCGTCCGGACCGCCTGGCTCTACAGCGGCACCGGACCGAGCTTCGTGCGGTCGGTGGGGAGGCGCCTGCGGGCCGGGGAGCCGGTCGACGTGGTAACCGACCAGCGCGGTGCGCCGACGTGGACCCGCGACCTCGCACGGCGGCTTATCACTCTGGGCACCGCGGACGTCGGTCCGGGGGTCTGGCACTGCAGCGCGGGCGGGACGGCGAGGTGGTTCGACGTCGCGGTCGCGGTCGCCGAGGAGGTGGGAGCCGACCCGTCCTCGGGCGGGCCCCCCACCACGGCGGCGTTGCCAGGGCGGGCCGCGCGGCCGCCGTACTCGGTGTTGTCCGCCCGCAAGTGGGTCGAGGCCGGGCTGCCCGCGATGCCGCACTGGCGGTCGGCTCTGCGTGACGCGTTCCGCACGCTGGGCGACGCGCTGACCGAGTGACGGTGAGCGGCGACGAGCCGCCTCGTATGGTTGCGGGATGCCGCGCGCACTCATCACCGGGATCACCGGTCAGGACGGCCTGTATCTCGGCGAGTTCCTCGCCGCGAAGGGGTACGAGGTCTACGGGGTGGTCCGCGGCCAGAACAACCCCAAAGCGCGTCACGTCGAGCGGCTGATCCCCACCGCCGAGCTGCTCGAGGGTGACCTCACCGACCTCCCGTCGCTGATCAGCGCCATCGAGATCGCGCAGCCGGACGAGATCTACAACCTCGGCGCGCTGTCGTTCGTGGGCTTGTCGTGGCGCCAGGCGGAGCTGACCGCCGACGTGACGGGGACCGGCGTGCTCCGGATCCTCGAGGCGCTGCGGATCGCCACCCAAGGAAACATGGAGCGGGTCCGCTTCTACCAGGCGTCGAGCAGCGAGATGTTCGGCAAGGTGCGGGAATCCCCACAGACCGAGAAGACGCCGTTTCACCCGCGCTCGCCGTACGGCGTGGCCAAGACGTTCGGCCACTACATCACGGTCAACTACCGCGAGTCCTACAACGCGTTCGCCTGCTCCGGGATCCTGTTCAACCACGAGTCGCCGCGACGCGGGCACGAGTTCGTCACCCGCAAGGTGACCCGAAGCGTGGCGCGTATCTCGCTCGGGCTGCAGGACTCGGTCGCGCTCGGCAACCTCGACAGCAAGCGCGACTGGGGGTTCGCCGGCGACTACGTCGAGGCGATGTGGCAGATGCTGCAGCACGACGCCCCGGACGACTACGTGGTCGCGACCGGCGAGACGCACTCGATCACCGAGCTGCTCGACATCGCGTTCGGCCGGGTGGGGGTCAGCGACTGGTCGAAGCTGGTCGAGGTCGACCAGCGTTTCGTCCGGCCCGCCGAGGTGGACTACCTGTGCGGGGACGCCTCGAAGGCGCGCGACGTGCTCGGCTGGTCGCCGAAGGTGTCGTTCCGCGAGCTCATCGAGATGATGGTCGACGCCGACATCGCGCGGGAGAAGCGGCTGAGCGAGCGCCGCGACGACGGCTGAGCGCGGTCAGATCCCTTCCGGGCGTTGGTCCTCCGGGCCGAAGTAGTCGACCACCCGGGCCGGCGCACCGACGGCCAGGCAGTACGGCGGGATCGGTTGGGTGACGACGCTGTTCGCGCCGATCACCGCCCCCTTGCCGATCGAGTTGAGGATCGTGCACTTCGAGGTGACGATCGCGTTCTCGCCGATCTCGATCGGCCGGAAGTCGTAGCCCTGGTCGAGCAGGTGCTGGGTGTGGTCGCGGAACTTGTGATTGCCGTCGGCGATCATCACCGACTGGCCGAACACGGCGCGGCGCCCGATCGTCAGGGTCGTCGAGATCTGGACCAGCGCAGCGGCGGTGAAGATCACCCGCTCGTCCATGTCGACCCGCCCGCCGGGTGCGATCTCGAGGATGAAGTCACGGCGGAACTCGCACCCTCTCGCGATGCGCAGCGTGGCCGCCGCGGGCATCCAGAGGTCGAACCGTGGGCCGATCGCGACGCCCTTGCTGATCTCCACATCGAGATGGTTGTGCGTCATCAGCAGCGCGTTGCGCCGCCACCACCACGCCGCCTTGCGGGCGTAGCCGTAGCGCACCATCCACGGCAGCCGACGCAGATCGGGCATAGCCAGGAACCCTAGTCGGGGCTGTCGGCTAGTACGCGCCCTCGCGCCGAAACACCGCGAACACGGTCTTCCACACGATCATCGCGTCGAGGGCGAGCGACCAGTTCTCCACGTAGTAGAGGTCCAGCCGGACGCTGTCCTGCCAGCTGAGGTCGGAGCGGCCCGACACCTGCCACAGCCCGGTGATGCCCGGCCGCACCAGCAGCCGCCGCCCGACCTCGCGGTCGTACGCCGCGACCTCGCTCGGCAACGGTGGACGCGGCCCCACGAGCGCCATGTCACCCCGCACGACGTTCCACAGCTGCGGCAGCTCGTCGAGCGACCACTTGCGCAGCAGGCGGCCGACCCGGGTCACCCGCGGGTCGTCGCGGATCTTGAACAGCAGACCGTCGGAGGCCTCGTTCTGCTCGCGCAGCGACTCGAGCAGGGACTCGGCGTCGGCGTACATCGTGCGGAGCTTGAAGACCGTGAACTCGCGTCCGTTGCGGCCGACCCGGGTCTGGCGAAACAGCGGGGAGCCCGGGCTGTCGATCCGGATCGCGACCACGAACAGCAGCAGGAGCGGGAGCACGAGCACAAAGGCGAGGAAGGCGAACGCCCACTCGACGGTCGCCTTCATGACCTGCCTAGGGCCGGAAAGCTCGGGCTCCTCGACGTGGACGAAGGGCAGGCCGACGGCCGGCCGGGCCAGGATGCGCGTGCCCGCCACGTCGAGCAGCTCGGGCGCGACCACGAGGTCGATACCGCGGCCCTCCAGGTCCCAAGCAAGGCGCCGCAACCCCTCGCGCGACATCCCGGGACCGGTGGTCACGGCAAGGGTGTCGGCATTGCACTCCGCCGCCGCGCTGAGGACCTGCGTCAACGACCCCAACACCGGAGCGCCGCAAACCTCGGCCGTCTCATCGGAGGCAGGAAGGCACACCCCGACCAGGGCAAGCCCGAGGTAGGGCTCCTCCTCGAGCTCGGCGGCCAACCGTTCGACCCCCTCGCGCCCGCCGACCGCCAGCAGACGGTGCTGGTAGCGCCCGCGGCGCCTCGCCTGGTGGAGGATCTTGCGCTGGCCGTAGCGACCCAACAACAGCAGCGCCGTGCCGACCGGTAGCGCGATCGCGACATATCCCCGGGCGAACTTGATCTGGAAGATGTAGGCGACGACGGCGATCACCGCCATCAGCCACCACGACGCGCGGAGGATTCCCTTGAACTCGTCCTCGCCGATCCCGAGCAGGCGCATCTCGTAGGCGCGAGCAGCGGCGAGCGCGCCGAGCCAGACCGGCGCCAGGATGAAGCTCAGTCCGACGTAGGAGATCCCGGAGCCCTCGACGCCGCTGCCGCCCTGACCGAATCGCAGCTCGTCGGCGAGCAACGTGCTGGCCATGATGATCACCAGGTCGACGCAGAGCAGCTGCAGCCGGTAACGGCGCTCCCAGGTCTGGACAGCCGGCTTCCGCGGCTCCAGCTGCGGAGCCGGCCCGCGCTCGGCGGTACGGCGCAACGCGTCGGTCAGCGCCACGTGGCCTCCACAGCTATCACCTCTCCGCCAAAGCCTAGGGGCACCAGTCCCGCCATCCCCTCAAATGATCTTGCGCGCACCAGAAGGCCCACTCGGCCAAGCGCGCCGGTCCGACCGACCATCCGGCCGCACCCGACGCGCCGACCGGCCTAATCGGACAAAGCCACCCTGCAGGATAGTTGCCGATCCGAATCGGACATGGTTCAGTTCTCGCGGGCGCCCGGGGGGCGTCCCGCACGGGGGGTGCGGTCGGGGAGCGCCGGCGTGGTCCGGGCGGGGCAATGAGGGGTCAATCGATGAAGCGCGCGCCTTTGGGGGCATTTCTTGCTGCGGCAGCCTGTGCCGCCGGGATGATCGCGGCGGCTACGCCTGCGGCGGCCGCACCAGGAGGCCCGGCCACCAACCCGGGCCTGGAGAAGGCGGCACTGGAGCGGTCGAACCCCGCCCACCTGTCCACTCGCCTCGCGGAGGTGGCCGCGAACCCCGGCGCGACCACCGCGAGCCAGGCCGCCGCCACGTCCACCGCCACGCAGGGCCCCGGCAGCCTGCTGCGCGCCGACGCGCGGCACCTGCTGGTCGACGTCCGCGTGGACCAGGTCGACGACACGGTCGCGACGGCTCTCAAGGCGGCCGGCGCCCGGATCGTCCACGAGGACGCGCAACTGCGCACGATCACTGTCGCCGTCTCGCCCACCGACCTGGATGACGTCGGCGAGGTCGACGGCGTCGAGTACGTCGGCGAGATCCTCACCCCGCAGACCAACTCGGTATGTGACTCGCTGATCTCCGAGGGCGACACCATCCTGCACGCCGACTCGGAGCGCACCGACCACGGCACCGACGGCTCCGGCGTCACCGTCGGCGTGCTGTCGGACTCCTACGACAAGGACGCCTCTGCGGTCACCCACGCGGCGGACGACGTCACGGCAGACAACCTGCCCGGGTCCACCAACACCTGCGGGCACACCCACGCGGTCAACTCGCTGGCCGACGACGATGCGACCGGCGAGGACGAGGGCCGAGCCATGGCGCAGACCGTCCACGACCTGGCGCCGGGCGCGAAGCTGGCGTTCGCCACCGCGTTCGACGGCGAGAGCTCGTTCGCGAGCAACATCCAGGCATTGGCCGCCGCGGGCGCCAACGTGATCGTCGATGACGTCACCTACTTCGACGAGCCCTTCTACCAGGAGGGGATCATCTCCAACGCGGTGGACGCGGTCCGTCAGGCCGGCGTCGACTACTTCAGCTCCGCGGCCAACAACAACGTCCCCTTCAACGGTCACGACGTCGGCTCCTACGAGGCCGTCGGCGGCTACCGCCCCACGGCGTGCCCGGCTGGCGTCACCCTCGAGACCGGCCTGACCGACTGCCACAACTTCAACGGCAACGGCGGCACGCCGGACCCGGACTTCGGCTTCACCATGCTGGCAGGCGGCAAGATCACGGTCGACCTGCAATGGGCAGAGCCGCAGTTCGGCGTGGACACTGACATGGACCTGTTCCTCGTCAACTCGGCGGGCACGGTGCTCGCACAATCCATCAACGGCAACCCAGGTGGGAGCCACGAGCCGTTCGAGTTCCTGACCTGGACGAACTCGACCGGATCCGCGCAGGCCGTCCGGCTCGTG
>CAZEAM010000218.1:0-7878 GCA_964510285.1 uncultured Frankiaceae bacterium | reverse complement strand
CGCGGCCGACGTCGACCACTACGTGCACGCCGTCGCGCCCCCCGACCTGCTGGTCCAGCACCGGCCGCGCGGCGCGACCCTCGCCGGCCTGCCGACCTTCTTCACCGCCCGCGTGCCGGCCGGCACGGTGGGCCCGGTCGGCTTCGGCGGACCCACCGTGACGGAGGCGATCACCCTGGTCCCGGAGCAGGCGGTGTGGGAGTGGGGCGACGGCGACACGTCCGACTGGATGCCGGTCGACGCCACCGCGGTCCACCGCTACCTGTCGAGCGGAGCCGTCGCCGGGACCCTCACCACCCGGTGGGGCGCGACGTACACCGCGACCTTCGAAGGCCGCACCGTCGGTCCGTTCCGGGCCGACGGAGAGCTCGAGCGTCCGCAGCCGTTCGTCGAGCGAGTGCGGGTGAGCGCGCCGATCTTGGTCTCAAGGCAAGCAGACGCCCTGCCGAGCGGTTAATGGTGCCCAGACGCCGAATCGTGTGGTGCCTCGCCGCGATCGGCGCCACCGTGTTGTTCGGCTACCTCGGGTACAAGCGCACGCTCAACGGCAACGGTGACTGGGTCCTGTTCGAAGTCGGCGCGAGAAGCCTCGTCCACTACCACCACAACAACCTCTACGGCGGAAACCGCTGGCATCTCTACATCGAGAACGCCGATCTGCAGATCGGCCCTCCTGCCTTCTGGGCGATCGCGATCTTCGAGGGCCTGAAGTTCCGCACGATCTACGCGCTGTTCGGGTTCGTGATGCCGGCCCTGGGCCTGTTGGCGGTGGGGTCCGCAACACTCACCGGCGCAGCGACGCGCACGGTCCGGCTGGCGTCCCGCTTCTGGGTCGAGGCGGCCTTCGCCGCCGCCGCGGTTTGCGTTGCCGCCGTGTGGGCGTTCGACTCGAACTCCGCGAAGCACCTGGATGACGCGATGGCGCTGAGCTTCGCGGCGACCGCGGCGATGCTCATCGCACGGCAACGGCCCTGGTGGCTGGCTGGCATCTTGCTGGGAACCGCGGCCGCGACCAAGCCCTGGGCGATCATCCTGGCCCCGATGCTGCTGGGTCTCCCCCGTCGCGACCTCGCCCGCACCACCCTCGTCACCATCCTGGCCGCGGCATTCTGGTGGGCGCCGTTCGTGATCTCGGCGCCTTCGACGATCCAGGCGCTGGGGCATTTCCCCGTCGTCACCCAACCCGGATCGGTGCTGCAGCTGATCGGCTTCGACGGACACGTGGAGCGCTGGCTGCGGCCGGTCCAGTTCATCGTCGGGCTCGGGGTCGGAGCCTTCGTGGCGTTTCGGCGTACCTGGCTCGCCGCGCCCCTCGCCGCACTCGCGACCCGCGTCCTCACCGACCCGTACGCGTTCGGGTACTACGGGCTGGGGCCGCTTCTGTTCGCCTACCTGCTCGACTCCGCCAACGGCGGCTGGCGCGGCCTGCCGGTGTGGACGGCATACACCGCCGGGATCGAGTTCCTGCTGCCGTACACGGGCGTCGGCGCCACCTGGGTTGCCGTCGGCAAGCTGGTCTGGGGGTTGTCGACGCTGGCGTTGATCCTTCGTCCTCGTGTGGACGTGCCGGGCGAGCAGGAAGCCGCCGAGGATCTTGCGGCCGGCCCGGCCGCCGAGGGACCCGCGCCGGCCTGAGTCTCAGGGAGCGTCGGCGAGCATCTCCGGGGTCAGCGACGCTTCGGTGTTGGGGATGCCGAGCTCGTCGGCGCGGAGATCCGCCATCGCGAGCAACCGGCGGATCCGCCCGGCGATCGCGTCCTTCGTCAACGGCGGGTCGGCGAGCGCGCCCAGCTCTTCGAGCGAGGCGTTGGCGTGCTCGAGCCGCAGCCGTCCGGCCGACAGCAGGTGCTCGGGCGCTTCGTCGCCGAGGATCTCCATCGCGCGCGAGACCCGGGCGCCGGCCGCGACCGCGGCACGCGCCGACCGTCGCAGGTTCGCGTCGTCGAAGTTCGCGAGCCGGTTGGCGGTGGCCCGGACCTCGCGCCGCAGCCGCCGTTCCTCCCAGGCCAGCACGCTGTCGTGCGCGCCGAGCTTCGTGAGCATCACGCCGATCGCGTCGCCGTCGCGGATCACCACCCGGTCGACGCCGCGCACTTCACGTGCCTTGGCGGCCACGCCGAGCCGGCGTGCGGAACCAACCAGGGCGAGCGCGGACTCCGGCCCCGGGCAGGTGACCTCTAGCGACGACGAGCGGCCCGGCTCGGTCAGCGAGCCGTGCGCGAGGAAGGCGCCCCGCCAAGCGGCGGCCGCGTCGCACAGCGCGCCGGACACCACCTGCGGCGGCAGACCCCGCACGGGACGGCCGTTGCCGTCCACCAGGCCGGTCTGGCGGGCCAGCGCCTGCGCGTCCTTGCTGACCCGGACGAGGTAGCGCGAGCCCTTGCGCAACCCCGCGGCGGAGACCACCGCGAGCTCTGAAGCGTGCCCGTAAACCTCGGCGAGGTCCTTGCGCAGTCGCCGCGCGGTGGCGCCCGCGTCGAGGTCGGCCTCGATCATCAGCTGGCCCTTGCCGACCAGGTGCAGCCCGCCGGCGAAGCGGAGCATCGTCGCGATCTCCGCCTTGCGGCAGCACGGCTTGGTCACAGCGACGCGCGCGAGCTCGTCCTTGACGGCGGCGGTCATCGCCATGCGTCATTCTCCTTCGCGGCAAAGATCGACTCGTACGCCGCGGCCAGGAGCTGCGGGTCGTGGGTCGGTACGGACTGGTCGGCTCCGAGGTGTGCGATGACGAGCTTCGCCCCGAGGCTCGCCGCACCTGCCTCCAACGATGTCATGCCCTCGGCAGCGGCCCGGCGGGCGGCCAGCACAACGTCGACCTCGAAGTCAGGTGCGTGCGCCGCGAGCACCTCGAGATGGGTGGCCGGCGAGAAGCCCTCGGTCTCCCCGGTCTGCGCGGACATGTTCAGGGTCACGACCCGTCGCGCGTGCGACGACATCACGGCCTTCATCATGTCCGGCACCAGCAGGTGCGGGATGACGCTGGTGAACCACGAGCCGGGCCCGAACACCAGCCAGTCCGCGTCGAGCACCGCCTCGACCGCCTCCGGGCACGCTTCGACGCTCGGCGGGTCGATCCGGACGCCGATCACCTGGCCTTGCGTGGTCGCGACCGCGACCTGGCCGCGGACCTCGTCGAACGAGTCCTCGTCGAACGGGTTGAGTCCCACCACGTCGGCGACGATCTCGATCGGCCGGTTGGACAGCGGCAGGACCCGGCCCACCGTGCCGAGCAGCCGGCCGACCAGGTCGAGCGAGCGGACCGGGTCGCCGAGCAGGTCGGCCAGCCCGGCCAGCATCAGGTTGCCCACCGGGTGGATCGCGAGCGTCGCGTCGCCCCCGAGCCGGTGCTGGGCGAGCTGCGCCCACAGCCGGGACTGCTCGTCATCACCGGCCAGCGCGGCCAGCGCCATCCGCAGGTCGCCCGGCGGCAGAAACCCCAGCTCGTCACGGATGATGCCGCTCGACCCGCCGTCGTCGCCGACGGTGACCACCGCGGTCAGGTTCGGCGTGACCCGGCGCAACGCGGCGAGAGACGCGGACAAGCCGTGGCCGCCGCCGAACGCCACCACCTTGGGGTGAGCGGATGTGCCATCCGCTCGGCTATCGCTGGGCGCATGTGCCATTCGCTCACCGCTCATGGCAGGCGCTCTTCGCGTTCGATGTCGCGGTGGCTGAGCGACACGTCGATGCCGTCGGCGCGCAGCCGATTGGCCAGCTCCTCGGCGACGGCGACGCTGCGGTGTCGGCCGCCGGTGCAGCCGATCGCGATCGTCGCGTACTGCTTGCCCTCGTTGAGATAACCGGTCTCGTAGCGCCGCAACAGTGCGGTCGCCGCGTCGAGGAACTCGCCCGACCCGGGCTGGGTGAAGATGTAGTCGCGCACCGCCGAGTCGGTGCCGGTCAGCGGCTTCAGCTCCTCGACCCAGTGCGGGTTCGGCAGCAGCCGGCAGTCGATCACCACGTCCGCGTCGACCGGGATGCCGTACTTGTAGCCGAAGGTCAGCATCGACACGTGCAGCTCGTGCGCGGCCGCCTCGTCGAACGCGGCGGCGATCTTCGCGCGCAGCTCGTGCACGTTGAGCTCGCTCGTGTCGACCACCAGGTCGGCCTCCCCGCGCAGCTCGCGGAGCAGCTCGCGCTCCTGGGTGATCCCGTCGATCAACCGGCCGTCGCCCTGCAGCGGGTGCGGTCGCCGTACCCCGTCGAAGCGGCGGACCAGCACCTCGTCGGGCGCCTCGAGGAACAGGATGTGCGGGTGCAAGCCGCCGCGCTCGACGTCTTCCAGCGCCGCGTGCAGGTCCGCACTGAACCCGCGGCTGCGTACGTCGACCACGACCGCGACCCGGTCGACACCGCCGTGTGATCGGGCCGCCAGGTCCGCCACGTCCGGGATCAGGGTGGGTGGAAGGTTGTCGACGACGAACCACCCGAGGTCTTCCAGGCACTTCGCGGCGGTGCTGCGCCCCGCGCCCGACAAGCCGGTGATCACGGCAAGCTTCAGCGGCGGAGTGGCCGCACCCGAGGAGACCGTCATGGCTGTGCCCCCGAGCCTGCCACCGACACACCGGCCCTGTCCTGGGTTTCCAGAATCTCGCCCGTGACCGGGTCGACCGCCGGGGCCGGCGGCGCCCCCGCCGCGAGCGCCGCGTGGACCGCCTCGGCGGTCCGCCGGCCCAGGCCCGGCACCTCCCCGATCTCCTCGACGGTCGCCGCGCGCAGCCGCTTGACCGAGCCGAACTTGCGCAGCAGCGCCTTGCGGCGGGTCTCCCCCAGCCCCGGGATCCCGTCGAGCGCGCTGTCCACCATGCCCTTGGAGCGCTTCTGCCGGTGGTAGGTGATCGCGAAGCGGTGCGCCTCGTCGCGCACCCGCTGCAGCAGGTAGAGCGCCTCGCTGGTGCGCGGCAGGATCACCGGATCGGACTGGTCGGGCAGCCACACCTCCTCGAGCCGCTTGGCCAGGCCGCACAACGAGACGTCGTCGATCCCGAGGGCCGCCATCGCCTCGGCCGCGGCCGCGACCTGGGGCGCCCCGCCGTCGACCACCACCAGCTGCGGCGGATAGGCGAACTTGCGCGGCTTACCGGTCTCCGGGTCGACCGGCGACCCAACCGCGTGACCGAGCTCGCCGTCCTCGTCGGTGTCGGCTGGGGCCGCGGCGATCTCGGCGGGATTCATCTCGACCTGGGTCAGGTCTATGCGCTCTTCGAGGTAGCGCCGGAAGCGCCGGGTGATCACCTCACGGATCGAGGACACGTCGTCCTGGCCGACGTTCCTGATCGCGAACCTGCGGTACTCGCTCTTGCGGGCCAGCCCGTCCTCGAACACCACCATCGACGCGACGATGTCGCTGCCCTGCAGGTTGGACACGTCGTAGCACTCGATCCGAAGCGGCGCCTGGTCCAGACCGAGGGCGTCCTGCAGCTCCTGCAGTGCGAGCGCGCGGGCCGTGAGGTCGCTCGAGCGCTTGAGCTTGTGGCGGGTGAACGCCTCCTTCGCGTTGCGCTCGACCGTCTCGAGCAGGGCTCGCTTGTCGCCGCGTTGCGGCACGCGCAGCGCAACCTTTCCGCCGCGCGCCAGCTCGAGCAGCTCGGTGACCACATCCACGTCGTCGGGCAGCGCGGGCACCAGCACCTCTTTGGGCACCTCGCTGTCCGACGTACCGGAATCGAGGTAGGCCTGGGTCAGGAACTGCTCGACCAGACCCGGGGTGCCGATGTTGTCCACCTTGTCGACCACCCAGCCGCGCTGGCCGCGGACCCTCCCCCCACGGACGTAGAAGACCTGTACGGCGGCCTCGAGCTCGTCCTGGGCGAACGCGACGACGTCGGCGTCGGTGCCGTCACCGAGCACGACCGCCTGCTTCTCCATCGCCCGGTTGAGCGCGCCGATGTCGTCGCGCAGCCGGGCGGCGCGCTCGTACTCCTGGTCGGCGGAGGCCGCGCGCATCTCCTTCTCGAGCCGGCGCACGAACTTCTGGGTCTGCCCCGACATGAAGTCGATGAAGTCCTCGGCGATCGCCCGGTGCTCCTCCGCGCTGACCCGACCCACGCACGGCGCGGAGCACTTGCCGATGTAGCCGAGCAGGCAGGGCCGCCCGACCTGGCCGGCCCGCTTGAACACCCCCGCGCTGCAGGTCCGCATCGGGAACACCCGCAGCAGTGCGTCGAGCGTGTCGCGGATCGCCCACGCGTGCGAGTAGGGCCCGAAGTACTTCACGCCTCTGCGCTTCGCGCCGCGCATCACCTGCGCCCGGGGATACTCCTCGTCGAGGGTGACCGCCAGCCACGGGTAGGACTTGTCGTCGCGGTAGCGGACGTTGAAGCGAGGGTCGAACTCCTTGATCCAGCTGTACTCCAGCTGCAGGGCCTCGACCTCGGTGCCGACGACCGTCCAGTCGACCGACGAGGCGGTGCGCACCATCGTCTGGGTCCGCGGATGCAGCGCGGCGATGTCCTGGAAGTAGGAGCCGAGCCGGCTGCGCAGGCTCTTCGCCTTGCCGACGTAGATCACCCGGTTGTGGTCGTCGCGGAACCGGTACACCCCGGGCGAGTCCGGGATCGACCCGGGAGCTGGTCGATAGCTCGCCGGATCCGCCACGCCTGTCGAATCTAGTCCGCCGGGCGAGTGCCGGCCCAGGCTGCGGCCGGCCTCCGCCGGTGCCGGTCGTACGATCCTGATTCGTGTTCCGCTGCCCGCGATGTCAGAGCCCGTTCGACGGGCTGGGCGGCGCGGCTCCGATCGCGTGCGACGGTTGCAGCGGCGTCTTCGAACCGCGGTGCGGGTTCGCAAACCTGCTCCCACCCGACAGCGAATGGACCGGGTTTGACAGCGCCGAGAGCTACGTCCCGCACGAGTCCGTCGGCACCGTCGGGCGGATCAATCGATATTTCGGCCCAGTGCTGAGAGCGCTCGGGGCAACCACCGTCCTTTCCATCGGATGCGGTGACGCCGCCGACGTCGCCGAGCTGTGCGCGATGGGCTTCGACGCCTACGGTTTCGACATTCCCTACCGGGCCGAGTCCTGGGCCCAGAACAACCGCGATGCTGCGCGGGTGTTCGTTGCTGACGGTCGCGCGATCCCGGTCAGTGACGGCTCGTTCGATGTCGCGATCGCGCTTGGCGTTATCGAACACGTCGGTGCGATCGGCACGACCGCCGAGCTCGAGCCAGACTGGGAGATGCAACGAGTCGCATTCATCCGCGAATCGACGAGGATCCTCAAACCCGGGGGATCGCTCATCCTGGCGGCGCCGAACCGGACGTTTCCGGTCGATGTGCAGCACAACATCTCCCGGAGCCGGCTGTTCAGCTCTGTCGGCGGTCGAACCGGCGTCTCCGTCCACACACCATGGATCGACTTCCTACCGAGCTACGCGCGGGTGCGACAGTGGGCCGCGGCTGCTAGCCCCGACTTGACGGTGAGGGCAATGCCGCTCAGTGGCTACCTCGGATTGACCTTCCAGCACTCCCCGGCCCTGCGCATGATGACAGGGGCAATACGCCGCTACTTCAGCGCGCTCGACCGAGCGCCCGTCCCGGTCCGGGAGTCTGCGTTGAACCCGTATCTCCTCGTCGAAGTTCGCGTGCCCGTGACCGGGTGATCACGCGCGCTTGCGGGTTGCCTGCGGGCGCTTTGCCGGCTGCGGGCGCTTTACCTGCGCTCGCTTCGCTGCTTTTGGCTTTGTCACCGGCTTGGGTTTCACGCGTGAGCCCAGCACGTCGGCGAGGAAGCGGCCGGTGTGCGACTCGGCGACCGTCGCCACGTGCTCCGGCGACCCGGCCGCGACGATCGTGCCGCCACCGCTGCCACCCTCCGGCCCGAGGTCGACGATCCAGTCCGCGGTCTTGATCACGTCCAGGTTGTGCTCGATGACGACA
>CAZEAM010000217.1:0-18486 GCA_964510285.1 uncultured Frankiaceae bacterium | reverse complement strand
CGGGCCGAGGATGTCGCGTGATCTCGCAAACCACTCGCGGCAACTTCAATAAATGCCGATAACAACCGGCTCGCTCTCGCTGCCTAACTAGGTAGCAGAGCTGTCAGCCCAGGGGCGCCTCCGCTCTGGGACCTGGCATCGATAGGAGGCTCTACCGCGAGATCCGGTCACGGGGTCTCAAGGGAAACCAAACAGTGACTGAGCTCGCAGCGGGGCGCCTGCGCCGCCGCTGGAGCTGAGAAAACCGCAGCAGGCTGCGCCCGGAGAAGCCTTGATGAGCCGCCGAAGGACGCGGGTTCGATTCCCGCCGCCTCCACAATCGCCGTGAGCCGAGTGAAGAGCGCTTGCGCTCTTCCGAGGCGATCAAGTTTGTTGACGAGCGGGGGCAACGCCTCCGCGAGGAACACGAGCGCTTACGCTGTGAGCGTTGTTGGAGGCGACCAGGTCCCCGGTATCGCACCGGTGAGCATTGTGCTCGACCTGCACGCTGTGCGCCCGATGAGAGGTTCCGGATGAGGACTCGGGCGGCGTTTCACTGGAGCGGCGGTAAGGACTCAGCGCTCGCGCTGAGCATGTTGATCGCTCAGGGTGACGTCGTCGTCGACCGCCTCGTGACGACCACCCACCCGGAGCGGGACCAATCGACTGTGCACGGCCTACCGCTCGAACTGCTCGAGGCCCAGGCGCGCAGCATCGGCATCCGGCTGCAGACGATCCCCCTGCTCGGGGACGGGCTGGAAGGCTACGTCGAGGTAATGCGAGAGTCGGCGGTGCAGATGCGTCGTGAAGGCATCGACGCATTCGCCTTCGGTGACCTGACGTGCTCGGACGTGCGGCGCCACAAGGAGGACCAGTTCGGTCCGCTGGGCATCGAGGTGATCGAGCCCCTGTGGGGCATGACCTCCAACGAGTGCATCGAGAAGTTCCTCGGCTCCGGTCTGCAGGCGGTGACCGTCGTTGTCGACGCCGGCGTGCTCGGTGCCGAGTGGGTCGGAGTTCGGCTGGATCGCGACTTCGTCGAACGGCTGCCGGACGGGGTGGATCCGTGTGGCGAGTTCGGCGAGTACCACTCCTTCGTCTATGACGGACCGTTGTTCACCTCGCCGGTCGAGTTCACCGTCTCCGAGCCCCGCCGTCTCGAGCGCGAGATCGCAACCACCGAGGGCCTGCGGCAATACGCCTACTGGCTCGCCACCCCGCAGCCCGCTCCCACCCCACCACTCGGCGAACTTGCACAATCCGACGGTTTCTGGCGCGAATTCGGTGCGATTTCGCAAGTTCGGCGACGTTGCTACTCGTACTGGAGCGACTCGAGGACCGGGACCCTTGCGTTGCGCCAGGCCGGCAGCAGTGAGGCCCCGGCGACCAGGCCGAGCGAGACCGCGGCCCAGATCGCAAAGCTGATGAAGTCGTAGCGCAGCGGGTCCTGGTAACCGATGATGATCGGCAGCTCCAGATAGAACGCGGTCTCGATCACGATCGAGCCGAGGAACGCGAAGGCCAGACCGATCACGCCGGCGCTGACTCCCTCGGCCACCGTCATGCGGGCCAGCTGCGCCGGCTCCATCCCGACAGCGGCGAGCAACCCGAGCTCGCGACGGCGCTGTACGCCGACCAGCAGCAGCGTGGACAGCACCGCGACGAACGCCACCAGCAGCAGACCGCGCTGCATGGCGGTGAACGGCGCGAGCTGGTCGTTGGCCGACGCGGCGGCGTCGTCGGAGAACTCCTGCGGATCCTCGACGATCAGATCGCGCGCGAGCGGCAAGGCCCGGATCCGGTCGGCGAGCTCGCTCACCGTCACGCCGGGAGCCGGGACGAGACCGAGGTTCTGCGGTGGCTGGTTGCCGAACAAGCGCACGTACAGCCACATCGGCATGGTGACCGCCTTGCCGCCGAGGTTGCCGTCGCGCCAGATCCCGCCGACCGTCACCGGGACCCGACCGGTCGGGGTGTCCAGCAGTAGCTCGGACCCTGGCCGCACTCCGCGGTTTCGGGCGAGCGCTGCGCCGATGAGGACCCGGCCGGAGTCGAAGGACTTCAGGCTCTTCGTGCCTTCGATGATCGGGAGGTTGAGCCATGGATGGGTGGAGGCCGCCACCCCGACCAGGCTGTCGCTGTCGTGCCCGCTGAGCAGGAAGACGCTGCGGTCGACGCGCGCCACTCCGGGGACCTGGGCGAGCCGTCTGGCCAGTGCCGCGGTCGGCTTCGCCTCGATGTTCACGGTGTTGTTCGGCTCGACGGTCGAGACGTAGACCTCCTGCTGATGGCCGGTGGTGACGCTGTCGGAGATCGCCGCCTTCGCTGCGGATTGCGTGCTGCCGATGACGAACGCGGTGGTCACGGCCGCGCCGATCGCCACCGCCATGATGCCCGCGCGCCGGCCCTGCCGGGCCAGGTTCACCACACCCAACCTCAAGGGTCCCGGCAGTCGATGTGCGATCCGGGCCAGCGCGGCGGCGGTCACCGCCGCGAGCGAGCCGCAGGCCAGCATGGACGCCAGGGTGGTGATCAGCACCCCCAGCGGCGCGACCCGCGACTGCCACGGCTCGAGCGCGCCGTGGCGCTGACCGATCCACGTCACGAGCAGTCCGATCGCGCACAGCGCCGCGAACGCCGCGACCGTCTGCACGTGTCTGCGGTGCTGTGCCGCGAAGGTCTCCTCCCGCATCGACAGCTCGGCCACCACATCGATCCGGCCCACCCGCCTGGTCGACATCAGCGCGGCGACGGCGCCGACCAGGGCGCCGAGCAGGAGCCCGGCCAGCACCGCGCCGGCGGTGAGATGCACGGGTATCCGGACGCCGATCACGACCACCGTGAAGTCGGACAGGCTCGCGGTGAGCGGATGGGCGAGCAGCGTCCCACCCCCGATGCCCAGGAAGCCCCCGACCAAGCCGAGCGCCCCGCCTTCCAACGCCGCGCCGGTCCGGATCACCCGGACGGTGCCACCGAGCGCGGCCACCAACGCCAGCTCGCGCCGGCGCTCCTCCATCGCGAGCGAGGAGATGTTGAAGATCAGCATCCCGCCCACCGCGAGCGCAAAGAGGCTGAGCAGCGCGAACAGCGGCAGGACCGTCGCGGTGTACACGCCGACGGTCGGTGGCGGATCGGTTGCCGTGAGCACGCCGTTCCAGTCGCCGACCGCGCGCTGTAGCCGAGCCTGCAGGGCCGTCACGTCCGTACCCGGTGTCGGCAGGACGTAGATCACGTCCAGGCGGTCGCCGCGGCTGAACAGCCGCTGCGCCTGGGCGAGCCCGAACACAGCCACGTCGCCGTCGTTGATCCGTTGCAGTGCGGGCAGCTGCACCGCTGATCGGAGCGGGACCGGCTCGACGTTGGTCTGGATCGCCGCGTCCTTGCCCAGCCGGCCGGCAAGCCCCGCACTGATCGCTACCCCGCCGCGGCGGTTCAGGGCGGAGAGCGCGGCCGGCGAGCACCCGAACCGCCCGACGATGGCCTGGATGCTGCAGTCCACCCCCAGGCCCACGATGGTCTCGGCGTGCGGATCGGTCGGGGTTCCGGCGTACGTCACCACCTGTACAAGGGGTACGGCGGTGCGCACCCCGGGGGTGTGCTGCACCGTCGCGAGGACGCCCCGGTCGATCCCACCGCTCGAGGTCGCGCCGACCACGCGCAGCGGCGCCGGGCCGGCGAGCTGGCGGCCGAAGTCGTGCAGGGTGGCCGACACGCTGGAGGTAAGTACGACGACGGACACCCCGAGCGAGGCCCCGGCCGCGATCGAGATCACCGCGAGCACGGCCCGCAGCGGGCGCCGGCGTACCTGGCGCAAGTTCAGCCAGTAGGCAACCCGCAGCACGTCAGCTCCGCTTGCGTCGGGCCGCGCTCAACCGGCCGTCGACGACGTGGAGCGTTCGGGCTGCCCGCCCGGCGGCGGCACTGTCGTGGGTCACCATCAGCAGGGCGGCACCGGCCTGCGCGACCTGCTCCTCGAGCACCGCGAGGATCTCGGCCCCGGTGGCACGGTCGAGGTTTCCGGTGGGCTCGTCGGCAAGGATCAGCCGCGGCTCGTTGACCAGTGCGCGGGCGATCGCGACGCGCTGCATCTCACCGCCGGACAGCTCGCCGGGCAGGTGCCCGGCGCGCGCCGCGAGTCCCACCCGCTCGACCAGGCCGAGGACCCGCTCGTCGGGTGAGCGGCGGCCGTCGAGCAGAAGCGGCAGCGCGACGTTCTCGGCGACCGTGAGGTTGGGGATCAGGTGGAAGAACTGGAAGACGAAGCCGACCTGGCGGCGCCGTAGCCGCGCGAGCCCGGCCGCGGACAGCGTCCCGACATCCTGGCCGTCCACCCACACGGTCCCGGTGTCGGGCCGGTCAAGTCCTCCGGCGAGGTGCAGCAGCGTGGACTTTCCCGAACCACTCGGGCCCACCACGCTGACGAACTCGCCGGCAGCGACCTGCAGGCTGACGCCGTTGACCGCCGTGACCAGCTCGCGTCCCCGCCGGAACTGCTTGGAGACGCCCTGCATGCGCAGCAGCGCCGCGTCCCCCTCGGAGCCCACCCGCGAAGGCTATCGACGCGGCCGACCCGCGCATCCGCTTTTCAGGGCGATCCGGGCGGGCGTCTGCACCGTCTTCCGGCACCGGCCGCGGTAGATGATCGTGACCGGGGTTCCCGCCGCGCTGATCGACAGCATCGACCGCGAGCGGTGAAACCGCACCACCCGGTCCGGGAGCCGCGCGAAGCGGTACCTGACGTCCCACAGCCGGCCGTGGTCGGCCACCGTTGCGTTGCGCCACGACATCGGGTGCGCGGCGACCGGCCGGAACGGGTTCCACGCGATGTAGCTGTCCCACTCCTGGTAGAAGTCCGGTAGGTCATGCCCGCCGGGGTGCACCTGGTAGGTGACGTCAACCCCCGTCGCAACCAAGGCTCGATGGAACGACTCAGCCATCTCGTGGATGATCAGCGACTCCAGCACGGACCCGTAGGCGTCCGCCACGGTCGCATTGGGGTCGCCCGCTGTCGCGTTCGCGACGCCGGCGCTGCTCGGTACGCCGGTACCGGCGCTTTCGAACACCCGCGTGTGGCGCAGGTTCGCCGCGAGCAGGGTCGGGTTGTGCCCGTCGGCGTAATAGCCGTCGGGCGGGCCGTAGATCGGGTCCAGGCCGTCGCGGGCCGGTGACGAGCCGGACAGCAGCGCCATGACCGGGTTGCTGACCGCGGCGAAGTACTGCGTGTCGACGAAGCCGGACAGCGTCGCGGCGGACCCGAAGAAGCCCGGGAGCCGCCCGGCGAGGTAGACGGCGCCGAGCCCTCCCATCGAGAACCCGGCGATCGCGTGGTTGCGCCGGCCCGGCAGGATCGGGTAGCGGTCCAGGACCGCGGGGAGCACGTCGTCGAGCTCGTAGCTCTCCCACGCCGGGCGCGCGCGACTCCCGCGGTCCCACCAGTCGGCGTACCAGCCGTTGCCTCCCTCGGGCATCACGACGATCGCGTCGAGCTTCGCGGCGATGATCTTGGCGACGATGCCGTCCTGGACGTAGCTGTCGTAGCGGTTGGCGAGCGCGTTGAGCAGGACCAGCAGGCGGTACCGGCGGTGCGGGTCGTAGCCGGCCGGCAGCAGCACGTTCGCCCGCGGTGGGCCGGGGTAGCTCAGCCACCGCTGCGGGATCGCGCCGTGGCGCGCCGGGATCGTGATGGTCACGACGCGGGCGGGAGCGGCCCGCGTGACGGCTGCCGGAGCCGGCGGACCGGCCGCCGTCAGCGCGGCGACCGTCGCGGCCACCACCACCCAGCGCACGTGCGTTGCCGACACAGACGCTGGTTCGTGCCGCGACCGGTCGATCCCTGCCGCGGCGAGGACTTGTCAGGCGAGCATCAGCACATTCGGATCCGCCGGGTCGACGAGGACGGCGACGGTCGCGCCCGGCTGGACCTGCGGGATCTGGATCATCGGGATGATCGCGTCGGTCTGGGCCGGGTAGGTGTTCCCGTCCACGGTGACCTGCAGCCCGAGGCGTACCTGCGGGTTCTCGTTGATGTACGCGCCGGTCTGCTGTGCGCTCGTGACGACCGCGGTCCCCGGCTTGCCCGTGGTCCGCAGGCGGGTGGCGGTCTCGTTCGCCTCCTGCAGGTTGTTCATCATCTGGGCGCCCATGGCGGCGGTGTCCTTCAGCGCGCGGAATCCACCGGCGATGCCCCGGTGCTCCGGCGGCACCATGTCCTTGGCGGCCTTCTGCATGTTGCGGAGGTCTTTGAACATGCCCACGTGAACCCCTCCCTCTGGACCGGGACCCGAACGGCCCGACCTAGGTGAACCTTGCACTTTGCGCGACTGATGACAACCAATTGCCAAAACTCGCCTCAGCCGGCCGTCCAGCCCGCGGCGCGGCCGAAGGCCGCCAGCAGCGCGGTCTGCGGGTCCCTAACCCGACTTTTCCATCGCGAACTGCACGACGTCGAGGTATCCCGCGCGGAAGCCGGCCTCGCAGTAGGAGAGGTAGAAGGCCCACATGCGGCGGAAGGTCTCGTCGAAGCCGAGCGCCTCCACCGACCCGGCGGCGGCCGCGAACCGTTCGTTCCACCGGCGCAGCGTCTCGGCGTAGGAGCGGCCGAACGCGAACGTGTCGACGATCCGAAGCGCGGTCGGCGCGACCAGGCCCTCGATGGCTTCGACCGAGGCGATCTTGCCGCCCGGGAAGATGTACTTGTGGATCCAGGTGTAGGACCGGCGTGAGGCCAGCATCCGCCGGTGCGGCATGACGATCGCCTGCAGGCCCACCCGCCCGCCCGGGGCGAGCCGCTGGTCGAGAACCTCGAAGTACGTCGGCCACCATCGCTCGCCGACCGCTTCGATCATCTCCACGCTGACGATCGCGTCGTACGTCCCGTCGACGTCGCGGTAGTCGCACAGCCGTACGTCGACGAGGCCGGCCACGCCGGCGGCCTTGGACCGCTCGATGGCGAGGGCGGCCTGCTCCTCGGACAGGGTGATCGTGGTCACCGACGCCCCACGGCGGGCCGCCCGGATCGCGAGCTCGCCCCACCCGGTCCCGATCTCGAGCACCCGGGTGTCCGGCCCGACCCCGGCCTGGTCGAGCAGCCTGTCGATCTTGCGGTGCTGCGCAACGGTCAGCGACTCCGCGGACGGGTCGTCGAACAGCGCCGACGAATAGGTCATCGTCTCGTCGAGGAAGGCGGCGAACAGGTCGTTGGACAGGTCGTAGTGACGATGGATGTTGCTTCGCGCGCCGGCCCGGTCGTTGTCCTCGGCGGCCGGCTGCCGCGCCTCGTAGACGCCGCGCAACCACTGCATCCACCGTGGCACGAGCCGGTCGACGTCGCGGGCGAGCACCTCGACCACGGCGGTGAGGTCGTCCGCGTCCCAGTCCGCGGCCATGTACGCCTCGCCGAAGCCGATCAGGCCGTCCCGGCCGAGCCGGGTGAAGAACTCCTCGGCCCGGTTGACCCGCATCACCGGCCCGTCGTCCGGACCGAAGCGGCTTTCGCCGGGCAGCTCGACGCGCAGCCCGGCGTGGCGCGCGACGCGCCGCATCACGGCGCGCGCCACGGCGGTGCGCAGCGGCGCCGGCCGGGGCGGCGCGAGGTCCGGCCAGCGTCCGAGGCTGATCGCACCGTGGGCGGAGGGCGCGGTCGACGTGGTCACGGTGTTGATCATCGCCCGGGTCCGCGTCTGACCGCCAGCGTTCGTCGCCACAGAACCGATGTAGCCCGCGGGCGACGCGCGAAAACGCCTCGTGGCAGGTCGCTGGCGGTGGTTACCGTCTCGATGTGAGTGAACAGCGTCGCGGCACCCTCCTGGGTCTGGCGGCGTACCTCATCTGGGGAATGTTCCCGCTCTACTGGCCGTTGCTGGAGCCGGCCACCGCGGTCGAGATCCTGGCGCACCGGGTGGTCTGGTCCCTGGTCACGGTGGCCGCGCTGCTCGTGGTCGTGTCCGGTCGGGCCGCCTGGCGCGGGCTGCCGCGCGACGCCCGGTCGCTGACCCTGCTCGCCGTCGCCGGCCTGCTGATCGGCATCAACTGGGGTGTGTACATCTGGGGGGTCAACCACGGCCATGTGGTGGAGACCTCGCTCGGCTACTTCATCAACCCGCTCGTCACGGTCGCGCTCGGCGTCGTCGTGCTGCGCGAGCGGCTGCGGACGGCCCAGTGGGCCGCGGTCGGCGTGGCCGCGGCCGGCGTCGTCGTACTGACCGCCGAGGCCGGGCGGCCGCCCTGGATCGCGCTCGTGCTGGCGTTCAGCTTCGGCGCCTACGGTCTGGTCAAGAAGGTGGTCGGGGTGTCACCGGTGAACGGGCTCGTCATCGAGGCGGCGGTCCTTGCGCCGGTCGCGGCCGGCTACCTCGCGATCGAGGCCGCCCGCGGGCAGGGCAGCTTCACGACCGACGGTGTCGGGCACGCGGCGCTGCTCGCGAGCGCCGGCGCGGTCACGGTCGTGCCGCTGTTGCTGTTCGCCGGCGCGGCCCCGCGCATGACGCTCTCCCGGCTCGGGCTGATGCAGTACCTCACCCCGACGATCCAGTTCGTGATCGGCGTCACCGTCCGGCACGAGCCGCTTCCCGCCGCGCGGCTGGTGGGGTTCTGCCTGGTCTGGCTGGCGCTCGGGATCTTCACGGCCAACCTGGTCACCCTCCCCGCCCGGGAGCGTCAGGTGCTCGGCGACAGGCTCTTGAGCGCGAGCGAGTAGGTCGACGTGTAGTGAACGCCCTGCTGGGTGGCGGTCACGTTGCCGGTCTCCTTGACCAGGATCGGCTTGTTGGTGGCGATCCAGTAGTCCTGCGTCGACGTGCCGCCGCTGTCGCCCTTGAGCTTCGTGGCGACGTGCACGTGCAGGGTGCGTACCGCGGTGCCGCCGACCCGGATGGTCTGAAAGCCCACCACCGTCGACTTCTGCACCGCCTTCGCGTCGGCTGACTTGCACGTGAACCGCCACGAGTCGCCGGCCTTGGCGTCGTTGCGGTAGATGTACGACGCCCCGGAACAGTCGAACTTCTCGCCGGTGCTCACGCCGTAGAAGCTGATCGTCGTCTGGTAGGTCGACACCTTGATGCCGTCGGCGGCCGGGCAGAGCACCTGCTTCTGGGTGTGCTGGGGGATCGGTTTCCAGGTGCTGGACACCCCGCAGCCCTCGAGCTTGTTCGTGATCTCGGTGGTCTTCGGGAAGCTGCGCTGCGTACCCGGGATGTTCGTCCCCTCGCCACCGGTGGTGGCGTAGGTGAACGTGCCCAGGATCCCCTTGGTGGCGACCCCTGGCGACGACTTGGTCGCTGCGGGCGTGGCCGGCGGCGCCGCCGAGTGGGACGGCGCGGCGCTGGTCGTGGTCGCGACCGGGGTGGCCGACTGCGGTCCGGCGGTGTGGCGGTGATGCTTGCGACCCTGCGTCCTGGTCGGGACCGGCGTGGGCCGGCTGCTCGGGGCGGCGCTGGTCGGGGTCGACACCAGGCCGGTCCCGGTGCGTTGCGGACCCGAGGTCGATGAGTCGTCGTGGCCGGCGGCCGCGTCGACGATGCCCACGACGAGCACGACCGCCAGGGCCGCGCCGATCAGCGATTCCCGTCCCGTCATGGGTGAATCCAACCAAACCCGCGGTCAGCGGCCTGCAATCGGCGCGGTGATCAGCTCGTCGGGGATGCCGAACGCCTCGACCAGCAGGCCGGCGTACGGGCGCAGCTCCCGGCACAGCTCGTTGACGGCTGCGGTGACGGCCTTGCTCCGGTTCGCGGTCAGGCGGTTGTGCTCGAGGAACCAGCCCCGTTCACGCTCGATCACGCCGAGCGCGTGCAGGTCGCAGACCCGGTGCAGGAGGTGAGCGACCGGCCCGTCCTCGACCGCGCCGATCGCGGCGTCGAACGCCTCCACCACCCGGGCGTCGATGTGCGCGCGTGCGGCGAGCAGGAGGTGGTCCTGTGCGGCGTTGAACACCTCGAAGAGGTCCTCGTCGCTTTCGAAGCCCTTGCGCAGGCGGCGCGCCAGGCCCTCCAGCACATGCTTCTCCCGCCAGGCCAGCAGCGAGATCTGGTACTCGCGGTCGAGCAGGCTGGTCTCGTCGTCCGACGTCCCGGGCAGCGCGTCGATCAGCCGCTGCACGATCCCGCGGGCGCCGCTGCGCTCGATGACGATGTCGGCGACCTGCTCCGCGACGAACTTGGCGGTGCCGATCGTGTCGAGCTCGCCGAAGTCGGCCTGGAAGTTGGTCAGCAACGTCTTCGCGACGAGCTGGAGCAGGACCGTGTTGTCTCCCTCGAAGGTCGTGAAGACATCGGTGTCGGCCTTGAGCATCGCGAGCTGGTTCTCGGCGAGATAGCCGGCGCCGCCACACGCCTCGCGGCAGGCCTGGATGGTGGCCGTCGCGTGCCAGGTCGACGTCGCCTTGAGACCGGCCGCGAACGTCTCCAGGCGGCGCCGCGCCTGGTCGTCGGAGGCCTCGGACTGCACCTCGTGCAGCTCGGCGACGAGGTCGGCCTGGGCAAACGTCAGCGCGTAGGTCGTCGCAAGCGCCGGGAGCAGGACCCGCTGATGGGCCAGGTAGTCGAGGACGACGATCTCCTGTCCGGTGTCCGGGGCCTTGAACTGGGTGCGGCGCTCGCCGTACCGCACGGCGATCGTCAGCGCGTTCTTGGTTGCCGACAGCGCGGCGCCCGAGATGCTGATCCGTCCCTGCACCAGCGTTCCGAGCATCGTGAAGAAGCGCCGGTTCACGTTGTCGATCGGGCTGGTGTAGGTGCCGTCGGCGGCGACCGCGCCGAACCGGTCGAGCAGGGCGGAGCGCGGCACACGCACGTTGTCGAACCAGATCTTGCCGTTGTCGACGCCGTTCAGGCCCGCCTTCAGCCCGTCGTCGGCGATCCGGACGCCGGGCGCGGGCCGCCCGTCGGCGTCGCGGATCGGCACCAGCAGCGCGTGCACCCCGTGACCGTCGCCGGCTGTTTCCAGCTGGGCGAACACCACGGCCATCCGTCCGTCGCGGGCCGCGTTGCCGATGTAGTTCTTCGCGGCGTCGTCATCCGGAGTGCAGATGACGAACTCCTCGGTCGCCGGGTCGTAGGTGGCCGTCGTACGCAGCGACTGCACGTCGGACCCGTGGCCGGTCTCGGTCATCGCGAAGCATCCGAGCAGGGCGCCGTCCATGACGTCGCGCAGGTAGCGCTCGTGGTGCGCGGCAGTGCCGAGATGGCGGATCGCGCCGCCGAACAGCCCGAACTGGACGCCACACTTGACCAGCAGGGACAGGTCGGCGTGCGCCTGCATCTCGAAGCTGGTCACGCCGGCGCCGACCTCGTCGAGGCCGCCGTACTCCTTCGGGAACATGAGCTTCGGGCCGTCGGTCCGGGCGACGGCGAGCACCCCCTCCAAGGTGCGCTCGCGCTGCTCCTCCATGGTCAGGCCGAGCTGCGGCGTGAGGCGGGGGTCGCGCAGCAGCTGCCGGACCTGGTCGCGCGCAGCGGCCCAGCGCCCGTCGAGGACGTGCTGGAGGCGCCGGACGTCGACCGCGCCGGGCGGGGGGAGATCAGCGGTCATTTCCCTCGACCCTTACCCACCCGCCGGCGGCGCACCCGTGTACCGGCGGCGCGATTCGGGCAGAGCAATGCGGTGCGCCCGTTGATTCGAAAGACCTCGAAAGGCGGGCGGCGCACCCGTGCGGTCGCCGCCCGGGCGGTCGAGGTGATGGAGAGCCGGCTGCGGCCGGACTTCCGCAAGGCGATGTGGACGTCGGCAGTGGCCCTGATCGCGGTCATCGTCAGCGGCAAGCTCGGCCCGGTGCACTCGCATGCCACCCGCCGGTACGTCGCGATCGCCTTGGCCGTCGTCTTCGCCGCGTTCGGGGTCGCCGCCGTGCGGTCGGCGGCGGGGGAGGCGGCCCGGGTGGCCGGGCTGCGTGGTGGTGCGGCCACCGCGGCGACGGTGCGGCTCGCCGTCGTGCTGGTCGGCTACCTGGTCATCCTGGTCGTCACGCTCGGCCTGCTGGACATCTCCGTCCACCGGCTCCTGCTCGGCGGCGCGATCACCGGCGTCGTGGTGGGGATCGCCGCGCAGCAGCCCCTCAGCAACGTCGCTGCCGGGATCGTCATGCTGGCTTCGCGCCCGTTCGCGGTGGGCGACCTCGTCCGGATCCGGTCGGGCGCGCTGAACGGGCCGTTCGACGGCACCGTCACGTCGATCGGGCTCGTCTACTCCACCCTCGAGACCGACGAAGGCCCGCTCGCCATACCGAACTCCGCGCTGCTCGGCGCCGGGGTCGCCAGGCGTCCCGATCCGGCGGTGGGCGGCATCGTCTACCCGGGGAGTGCAGCGCGAACTGGCCGGGACAGGCACACTCTCATCGGGTGACCAGGTCCGCGTCCAGCACCCGGCGCGGCGGGTCGGTCTCCCACGGGAGGGAAAGTGGCTACTCCAGCTCACGGCGTCGACGCGGCCGGACCACCGGACGGCGACGACCCGGACCACTTCGTGTCGGCGGTGTTGGCGGCGTCGTGGTTGCTGGTCGGGATCTCGACGCGTTCGGTCGAGGATGTCGACGAGCGGGTCACCCTCACCCAGTTCCGGACCCTCGCCGTACTTGCCGACCGGGGGCAGACCAACCTCTCCCGGCTCGCAGCCGAGCTCGACGTCAACGCCTCGACGGCGATGCGGGTGATCGACCGACTCGTGGCGACGAACCTGGTCAGCCGCACGGAGAACCCGGCGACCCGCCGCGAGGTCGTGCTGTGCCTGACGCCGGCCGGTGAGCAGCTGGTCGACGAGGTCGTTGCCAAGCGGCGGGAGGTCATCGCCGGCCTGGTCAACGCCATCCCGGCCAACGATCGGGCGGCCTTGGTCGCCTGCCTGCGGCTGTTCACGGCGGTCGCCGAGCAGGCGGGTCTGCGGCCTGCGGCGCCGGCATCGCTCGGCTGGTAGCCGCCGGGTGCTCGCGCCCGCGCGAGATGATGCTGCGATGACCGACGGACCCGCTGCCCCGCGCATCGCCCCGCTGCCCCCGAAGTCCGAGCCGCCGACGCTGAACATCTTCCGGACGCTTGACCACAACCACGAGCTGTTCAAGGCCTTTCTCGCCCTCGGTAGCCACCTGCTCGGTGGTGACCTGCTGCCGCAACGGGAGCGGGAGATCGTGATCCTGCGAACCGGCTGGCGTTGCGGGTCGGAGTACGAGTTCGGCCAGCACACGGTCATGGGCCGTGCGGCCGGGGTCACCGACGACGAGATCGCCCGGCTCGCCGACGCGGGCACCGGGGAGTGGGACGACGGCGACGGCGCCCTCGTGGCGATGGTGGACGAGATCTGCGCGGACAACGCGGTCCACGACGACACCTGGAGCGCGCTGGCCGCGCGGTGGAACGACGCTCAGCTGCTCGAGCTGCTGGTCCTCACCGGCTACTACCGGTTGGTGTCGGGCCTGCTGAACAGCGCGGGCGTCGCGCTCGAGGCCGCCACGCCGGGCTGGCCGGACGGGTCGCGACCGGTCCGGCGCGCGCCGAGGGATCCCCAGTGAGCGCCCCAGCCAGGCGCAGCGGGTGGCCGGCGTGAACTCGCTGGTCGGCCGCCGGATCCTGATCGTCGGTGGTGGCACCCGCGACATCGGCGACCCGGACGCACCTCCCGGCAACGGTCGTGCGGTCGCGATCGCCGCCGCGCGTGAAGGCGCCGAAGTGGCGGTCACCGACATCGACGAGCGGGCCGCACAGGTCACCGCCGAGCTGGCGGCCGCAGAAGGGCCCGCGGCGTATCACCGGGTCAGCGACGCGGCCAGCCCGCAGGCCGGGGTCGACGCGGTCTCCTGGGCGGGCGACGTGCTCGGCGGTCTGGACGGTCTGGTGCTCAACGTCGGCATCGGCGCCGGCCGCGGCATCACGGGCACCAGCGTCGAGGACTGGGACAACGTGTTCGCGGTCAACGTCCGCTCGCACTTCCTCACCTTGCAGGCCGCTTTGCCCACGATGGGTGAGGGTTCGTCGTCGGTGCTCGTCTCCTCGATCGCCGGGCTTCGTCCGGGCAGCAGCATCCCGGCGTACGACGCCTCGAAGGCGGCGCAGATCGGGCTGATGCGCCAGGCTGCGCGCGAGGCGGCGCGAAGCGGCGGCCGGGTGAACGTCGTCGCGCCGGGGCTGATCGACACGCCGCTCGGCCGGCTGGCCACGATGGGCCGGCCCAGCCGCGGCCAGACCCGCATCCCGCTCGGCCGGCAGGGCACGCCGTGGGAGGTGGCGGCCACGGTGGTGTTCCTGCTCAGTGACGCCGCGAGCTACATCACCGGGCAGACGATCGCGGTCGACGGCGGGCTGACGACGATCGCGTGACGGTGCGGTTCCCAGCGTCAGGCGGGATCGAAGACGACGACCGGGAGCTCGCGGCTGGTCTTGTTCTGGTACTCGCCGTAGAACGCAGCGGTGTCGAGCACCTTCGGCCACAGCTCGGCCCGCTCGGTCGGATCGGCGACGCGGGCCCGCATCTTGCGGGTGCGGCCCTCGAGCGTCACCTCGACGTTCGGGTTCTGCCGGATGTTCTGGCACCACTGCGGCTCCCGGTCGTCGCCGCCGAAGGAGGCGATGAGCACCAGCGAGTCGCCCATCACCAGCGGGGTGGTCGCCATGATCGTGCGTGGCTGCCCGGTACGACGACCGACGGTGGTCAGCTTGACCATGGGCATGCCGCGGCCGCGGTGGAACAACCGGCCTCCGGTCGCGGTGTACAGCACCTTGTGCAGCCGCGTTCCGTAGCGGTACACGATGTCTTTGGCGGGCACGGCTCTATTCTTCCGCGATGAGCGAGGCAAGTCCGGGTGGCGCCACCGTCTGGGAGCCGGGACCGCCCTCGCCGCGCGCGTTCGCCCCCAGCGTCATCGGCGGGGCGATCGTCCCCCTGACCGTCTACTACGTGGTCCGCCACCACGTGTCGAACGACCAGCGGGCGCTGATCATTGCCGGCTTCTTTCCGGCGGCCTGGATCGTCCTGGAGTGGATCCGGAACAGGCGGCTCGACCCGATCGGGGCGATCGTCCTGTTCGGGTTCGTCGTCGGGGTGTCCGTCTCGGAGCTGCTCGGCGGAAGCGCGTTCGTGCTGAAGGTCCGAGACTCGGCGTTCACGGTGGCGTTCGGCGTCACCTGCCTGGTCTCCTTGCTCGCCCGCCGGCCGATGATGTTCCACATCGGCAAGGCGATGTCCGCCGGGGACGATCCGCGCCGCCGCGCGGCGTTCGACGAGCTGTGGGAGATCGCCGAGGCCCGGCGGGTGTTCCGGATCATCACCGTCGTATGGGCCGTCGGCCTGATCCTGGAGGCCTCGATCCGGATCGTGCTCGCCGCCACCCTGCCGACCGGTCCGTTCCTCGCCGCGTCGCCCGCCCTCGCGTTCGTGTCCTTCGCAGCCCTCGGGGTGTTCACCGGTGTGTACAGCGCACACGCCCGCAGGCGCGGGGAGGCCGAGCTCGCCGAGCAGGGCATCGTGTACCCGTCGGTGGTCGAGTAGGCGGCCCGGCGAACGGATACGTTTCGGTCATGACGCAGACCGCGTTCGGCTCGGTCGACCCGGACCGCAGGTCGTTCCAGCCGTTCGACCCGGGCTTTGCCGCTGACCCCTACCCCCAGTACGCGGCGTTGCGGTCGACGGTGCCGGTCGAGCAGCACGAGTTCGGCTTCTGGGCGTTATGGCGGCACCGCGACGTGGAGGCGCTGCTGCGGTCGAGGATGTCGGTCGAGGACCAGTACGTCACCGAGCACGGTCCGCTTCGTGACGTGTACGACGCGATCTACAACGAGGCCGACCACGGTCGCCGCGGCGGCGGCCTGTCGATGCTCGACCGCGACCCGCCCGACCACACCAGACTTCGCCGGCTGGTCGCGAAGGCGTTCACCCCGAAGACCGTCGACGGCCTGGGGCCGGTGATCGACTCGCTGGTGGCTGCCGCGCTGGACCGGATCGAGGACGAAGGCCGGGTCAACCTGATCGACGCGCTCGCCTTCCCGCTTCCGTTCACCGTGATATCCGCGATGCTCGGGATGCCCGAGAACGATGTCGCGCGGCTGCGCGAGCTGTCCGCCACCATCGTCCGGTCGTTGGAGCCGGTTCCCGACCCGGATGTCGTGCGCGAGATCGTCCTCGCCGAGGTCGAGATGGCCGAGCGGACCGCAGAAACCATCGCGTGGAAGCGCGAGCATCCCGCTGACGACCTGCTCACCGCGCTGATCAACGTGCACGACGGTGACGACGCGCTCACCGACGACGAGCTGGTCTCCCAGGTGATCCTGCTCTACGTCGCCGGGCACGAGACCACCGTGAACCTGATCGGCAACGGCGCGTTCGCACTGCTGAACGACCCCGAGCAGGCGCAGCTGCTGCGCCGGCAGCCCGGGATCGAGGACAACGCGGTGGAGGAGCTGCTCCGCTTCGACAGTCCGGTCCAGCTCACCCGCCGGGTCACGCTGGAGGACTATCAGGTGGACGACGTCGTGATCCCGAAGGGCCGGTTGGTCCTCGCCAGCCTCGGGTCGGCGAACCGCGACGAGGCCGTGTTCGGACCCGACGCCGACCGGGTCCGGCTCGATCGGTCCAACGCGCGGCAGCATCTTTCGTTCGGCGGCGGGGTTCACCATTGCCTGGGTAACGCGTTGGCCCGCCGCGAGGGGCGGGCGGCGATCGCCGCGCTGTTCCGGCGGTTCCCGGACATCGGCCTCGACGGCGAGGTCACCCACAACGGGCGGATCAACCTGCGCGGCCTCACCGACCTGCCGGTGCGGGTGCGCTGATGGGCGTGGGACGGTCATGACCCAGCCGCTCACCGGCAAGCTCCTCGTCGCGACCCCGATGCTGGAGTCGCCGACCTTCTTCCGCACCGTGATCGCGATGCTCGAGCACAACGACGAGGGCGCCCTCGGCCTGGTCATCAACCGTCCGGGAGATGCTTCGCTGCTCGAGGTGGTGCCGCCGGTCGCCGACATCGCGAGCAGCCCTGCGGTGCTGTTCAGCGGTGGGCCGGTCGAACCCAACGTCGCGATCGCGCTCGGGGTCGTCCAACCGAACGTCGTCAGCGGCGGGCTGCACAGCGAGGCGTGGCGCCCGGTCGTCGGCCCGCTGGTCACCGTCGACCTCGACTCCGACCCCGCGCACCTCGCCGCGTCACTGCGCGAGCTGCGGGTCTTCGCCGGGTACGCGGGGTGGTCGGCAGGGCAGCTGGAGGCCGAGATCGCCGACGGGTCCTGGTTCGTCGTCGACCGGCTGCCCGGCGATGCCTTCGTGGACTTGCCCGACCGGTTGTGGTCGGCCGTCCTTCGCCGCCAACCGTGGCCGCTGCGCGCAGTCGCGGACTTCCCGATCGACCCGACGATGAACTAGGACAACGATGTATCCGAGCGGCGCTCAGCACGTGATCCGGCACGGCGACCAGGAAGCGGTCGCGGTCGAGGTCGGCGGCGGTCTGCGCAGCTACACGGTCGCGGGCCGCCCCGTCCTGGACGGGTACGACGCGGACGCGCTGTGCGACGGCGCGCGCTGCCAGACGCTGGTTCCGTGGCCCAACCGGGTCAAGGACGGCGCGTGGCGCTGGGAAGGTGCGGACCATCAGCTACCGCTCACCGAGCCCGAGCAGCACAACGCCATCCACGGGCTGGTCCGCTGGCTGGCGTGGGAGGTGACTGCTCACTCGGAACATGCGGTCGAGCTGTCGTGCACCTGCGCGCCGCAACCGGGGTATCCGTGGCGGCTCACCGTGTCCAACGCGTGGTCGCTCGACGACAGCGGTCTCAGCGTCGTCACCACGATCCGCAACGACAGCGATCACGCGGCACCGGTCGCGGCCGGGTTCCACCCCTACCTCACCGTGGGCACGGCGACGATCGACGACGCCGTCCTGACCATCCCGGCGTCCACGCGAATCGTGACCGGCGACCAGCAGATCCCGGTCGGGCAGGAGGACGTCGCCGAGACGCCGTACGACTTCCGGGCCCCGCGCCGGCTCGGTGACCTGGAGATCGACCACACCTACGCGGATCTGGCACGTGATCCGGACGGGATGGTGCGGCTGCGCATGGCGGCGCCGGACGGCGACGGGGTGACGTTGTGGGCGGACCAGGCCTACCCCTACCTCGAGATCTTCACCGGTGACGCCCTGCCCGACCCCAGCCGCCGGCGGCGTGGGCTGGGCGTCGAGCCGATGAGCGCGCCGCCGAACGCCCTGGCCACCGGTACGGACCTGGCCCGGCTCGCCCCGGGCACGCAGTGGCAGGGTCGATGGGGGATCACCCCGTCGTGACAGGAGGGCGCTGAGGCGATGGTCGTCGACCGGCTCACCGCGTTCGCGGGTGATGTGGCGCGCGGGGGATGGGCCACCGCGAAGGTGGTGCACCGACTCGGCCTGGTCACCCCGGTCCGGCCCGACCGCGCGCTCGGACTCGTGACCGCGCTGCGCCACTGGGGCCGTACCCCGGCCGGGATGTACGCCGCGAACGCCGCCCGATACCCCGGCGGCATCGCGGTGGTCGACGAGCGTGAGTCGCTGACCTTCGCCGAGAT
>CAZEAM010000216.1:0-8590 GCA_964510285.1 uncultured Frankiaceae bacterium | reverse complement strand
CGGAGTACGACGCGGCGTACGACGCGCTGGACCGCGTGCTGCTGCCACGGGCCGACATCGCCACCGAGACGCTGGCGGCCGGACTGTTGGAGAAAGGCTGGCAGATCGACGACGTGACGGCGTACCGCACGGTGCGTGCCGCACCGCCGCCGGCCGAGACGCGCGAGGCGATCAAGTCCGGTGGTTTCGACGCGGTCGTCTTCACCTCGTCGTCGACCGTCCGCAACCTGGTCGGCATCGCGGGCAAGCCGCACGCTTCGACCATCATCGCCGTGATCGGGCCGCAGACCGCGAAGGCCGCCGCCGAGCTCGGGCTGCGAGTCGACGTGCAGGCCTCCTCGCCGTCGGCGACGGTCCTCGTCGACGCGCTGGCGACGTTCGGCCGTGAACGCCGCGAGTCCGGCGAGGTCTACCCGCCCGGCAAGGCGAACAAGGCGAAGATCGTCGCCAGGACCAAGCGGAAGTAGCGATGTCCTTTCCTGCGTCACGACCACGCCGGCTGCGCCGTACATCGGCGTTGCGCCGGCTGGTCGCGCAGGTGGACGTCGTTGCCTCCGACCTCGTCCTTCCGCTGTTCGTCAAGGAAGGCGTCACGGAGCCGGTCCCGATCTCTTCGATGCCGGGCGTGGTGCAGCACACCCGCGACTCGGTCCGCAAAGCGGCTGCGGAAGCTGCGCAGGCCGGCGTCGGCGGTGTGATCCTGTTCGGCATTCCGTCCGTGAAGGACGCCCGCGGCAGCGCGGCGGACGATCCGAAGGGGATCGTGCAGCTCGCGCTGGCGGACGTCGTCGCGGAGGTCGGTGATGCGACGGTCGTGATGGCGGATCTGTGCCTCGACGAGTACACCGACCACGGCCACTGCGGGTTGCTGACGGCCTCTGGCGACGTCGACAACGACGCGACGTTGGAGCGGTACGCGTCGATCGCACTCGCCCAGGCCGCGGCCGGCGCACAGGTGGTCGGGCCGAGCGGCATGATGGACGGCCAGGTTGCGGCAATCCGTGTTGCGCTCGACGGCGGCGGCTTCACCGACGTGGCGATCATGGCCTACTCGGCGAAGTTCGCCTCCTCCTTCTACGGTCCGTTCCGCGACGCCGCGGAGTGCGCGCCGCAGTTCGGTGACCGGTCGTCCTACCAGCAGGACCCGGCGCGGTCGGCGGCCGAGTCAGTGGCGGAGGCGAAGCAGGACATCGCCGAGGGCGCGGACATCGTGATGGTGAAGCCGGCGATGGGCTATCTCGACGTCGTGCGCGCGGTCGCGGACGCCGTCGACGTACCCGTCGCGGCCTACAACGTCTCGGGTGAGTACGCGATGGTCGAAGCTGCGGCCGCGAACGGGTGGATCGATCGCGACCGTGCCATCCGCGAGACGGTGACCTCGATCAAGCGTGCGGGGGCAGGGATCGTGCTCACGTACTGGGCGACGGAGCTCGCGACGCGCTTGCGCTAGCCCCCGTCGCCGCGAACTTGCGATTTCACACCGTTTCTTCGCGAATTTCGGTTGGATTGTGCAAGTTCGCGGGGCGGAACTAGTCGACCAGCGCCTGGTAGACGAGCTGCCGGAGCTGCGAGCGGATCGGGTAGGTGCTTGACGGCATCAGCTGGGTCATGAAGACCACGGTGAGGTCCTCGGCCGGGTCGACCCAGAACGCGGTGCTCGCCATACCTCCCCAGTACGACTCGCCCGCGCTGGTCAACACCTTGTGCGCCACCGGGTTCTCGGTGACCGCGAGCCCCAAACCGAAGCCGACCCCGTCGAAGCGGGTCTCGGCGAACAGCGGCCGGCCGAACGTCTCCAGGTCCGCTCCGCCGGGCAGATGGTTGCGGCTCATGTAGCGCACCGTGCGCGGGGAGAGCAGGCGCGCGCCGTCGAGCTCACCGCCGCGCAGCAGCATGCGGGCGAAGCGCAGGTAGTCCCGGCTCGTGGACACCAGCCCCCCGCCGCCGCCGAGGAAGCGGGGCGGATGCTTGAACCGATCGCCGAACGCGTCGTAACGCACGTTCTCGGTGCCGTGCGGTGTCCGCGCGTAGAGCGCGGCGAGCCGGTCGTGATCGGCCTCGGGCACCCAGAAGCCGCTGTCGCACATGTCGAGGGGCCCGAAGATCCGCTCGGCGAAGAACGCGTCGAGTGACTGTCCGGACCAGATCTCGACGAGGCGTCCGACCACGTCGGTGGCGACCGAGTACAGCCACTCGCTGCCGGGGTTGAACGCCAGCGGCATCGCGGCCCAGGCGGCGACCGCACCGGCGAGGTCCGCACCCTTGGGTGGCCCCCACTCGAGGCCGGCAAGGCGATAGAGCTCGTCGGTGACGTGGGCGTGGTGGAAGCCGTAGGTGAGCCCGGCCGTGTGGGTGAGCAGGTGCCACACCCGGATCGGCTCGGTGGCCGGCACCGTGACGGGCTTCGCGGCCTGGCCGCCGACGTACACCTGCGGGTTCGCGAACTCCGGGATCCAGCGGGCGACCGGATCGGTCAGCTCGAACGCGCCCTCTTCGTAGAGCATCATCGCCGCGACCGACGTCACGACCTTGCTCATCGAGTAGATCCGCCAGATCGTGTCGGCCTCCACCGCGCGGCCGGCCTCGATGTCGGCCTGGCCGTACGACGAGAGGTGAGCCACCTCGTCGTGCCGGCTGATCGCGATCTGCCATCCGGGTAGCCGTCCGTCGTCGACGTACTTCTCGAAGTGCCGGTCGATGCGCGCCAGCCGGTCGGCGTCGAAGCCGACGCGCGCCGGGTCGGTGGTGATCCCGAAGTCTGCCATGGGCAAAGCCTGCCACCTGAAACAATGGATGTCGTGCCCGGTTCCGAGTCCGCTGAGCTGTTCGCCCGGGCGCAGCGCGTGATCCCCGGCGGCGTGAACTCGCCGGTCCGTGCGTTCGGTGCCGTGGGCGGGACGCCGCGGTTCATGGTGCGCGGCTCCGGACCGTTCGTGTACGACAGCGAGGGCTCGGACTACGTCGACCTGGTGTGCTCCTGGGGGCCGATGATCCTCGGTCACGCGCATCCAGCAGTGGTCGACGCGGTCCAGCGCGCGGCGTCGCAGGGCTTGTCGTTCGGTGCGCCGACGCCCGCCGAGGTCGAGCTCGCAGAGCTGATCTGCGCGCGTGTCGCGCCGGTCGAGCAGCTGCGCCTGGTCAACTCCGGCACCGAGGCGACCATGACGGCGGTCCGCCTGGCCCGTGGCGTGACCGGCCGCGGCAAGGTCGTGAAGTTCGCCGGCTGCTACCACGGCCACGTCGATGCGCTTCTGGCGAGCGCCGGCAGTGGCGTCGTCACGTTCGGGCTGCCGGACACGCCGGGTGTCACCGGTGCCAGCGCCGCCGACACGATCGTGCTGCCCTACAACGACCCCGACGCCGTCACCGCGGCCTTCGCCGAGCACGGCGACGCGATCGCCTGCGTGATCGTCGAGGCCGCGGCCGCCAACATGGGCGTGGTCGCGCCGCGCGCCGGCTTCAACGCCCTGTTGCGCGAGCTGACCTCGCGCCACGGCGCGCTGCTGATCCTCGACGAGGTGCTCACCGGGTTCCGGGTCGGCCCGGCAGGTTGGTGGGGAATGGAAGGGGTGACCCCCGACCTGTTCACCTTCGGCAAGGTGATGAGTGGTGGTCTGCCGGCCGCTGCGTTCGGCGGCCGCGCCGACGTGATGTCACGGCTCGCGCCCGCCGGACCGGTCTACCAAGCCGGGACGCTGTCGGGAAACCCGGTCGCGGTTGCGGCCGGACTTGCGCAGCTCACCCACTGCACGGACGACGTGTACCGGCGGGTCGACGCCGCATCCGCGCAGCTGTCCGGCGAGGTTGCGAAGACCCTCGACGGCGTGGGCATCCCGTACCGGCTCAACCGGGCGGGCAGCCTGTTCTCCGTCTTCTTCACCGATACCGATGTGGTCGACTTCGCGACGGCAAGCACCACCTCGGCCACGCGATACGCAGCGTTCTTCCACGCGATGCTCGAGCGCGGGATCTACCTGCCGCCTTCGGCGTACGAGGCGTGGTTCCTCAGCGCGGCGCATGACGACGCCGCGATCGACCGGATCCTCGATGCGCTGCCGCACGCAGCCGCAGCGGCTGCGGAGGCTGCCCAGTGACCCAGACCACCGTTCACCTGGTGCGCCACGGCGAGGTCGACAACCCGACCGGCGTGCTCTACGGCCGACTTCCGGGCTTCGTGCTGTCCGAGGCCGGGCACCAGATGGCCAAGGTCGCGGCTGCCGCGCTCGCTGGCCGCGACGTCACCGTCGTACGGTCCTCACCGCTCGAGCGCGCCGCGCAGACCGCCGCGCCGATCGCGGCCGAGTTCGGGGTGACGCCCACGACCGACGAGCGGCTGATCGAGAGCGCGAACTTCTTCGAGGGCAAGACGTTCGGCGTCGGAGACGGGTCGCTGCGCCGACCGGCGGTGTGGGTCCGCCTGTGGAACCCGTTCCGCCCGTCGTGGGGGGAGCCATACGTGCAGGTGGCGAAGCGGGTGGCGGAGGCCGTGGCCGACGCGCGGGACGCCGCCGCCGGGCACGAGGCGGTGCTGGTCAGCCACCAGCTGCCGATCGAGATCGCGCGCCGCTACCTGGAGGGCACCACGCTGTGGCACCGGCCGGACCGCCGCAGGTGCGCGCTCGCGTCGATCACCTCCGTGGTGTACGACGGCGAGAAGATCGTGCGGATCGACTACGCCGAGCCCGCAGGAGACGCCGGCCGAAAGAAGGTCGGCGGCGCGTAGCCGCCCGGACGTGGCCTGAGGTTGTGAACCGCACGCGGCGTCAGGACGCGGCGGAAGATTCACAACCCGGGTAGGCGACACTGGATGGCGATGCTTCGCCGTCTTCCCCGTCCTGTGGTTGCTGGTGTTTTCGCTCTTGCGATCGCCGGTTGCTCCGGCGGCAGCAGCGTCAGCCAGGGCGTCGCCGGTGCGCCGGGTCTGCAGGGTGGCTCGGGCAACGTGATCAACCTGGCCAGCCACCACTTCAAGGTGGGCGACGTGAGCGGTACGACGCTGTCCGGCGACCGGCTCGACCTGGCGAGCTATCGCGGCAAGGTCGTCGTCGTGAACTTCTGGGGAAGCTGGTGCGCTCCGTGCATCGCGGAGGCCGACGGGTTCTCCCAGGTGGCGAAGGACTTCGCGGACAAGGGCGTCGCGTTCGTGGGGATCGACGTCCGGGAGCTCTCCGAGGCGCAGGGCCGGCAGTTCGAGCGGGTGCACCATGTGCCGTACCCGAGCATCTATGACCAGAGCCAGACTCTTGCGCTGCGGTTCCCGCATGCGGTGCCCGCGACGACGCCGACGACGATCGTGATCGGTGGCAACGGGGACATCCTCGCGAAGGTGACCGGAGGTATCGACTACACCCACCTGAAGGCATTGGTGACCGACGCGGTCGACGGGACGCTCGCGTGATCGTCGTCGCGAGCGCCAGCACGGCGTTCGAGCACGCCGCCTCGGGCAGCCTGGTGCTCGCGATCCCGGTCGCGTTCCTTGCCGGGTTGGTGTCCTTCCTGTCCCCATGCGTGCTGCCCCTCGTGCCGGCGTACCTGTCCTACGTCACCGGCCTGTCGGCGGCCGACCTGGCGGCGAAGACCCAGCAGGTCTCCGACGGGCCCGGGACGGCCGTGGCCGCGAGCGTCCGGCCGACCGGCTGGGGTCGCCGGAGGGGCCGGGTCCTGCTCGGCTCGGTGCTCTTCGTGGCCGGCTTCTCCTCCGTCTTCATCCTGTTCGGGGCCTTCTTCGGCGCGGTCGGCGCGCATCTCGACCAGCACGCGCAGCTGGTCGAACGGATCGCCGGAGCGATCGCGGTCGTCATGGGTCTGGCGTTCATGGGCTGGCTGCCCGGCTTCCAGCGCGAGTGGCGGTTTCACAAGCTGCCCGCGCTCGGCGTCGCCGGCGCGCCGTTGCTCGGGCTCGCCTTCGGGGTGGGGTGGACGCCGTGCACGGGCCCGACCCTGGGTGTCGTGCTGAGTCTGGCGGGCGACCCGAACACCGCGACGGCGGGTCGCGGCGCGCTGCTCACCGCCGTCTACTGCATGGGTCTCGGGCTGCCGTTCGTGGTCGCCGGGCTGGCGTTCCGCAAGGCGCTGGGCGCGTTCGACGTCGTCAAGCGGCACTACGCGGTGGTGGTTCGCGGCGGCGGTCTGCTGCTCGTCGCGGTGGGCGTGCTGCTCGCCACCGGCGGGTGGAACACGATCTCGTTGCATCTGCGCGACGCCTTCCCCGGGTTCACGACATGGGTTTGACCGCGCGCCGCCGTTGGGCGGTGGACGGGTGAGCACCGTCTCCGAGGAGCTCGCGCCGCTGTCGACCGCACCCGAGCCGGTTTCCGGCGGGGTCGCGCGCGGCATCGGCCCGCACCTGCGCCGCTTCTGGCGGCAGCTGACCAGCATGCGTACGGCGCTGCTGCTGCTCACCTTGCTCGCGCTCGCCGCCATCCCGGGCACCTTCATCCCGCAGCGCGGGCTCGACCCGGTGAAGGTCGACAAGTACATCAAGGACCATCCGCACCTGGGCCCGCTGATGGACCACCTGTCGCTGTTCGACGTCTTCGCGGCGCCGTGGTTCGCGGCGATCTACCTGCTGCTGTTCGTCTCGCTCGTGGGCTGCCTCGTCCCGCGGATCCGGCTGCACGCCGCCGCGCTGCGGCGCCGGCCACCCAACGCCCCGCGGCACCTGATGCGGCTGCCGGCGTCAGTGCAGTGGTCCACCGAGGCCGACCCGGCTGTCGTCGCGGCGGCGGCCCAGCGGCTGCTGAAGTCGTCGCGGTGGCGGGCCGATCGACGAGCCGAGGCCGGGGGCGTCGAGACGGTGGCGGCGGAGAAGGGCTACCTGCGGGAGACCGGCAACCTGGTCTTTCACGTCGCGCTGGTCGTCCTGCTGGTCGGGATCGCGCTGACCGGGCTCTACGGCTACAAGGGCACCGTCCTGGTCACGGAGGGTGGCAGCTTCGCCAACGCCCGCGGGTTCTACGACGTGTTCGAGCCGTCCCGCCTGTACTCCGACTCGCAGCTCGCGCCGTTCTCGTTCTCGCTGAAGAAGTTCACCGCGTCGTACCAGCCGAACGGCGAGCCGACCAGCTTCCACGCCCGCATCGCCTACCGTGCATCGCCGTCGGCGAGCCCGGTGCCGTTCGACGTGGAGGTCAACCACCCGCTCGAGGTCGACGGGGCCAAGGTCTTCCTCGTCGGTCACGGCTACTCGCTGCGGATCAGCGTCACCAACGCCGCCGGTCACACGGTGTACGACGGCGACACCCCGTTCCTGCCCGACGACTCGCAGTTCACCTCGCACGGTGTGGTCAAGATCCCGGACCTCGGCGGTGGCAAGCAGCTCGGCCTGACCGGCTTCTTCTACCCGACTGCGGGCGTGTCGCCGGGCGGCACCGTCACCTCGATCTATCCGGCTCCCAACGACCCCGTGCTGTCGCTGGCCGCGTGGAAGGGCGACCTCGGTCTGAACAGCGGCGTGCCGCAGTCGGTGTACTCGCTGCCGGTGGCGAACCTGCACAACATCGGCGTCACCCAGCTCACTCCCGGCAAGAGCTGGCACCTGAAGAACGGTGCCACCGTCACCTTCCACGGCATCGACCAGTGGGCGACCTTCCAGGTCGCGCACGAACCGGGCAAGCGGACGCTACTCGGCGGCGCGGTGCTGGTGATCGCCGGACTGGTCGCATCCTTGCGGGTACGCCGCCGGCGGTTCTGGCTGAGGGCGGTACCGGCCGCGGCCGAAGATCCCGACCGGCGTACGGTGGTCATGGCGGCCGGGCTCGCCCGCAGCGACGCCGACGGCTTCAGCAGTGAGCTGGAAGATCTGGTCGGTCGGATCACCGCAGCGACCGAAAGGGACGACTAGGGCATGGCGGCGAACCTCCATCTCGCGCACGTCTCGGACGTGCTGCTCACGTGGGCCGTCTTCCTCTACGCGTTCGCGATGCTCGGCTATGCCGCGGAGTTCGCGGCAGGACGGCGGGCGGAGGCACGCGGCGGCGGCACCGAGAAGGTGGCCCGTGGCGGCCGCGGGGCCGCCGTGTTGGGGCGCGGCGCGGTCGGGCTGACTTTCGCCGGCTGGGCGTTTCACGTCGCCGCGGTGACCACCCGCGGCGTCGCGGTGCATCGCGTGCCGTGGGGCAACATGTACGAGTTCTCCTCGATGATCGCGCTGATCGCGGTCACCGCCTACCTCGCGCTGATGGTGCGCTACCCGGTACGCGACCTCGGTGTGTTCGTGATGATCCCGGTGGTCGCCTCTCTGGGCGTCGCCGGGACGGTGCTGTACGTACCGGCCGGGCCGCTGGTGCCCGCGCTGCACTCGTACTGGATCGTGATCCACGTCCTGGCCGCGACGTCGGCCACCGGCATCTTCGTGGTGTCTGCGGTGGCGAACGTGCTGTTCCTGGTCCGGGACCGGCACGACCGGCTCATCTTGCGCGGGGCCGAGCCCCGGTTCACCCGCTTCGCGCGTGCACTGCCGCCGGCGCAGAGCCTGGACACGCTCTCCTACCGGGTCTGCGCGTTCGCATTCCCGATCTGGACCTTCGCGATCATCGCCGGGGCGATCTGGGCGGAGTCCGCCTGGGGCCGGTACTGGGGCTGGGACCCG
>CAZEAM010000215.1:0-7696 GCA_964510285.1 uncultured Frankiaceae bacterium | reverse complement strand
CAGCAGCAGCCAGCCGATCACCACGTCGCCGAGCCCGAGCAGCAGGCGCGAGGTGTTGAGCCCGACCTTGTACATGCTCGGCTGGTCTTCCATGGCGGCGGTCAGGTAGCCGACCATCGTCTCGACCATGCCCTGCACGTCGGCCAGGCCGTTGGCGAGCAGCTCGCGCTCGTTCTTGAGCCGGCCGTTACCGGCGTCCGAGTCGACGAACGCCTGGATCTGGCCGACCAGCGCGGTGAGCGCCGCGCCCTGGTCGCGCACGATCTTGCGGAAGAACAGGTCCATGCCCTGGATCGCGGTCGTGCCCTCGTAGAGGGTGTCGATCTTCGAGTCCCGGATGTACTGCTCGATCGGGTAGTCCTGCAGGAACCCGGATCCGCCGAGGGTCTGCAGCGACTGCGACCCGAGCAGCTCGTAAGAGCGCTCCGAACCGCACCCCTTCACGAGCGGCAGCAGCAGGTCGTTGAGCCGCGACGCCTCGGTCGCGTCCTCGCCGCGTGCCTGCGCGTCCATCACCGTGTCCTGCTGGCACGCGGTGAACAGCACCAGCGCCCGCATGCCTTCGGCGTAGGCCTTCTGCAACATCAGGGCGCGACGGACGTCGGGGTGGTGGGTGATCGTGACGCGCGGCGCGGCCTTGTCGAGCATCTGGGTGAGGTCGGCGCCCTGCACCCGGTTCTTCGCGAAGTCCAGTGCGTTGAGGTAGCCGGTGGACAGCGTCGCGATGGCCTTCGTGCCGACCATCATCCGGGCCATCTCGATGACCTCGAACATCTGGGCGATCCCGTCGTGGACGTCACCGACGAGCCAGCCCACGGCGGGGGTGCCGTGCTCGCCGAAGGTGAGCTCGCACGTGGCGGAGACCTTCAGGCCCATCTTCTTCTCGACGTTGGTGACGAACACGCCGTTGCGCTCGCCGATCTCACCGGTGTCCGGGTCGAAGTGGAACTTCGGTACGACGAACAGCGACAGACCCTTGGTGCCCGGCCCCGCGCCCTCTGGGCGGGCCAAGACCAGATGGATGATGTTGTCCGGGACGTCCCACTCGCCGCTGGTGATGAAGCGCTTGACGCCCTCGATGTGCCACGACCCGTCGGGCTGCTCGGTCGCCTTGGTGCGCCCGGCGCCGACGTCGGAGCCGGCGTCCGGCTCGGTCAGCACCATCGTCGCGCCCCAGTTGCGCTCGATCATCAGCTGCGCGATCTTGCGCTGGGTCTCGTTGCCGTTGCGGTGCAGGATGTGGGCGAACGCCGGCCCGGCGGCGTACATGTGGATCGCCGGGTTGGCGCCGATCACCATCTCGCTCGCCGCCCAGGCGATCGACGGCGGAAGGCCCGGCCCGCCGAGCTCCTGCGGCAGCGAGATCCGGTCCCAGCCGGCGTCGATGAGCGCGCGGTAGGACTTCTTGAACGACTCCGGCAGCGTCACGGTGTGGGCGTCCGGGTCGAACACCGGCGGGTTGCGGTCGGCGTCGGCGAACGACTCCGCGATCGGGCCCTCGGCGAGCCGGCGAACCTCCTCGAGGATGCTCTTCGCGGTGTCGATGTCGAGGTCGGCGAAGGCGCCCCGGCCGAGGATCTCGCCGCGCCCGAGCACCTCGAACAGGGTGAACTCGGCGTCGCGGAGGTTCGACTTGTAGTGACCCATGGGAATCGCTCCTGGGGGCTGGGCTGGGCGCCGTCCTGATCGGCTACCCACCGGTAACAAATAAAGGCTACCCGCGAGTAACCCGTTCTACGCAAGCGGCTCGCGAATGAGGCCGGCGCCAAGACAGGTGCAAACTGGATCGATGTCCCGAAACTCGGAGGTCGCACGGGAGCAGGCCCACGTGGCCGTCCTCTACGCGCGGCTCGACGAGCTCCGCGAGCAGGCGCGGGAGCGGCTCAAGGAGGTGCTCGGCCGGGGCGCGACCGGCACCCACCAGAACCGCAGCGAGCGCGACCTGTTCGCCGTGATGTACCAGGAGCGACTCTCCCAGCTAGAGGCGGTGGAGCCGGGGCTGTGCTTCGGCCGGCTCGACACCTCGGGTGGCGACCGCCTCTACATCGGGCGGATCGGGCTGACCGACGAGCGCCACGACCCGATGCTCGTCGACTGGCGGGCGCCCGCAGCCGAGCCGTTCTACCGGGCCACGCCCGCCGAGTCGCTGGGCGTCGTACGCCGGCGCCACCTGCGCACCAGGGCCCGCCAGGTGGTGGATGTCGAGGACGACGTGTTCGACGTCGACGAGCTCTCCGCTGCCGACCGCGAGACGTTGGGCGGCGGTGGGGCGCTGCTCGCCGCCCTGACCGAGAGCCGGACCGGGCGGATGCGCGACATCGTCGCCACGATCCAGGCCGAGCAGGACCGGGTGATCCGCGCCGACGCCGCCGGCGTGCTCGTGGTGCAAGGCGGACCCGGCACCGGCAAGACCGCCGTCGCGCTGCACCGGGCGGCGTACCTGCTCTACGCGAAGCGGGAACGGCTGGCGCGCAACGGTGTGCTCGTGGTCGGCCCCGGGTCGACCTTCCTGCGCTACATCGAGCAGGTGCTGCCGTCGCTCGGCGAGACCGGCGTGGTGCTGTCGACCCTCGAGGGTCTGCTGCCCGGGGTCGCGGTCGGCGGGACCGAGTCGCTGGAGGTCGCCCGGATCAAGGCGGACCTGCGGATGGCCCAGCTGGTCGCCGCCGGGGTCGCCGCGCGGCAGCGGGTGCCGGCGGAGCCGATGACGGTCGAGGTCGAGGACCTGCGGATCGTGCTCGAGCCGGCCGACCTCGCCGCCGCCCGGGCCCGCGCGCGGCGCAGCCGACGCCGGCACAACCGGGCGCGCTACCTGTTCGCCAAGCACGTGCTTCGTACCGTCATGGGGCGGGTCGCCGAGACCGACGCCGACCTGGCGAAGGATCGCCAGGTTGTGCGCACCGTCATGCAGTCCGACGACTTCCGGGCCGTGATCGACGCCTGCTGGCCGCGGCTGACGATGACCGAGCTGGTCGCCGACCTGCTCACCCCGGACGGGCTGGACGTCGCCGGCCGGGACCTGTTGAGCCGTCGGGAGCGTGAGCTGCTCGCCCGTGACCCCGGTACGCCGTGGACCGCCGCGGACGTCCCGCTGCTCGACGAGGCGTGGTCGGTGCTCGGCGACCCGGAAGAGGTGCTCCGGGTGGCCGCCGAGCGCCGGCGGTTGCGCCTCGAGAAGATCTACGCGCAGGAGGCGATCGCGGCCAGCGGCTACCAGGGGCAGGTCGACGCGGACGCGCTCGCCGAGCGCTTCGGCGCCCCGGGTCCCGGCGGCCGGACGATCGCCGAGCGTGCCGCCGGCGACCCGGACTGGGAGTTCGGCCATCTCATCGTCGACGAGGCGCAGGAGCTGTCCCCGATGGCCTGGCGGATGCTGGTCCGGCGCTGCCCGATGCGCTCGATGACGGTGGTCGGTGACGTCGACCAGCTGGCCGCGCCGTGGGGTACCCGGCGGTGGGCCGACACGCTGGATGCGATCGCGCCGGACCGGTGGGACATCCGCGAGCTCTCGGTCAACTACCGGACGCCGAGCGAGATCATGGCGGTCGCCGCGGACGTGCTGGCGGCGGCGGACCCGGCCGCGGCTCCGCCGTCTTCGGTGCGCGACGCCGGTGCACCGCCTCTGGCGCACGCCGTCTGGCCGGGCGAGCACCTCGACGACGTCCTGCTCGCCGCCGTTTCGCAGGCGCGCGGGTCGATCGGGGACGGCCGCCTCGCCGTACTGGCCGGTGCAGCGGACTACGAGCGGGTGCGGTCGGCGCTGACCGGCCGTTACGGGGGCGACGTCGGCGTCGGAGCGGCGGGGCTCGACGCCCCGATCGCGGTGCTGGAGACCGGCGAGGCGAAGGGCCTGGAGTTCGACGCGGTCGTCCTGGTCGACCCGGCGAGCTGGCTGACCGAGGGCGAACGCGGCCTGCGGGAGCTGTATGTGGCCTTGACCCGCGCGACCCAACGTCTCGACGTCGTGCACTCGGGCCCGCTGCCCGGAGTGCTGTCGCGGCTCGTCGAGGCGCGGCCCCCCGGCGGCAGGCCTGCGACGCTGGGCGGATCCGTGCCCTACCCGACCGTGGCCGAGTCCCCGTCGGAATCGGGCGTTCGGTAGTCGCGGTCGCCGCGGCGTTCCGCTGCCGGTAGGCAGGCACCATTCTTAGGCTGGTGCTGTGCCCGAGCAGCCAACCGAGTCCTTTCCCCGGCTGCGGGCCCGCACGCAGCGCTTCACCCTCGGTGAGCCGCGCACGTTCACGATCTGCGCCGACGGCACGCGGGTGCTGTTCCTGCGGGCCGCCGCCGGCGACGATCCGCGCACCGGGCTGTGGGTGCTCGACGCGGCGGACCGGGTCGAGCGGGCAGTCGTGGATCCGGCCGGCGACGCCGAGCTCACCGCCGCGGAGCGGGCCCGTCGGGAGCGGCTGCGCGAAGGTGCGGTGGGGGTGGTGTCCTACGCCGCCGACGACGCCGGGCGGGTCGCGGCCTTCGTGCAGGCCGGCCGGCTGTGCGTCGTGGACGTCGACACGCGCGAGGTCCGGGAGATCGGTACGGCGAGCGCCTGCTTCGACCCGAGGCCGGACCCGACCGGTCGCGTGGTCGGCTACGTCGACGGACGCGAGCTGCGGGTGGTCGCCCTCGACGGCAGCGGCGAACGGACGCTGGCCGGCGAGGCGTCCGAGACGGTGAGCTGGGGCCGGGCCGAGTTCGTCGCCGCGGAGGAGATGAGCCGATTCCGCGGCTTCTGGTGGGCGCCGGACGGCTCGGCGCTGCTCGTCGCGCGGGTCGACGAGTCACCGGTCGAGCAGTGGTGGATCGCCGATCCGGCGCACCCCGAGCGGCCGCCCACGGCGGTGCGCTACCCGGCCGCCGGGACCGCCGACGCCGAGGTCACGCTGTGGCTGGTCGGCCTCGACGGCGAGCGCCGCGAGATCGAGTGGGACCGGGCCCGCTCGCCGTACCTCTGCCGGGTGCACTGGAGCGGAGAGGGGCCGCCGCTGATCGTCGTGATGAGTGGCGACCAGCACGAGAGCCGGGTGCTCGAGGTCGACGTCGCCACCGGTGCGACGGCCGAGGTCGCGGTCGACACCGATCCCTGCTGGGTCGAGGTGTTCGACGGGGTGCCGCTGTGGTGGCACGGCGAGCTGGTCCGGATCGTCGACGAGGACGGGGTGCGCGGCCTTCGGGTCGGCGATCGGCGGGTCACTCCGGAAGGGATGTACGTCCGGGAGGTGGCCGGCGTACATGCTTCGGGCGTCGTCTTCACGGCATCGTCGGCGGACCCGACCTCGGTCGGCGTGTGGCGGTGGGACGGCGAGGCGGTGGACGAGGTCGCCGGTGGCGCGGGAGTGCATCGCGCGCTGGCCCGGTCGAGCACAGTTGTCGTCGTGGCGGCCGGGCTGACCCATTTCGGCAACCGGACAACGGTGCACTTCGACCGGCAGCAGGTCGTGCTGGACTCGGTGGCACTGGCGCCGCCGACGGTTCCCGAGGTCCGCATGCTGTCGCTGGGCGATCGGGCGTTGCGCGGCGGGTTGCTCCTGCCGCGCGCGCATCGGCGCGGCACCAAGCTGCCGGTGCTGCTCGACCCGTACGGCGGACCGCACGCGCAACGCGTGCTCTCGACCCGCAACGCGTGGCTGGAGCCGCAGTGGCTGGCCGACCAGGGCTTCGCGGTGCTGGTCGTCGACGGCCGCGGCACGCCCGGTCGTGACCCGGGCTGGGAACGCGAGATCCACCTGGACGTGGCCGGCCCGGTGCTCGAGGACCAGATCGACGCCCTGCACGCGGCGGCGCAGGCCGAGCCCGACCTGGATCTGAGCCGGGTCGGCATCCGGGGGTGGTCTTTCGGCGGCTGGCTCGCCGCGCTCGCGGTGCTCCGCCGCCCGGACGTCTTCCACGTGGCGATCGCGGGTGCGCCGGTCACGGACTGGGCCCTGTACGACACCTTCTATACCGAGCGCTATCTCGGTACGCCGCAGGATCAGCCCGCGGCGTACCGGGCCTGCTCGCTGCTCGACGACGCGCCGTCGCTGTCCCGTCCGTTGCTGCTGATCCACGGCCTCGCGGACGACAACGTCGTGGCGGCGCACACGCTGCGCTTGTCACAGCGGCTGACCGAGACCGGCCGGCCGCACAGTGTGCTTCCGTTGACCGGCGTCACGCACATGACCCCGCAGGAGACGGTGGCCGAGAACCTGCTGCTGCTGCAGGTCGACTTCCTCCGCCGCTGGCTACCTGCGGATGGCACATAGGTATCGGTTGCGCGCATGCGCATGTGCCACACGCATTGCTATAGCTGAGCGGATGTGCCATGCGCATGGGCGGCTTTCGCGGCGCGCTCCTTGGCGAAGGTGAGCGCGGCCTCCCACGAAGCGCCGGACGCGAGCAGGGCGCGGTACTTCATCACCTGGGATCTCGCCTCGAGGGCGAGGGCACCGAGCAGCCGCTCGCCCCGGCGGTACAGCACGACGAAGCTGTCACCATCGACGTCACCGGCCACGGGGACGATCTCGTCCGCCCCGGCGGCGACGCCGACCATCTGGATCCGCTTGCCGTACCAGTCCGACCAGAAGTACGGCACCGTCTCGAACGCGGTTGCCCCGGCCGGGTCGACCGCGTTGCGCCCGGCGACCCCGCCCTGCTCGGCGGCGATCGTCCAATGCTCGAGCCGCATCATGGCGTCGAAGGTCGGGTTGTGCCATCGCGCGATGTCGCCGGCCGCGTAGATGCCCGCGACCCCCGTGCACAGGGTCGCGTCACACTCGACCCCGTCGCCGATGTGCAGCCCGGAGCCGGCCAGCCAGCCGACATTCGGCGTGACCCCGATGCCGACGACCACCAGCTCGGCGGCGATGGTCGTGCCGTCGGCGAGGCGCACCGCTCGGACCGCGCCCTCGCCGTCGCCGTCGAGCGCCTCGACGCCCACCCCGACCCGAAGCGTCGTGCCGTGCTTGGCGTGCAGACCGGCCAGAACCCGGCCCATCGTCTCGCCGACCGGGCGGGCCAGCGGCGTCGGCAGCGCCTCGACGACGGTGACCTCGCAGCCACGGGTTCGGGCGGACGCGGCGATCTCCGAGCCGATGAACCCGGCGCCCACCACCACGGTGCGGGCGCCCGCGTCGAGCGCGCAGCGGATCGCTCGCGCGTCGTCGAGGGTGCGAAGGACGTGTACGCCGCGCAGCGCGTCCGCCCCGGGAAGGCGGCGCGGGGTGGCACCGGTGGCGAGGACCAGCGAGCTGAACGCCACCTCGCCGTCGTCGGTCGCCAGGGCCCGGCGCTCGGTGTCGAGCGCCGTTGCCTCGGTCCCCAGCCGCAACGTGATCCCGAGGTCATCGCGCAGGGTCGCCTCGTCGCGGAGCAGGGTCGGCCCGGGGGAGTCAGCGGTGGTGAGGAACTCCTTCGACAGCGGCGGACGGTCGTACGGCAGGTGCTCTTCGGCCCCGAGCAGGGTGATCGGGCCGGCGAAGCCGCTGCGCCGGGCGCCTTCCGCGGCGCGCAGCCCGGCGAGCGAGGCGCCGACGACGACCAGATGCGGGTCGTCGCCCGCGGGAGGAGCCACTGCTCAGCCTTCGAGGCTCAGTGAGCGCGAGGGGCACTGCGCCACGGCCGACTCGAGCAGCGGGCGCAGATCCTCGGTGAGCTCGGTGTCGAGCAGGTGGACCACCCCGTCGTTGCCGACCTCGATGTCGGCCGGCAGGATCGACTCGCA
>CAZEAM010000214.1:0-3652 GCA_964510285.1 uncultured Frankiaceae bacterium | reverse complement strand
GGCGCTCGCCGAGCAGCTGGTACGCACCGTCCGTACGCTTCGGGCGCTCGAGCTGAAGAAGTCGCCGAGCATCGCGGAGAGCATCGACTGGGCACGCACCCTCGTGGCGCTCGGCCTGGACACGCTCGACGAGGACACGGTCTCCAAGACGCTGGGGGTCGTGCTCAAGCACGCGACCGACCAGGCGCGCGCGGTCAAGGAGCTGGGGCTCAACTAGTGAGCGCGCCGGCCGACGAGGGCGCCACGGGCACTGGTCTGCTCGACCGGCACGTGTCGTTCGTCGGCGCGCTGCGCGCGGCCGGCCTGCCGGTGTCGATGGCCGAGTCGCTCGACGCCGGACGCGCGGTGACCGCGATCGACCTGCTCGACCGCGAGCAGCTGCGGGCGGCGTACGCCGCCACGGTCGTCAAGCGGGCGGCGCACCGGCCCGCGTTCGACCGGCTGTTCGACCTGTGGTGGCCTCCGGCCATCGGCGACGGGCACCAGGCGTCGGCTGACGGCGAGGGGGATCCGGACGAGCTCCAGGAGATCGACCCGGCCGACCTCGACGCGTTGCGCAACGAGCTTCGGGACCGGCTTCGCGACGTGCTCCTGTCGGGGGACGACGAGGCGCTGCGGCGGCTGGCCCGCGCGGCGGTCAACGGGCTCGGTCGCGCCGACGGCCAGCCAGGACGCCAGTCCTGGTTCACCTACCGGGTGCTGCGCGCGCTGAACCCCGAGACGCTCATGGCCTCGCTGCTCGAGGCCGTGCTGCAGGGCCAGGAGCGCGGCGGGCTGGCCGAGAAGGTGGCCCGCCAGATGCTCACCGAGCGGATCAAGCAGTTCGAGGAGATGGTCGAGTCCGAGGTCCGACGCCGGCTGGCCGAGGACCGCGGCGCCGAGGCGATCGCGAAGACCGCGGTGAAGCCGCTGGTCGAGCAGGTCGAGTTCCTGCGCGCGTCGCGCGACGACCTGGCCCAGCTGCGACGCCAGGTGCACCCCATCGCCCGCCGGCTCGCCACCCGGTTGACCGCGAAGCGGCGACTCGGACGCCGGGGCCGGCTCGACGTACGCCGTACCGTGCGCGCGTCACTGTCCAGCGGCGGGGTCCCGCTCACCACGATCTTCAAGCCGCACAAGCCGCACAAGCCCGAGCTGGTCGTGCTCTGCGATGTCAGCGGGTCGGTCGCGGCGTTCGCGCACTTCACCATCCTGCTGGCCTTCGCGCTGCGCGAGCAGTTCGCGAAGGTGCGCATCTTCGCCTTCGTCGACACCGCGGACGAGGTCACCGACATGTTCGACCGCGGTGGCGACGTCGTCGACGCGCTCGCCCGGATGTCGAGCGAGGCCGACGTCGTCTGGTACGACGGGCACAGCGACTACGGGCACTCGTTCGAGGTGTTCGCCCAGAAGTGGCCCGACGCGGTCACGCCGAAGACCTCGCTGCTGGTGCTCGGGGACGCCCGCACGAACTACCGCGCCCCGGCGCTGCCGGCGCTGCGCGGCATGGTCCGCCAGGCGCGCCACGCGTTCTGGCTCAACCCGGAGCCGCGCCAGTACTGGTCGTCCGGGGACTCCGCAGCCGCGACGTACGCCGAGGTGATGCCGATGGTGGAGTGCCGCAATGTTGCGCAGCTGCAAGAATTCGTGGAAGGCCTTTTGCCCGTCTGAGGCGGGCCACAAACCACCCGAATGACACGCGGGACGTGATCACCCGGTTACGCATGCGTAACCGCGTGGCGGGTATGCTCGTTCATACGTTGTGCGGTACAAATAGTTCTTGTCGGATGCCTACCTAGACTTGGGGTCGGTCACACATGCGTATGACGGCGAAGCGAGCCCGCCTGACGGTGGTTCTCGCTACTGCGGGCACGGTTGTGCCCCTGGCACTGGGCGGTTCAGCGGCGGCCAGTTCACTGACGGTCACCAACGATCCGAACCCGCCGATCAACGGGACGATCCAGGGCTTCTCCAATGGTGACTTCGTTTACCTCGACGCGCTGAACGTCGGCTCGCTGAGCCTTGCTCAGTTGAGTCTGGCGCAGAGCGCGTCCGGGGTGTCAAACAAGACCATGCAGACTGTGAATACTCTCGGCGAGAAGCTGCTCACCACGAAGAGCCCGAGTGGTCACAACGCCTACGGGCGGGCCGCCGGTGTGAGCCTGAACCTCGGCCAGGGTTCGAACAGCGTCCCGCAGGCGCAGCTCGTGCAGGCCGAGACGGTGTCTCCGCCGCCGAACCAGGTGAAGACCGCCCGCATCCTCAACCTGCCGCTCGCGCCGGTCGCGAAGGTCGACGTCCAGCCGGACATCGCCACCGCGAACACCCCGAGCAACGGCAACTTCTGCGTGCTCGGCCCCAACACGCCGATCTCCGCCGGACAGGCGACGATCGCCAACGCCGAGGTGCTGCCGGTCACGGCCACCCAGGCGGTGCTCGCGGTCAACGGCACCGTCCAGAACAACTCCCTCGAGGAGCTCGTGCCGAACAACTCCGGCGGGTTCGGCCTGAGCTCGGCGACCCTGCTCCACACGGCCGAGGTCCAGCTGTTCAAGGGCATCCCCGGAGCCGAGATCGACATCAAGGTCATCAACCCGCTGGTGCTGCAGGCGTTCGCCGGTGGTGACGGCTCCTCGTTCGTGACCTACGGCAGCGGCGACAAGCAGAAGGACGTCCTGTCGATCACGGCCGGCGGCCAGACCGCGACGCTGACCACTGAGCAGCTGCTCGGCACCAACGGCCTGACGATCGACGTCGACGGCCTGCTGCGGGTCCAGATCGGCGGCAAGCCGACGACCAGCGTGACCAACGACAAGGTGTCGGCGACCGCGGACCTGATCAGCGTCCAGGTGATCAGCCTCAACAACACGACGGCATCCAACGTCGGAGGCCCGCTGGCTCCGCTGCTCAACCCGATCCTGACCCCGGTGCTGAGCGCCCTCGACCAGGTCACCAAGCAGCTCGACGCCGCGTTGACCAGCCTGGGCATCAAGGTCGGCGTGGACCTGAGGGTCGGCCACTTCGAGGCCAACTCCCAGGTGCCCTCCGGCGGCATCCAGTGCCACATCCCGGTGTCCAAGACCCCGAGCAGCCAGACGGTCACCGCGGGTCACCCGTTCACCGTGACGCTGAGCGCGGACAACCCGTACAACTGCACGCTCACCAACGTGACGTTCGAGGACAAGATCGACTCCGAGACCGGCAACGTGAAGTGGACCGTTGGGGACACCTCGCCGAACGCGGACGGCAGCTCCACGAACAGTGACGTGACCTGGAGCGGCCTACCGGACATCAAACCGGGCGGTCACCAGGACGTGCAGATCACGGTCAACGTCCCGGCCGACTCGCCGAGCGGCCGGCTCGAGGACACCGCGGTCGTGACCGGGACCTGCGCCACCGGCAACGGTCCGGGCACGGCGAACGTCGCCCTCAACGGCACGGTCACCCTGCACGGTCCGACGGTCCGGGGTGAGACGCACACCCACGTGACGCTGCCGAACACCGGCTCGTCGCCGTGGCTGCCGATCGGCGGTGGCATCCTCGCGGTCGCCGGCCTGTCGGTGTACGCCCTGCGGCGCCGCGCGATCAGCTAGTAGCACGACGCTGAGATAGCACCAACGCCACAACACGGTGGGGGGGGACCGGGGTGGGTCCGCCCCCCCCCCGGGTTGTG
>CAZEAM010000213.1:0-4615 GCA_964510285.1 uncultured Frankiaceae bacterium | reverse complement strand
CAGATTCGGTGCAACCATATACGGATGACCACAGACCTCACTGGCCGAGTGGCTCTCGTGACCGGCGGGACGAAGGGCCTGGGTCGGGGCATCGCTGTGGCGTTTCGGGATGCCGGCGCCGCCGTCGTCGTCTGCGCGCGCAACGCTCCTGATCCTCCGGTCGAGGGATTCGTCGCAGCGGACCTTCGTGATCCCGACGCCGCGGGCGCTGTCGTTGCTGCGGCCGTCGAGCGCTTCGGCCGTCTTGACGTTGTCGTGAACAACGCGGGCGGCGCGCCGCCCGCGCCCGCCGCCGACGCCTCGCCCAACTTCGTCGGCAAGGTGATCGGACTCAACCTGCTCGCCCCGCTGTACGTCGCGCAGGCGGCGTATCGGGTGATGAGCGAGCAACCCGACGGCGGCGTGATCATCAACATCGGCAGCCTCTCGGGACACCGCCCCTCCCCTGGCAGCTCGGCGTACGGCGCCGCGAAGGCCGGGCTGTCCAACCTCACCGCAACGCTCGCGATGGAGTGGGCGCCGAAGGTACGGGTCAACGAGATCGTCGTCGGCTACCTGGAAACCGAGCAGGCGGGCCTGTTCTACGGCGACGCGGAGGGCATCGCGCGAGTCGCCGAGACGATCCCGATGAAACGGTTGGCTCAGCCTGCCGACGTGGCTGCCGCCTGCGTTTTCCTCGCATCGTCCGACGCTGCCTTCGTCACCGGGGCCAAGCTCGCGGTCCACGGTGGCGGCGAACCGCCGCCGTTCCTCTCGGCGGCGCAGCGTGACTGAAACCCGCACCTATTACGATCGCGATCGTGGCCAGATCTGAAACGGCGTCAGGTCCGCGGCAGAAGAAGGCCGCGCCGCCGCTGCGCGCCGTCGACGGCCGGGTTCCCGGTCGGCGCGGCCTGGCCACCCGCAAGCGTCTGGTCGAGTGCACGATCGACCTGCTGGCCAGCTCGTCGTACCGCGACCTGAAGGTCACCGACATCACCCGGGCCGCCGGCACCTCGCCGGCAACCTTCTACCAGTACTTCGTCGACCTGGAGAGCGTCCTGCTCGCCGTCGCAGAGCAGACCGTCGAGGAAGGTCAGCAGCTCGTGGACCTGATCGCCGGTCGGCAGTGGGGCGGCGCGGCAGGCGTCGCCAGCGCGGAGGAGCTGGTCGACGGCTTCCTCGACTTCTATCGCACCCATCGGCCGACCCTGCGCGTCGTCGACCTGCTCTCGACCGAAGGCGACCGGCGGTTCCGCCACCTGCGCACGTTGATCCTCAACGGGATGACCAAGGCGCTCGCCGCCGAGATCGAGAAGGTGCAGGGCAAGGGCGCCGAGGTCGACCCGATGGCGATGGCCGGTGCGCTGATCGGCCTGCTGCCGCAGATGGCGGGGCACCAGGGCGGCTTCGAGGCGTGGGACATCCCGTTCGCGCAGGTCCGCGAGGCGATGATCCGGTTGATCTACTGGGGCGTCACCGGCCCCAAGATCCCCAAGCGCTGACGGGCTCCGGGCTCACCGGCGGGCGTGAACGATGTTGATGCCGGCCGACAGGCGCACCATCCCGTCGCGCAGGTAGTCCTGCAGCGCGACCGCGACCGCCGCGAGCGCCGCCGGATGGTCGCTGACCTCGATCTCCTGCAGGATGCGACGGCCCGGCCCGGTCGTAGCGAGGTAGTCGACGGCGTCATCGACATCGCGACCGAACGGCAGGTCGACGGCCACAGCATCGATCCGTATGTCGCGCCAACCTGCGGCCGACAACATGGCTTCGACCGCCGCCGGCTCTGCCTGCGAGAACATCTCGGCGTCCGTGCCGTGCCCCGCAGGCAGCTCCGCGTAGCGACCGAGCACTGCGCCCGGCAACCTCAACCACTCGTTGGCGTCGAGGGACTGCCAGGTGGCGATGCACAGCCGGCCGCCTCCGCGCACCGCCCGTCGGACGTTGCGGAAGGCGCCCCGAGCGTCGTCGAAGAACATCGTTCCGAACCGGCTGATCACCAGGTCGAAGCTCTGGTCGAAGTCACAGGTCTGGGCATCGGCCTCGAGGAACGTCACGCCTTCGACGCCAGAGGCGCGTGCCCGCGCCACCTCGAGCATCGGATGCGAGATGTCGACGCCCAGCGCCGTCCCGCCTCGGGACCGGGCGGCAGCGCCGAGCGTCGCGGTCCCGCAACCGCAGCCGACGTCGAGGACGTCTTCGCCTGGGCGCAGCCCAGCGGCGTCGAGCAGCATCTCCAGCACCGGCACCAGGACGCGATCGCGGCGGTCCGCGTCCGCGGCCCAGCGCAAGCCGCTCTCGGTGTTCCAGTCGTTTCGCTGGGTCGCGTTCGGTTCGGCCATGGGCAACGATGGTCGCAGGTCGCTACCCGGCGCTGATCGGCGCCGCCCGGTCCCCAAGCGAATGAGCGTGGTGGAGACGGCCGATCACGACCGCAACTAACTAGCTCAGGCGCGAGGTCAGGTCGTCGAGGAACCCGGGCACGTTGTGCTCGAGCCAGTCGAGGGTCAGGTCGTGGGGCAGGGCGGTTGCCGGCCCGTGCTCGAGATAGGTCTCGACCGCTTCGCGCACGAGCAGCCCCTCGTCGGAGACACCGAGTGTGGTCGTTGTCTCGGGCTCGACACGAACCTTGTGATACGTGACGTCGCTGCCTTGCGACTCCTGTACCTGGACGGCCCACTCATGGTCGGCAAGCGCCATGATTTCGATCGTCACGACCACCGCCTCCTCGCGCATCCCCTGGGATGGATGCCCGCAGCACTGGTCTTTCATGCCGCGCGCTGCGAGTCAAGAGGTCGCCGGGTCCTCGCACATTGCGGCGAGCGCTGTGAACGGCGTGACCACGGCGCCGAGCAATACCGCGAGGAGCACCTGCACCATCACGAAGTGGCCGGCGCTGGCGCCGTCACGGCCGAGCAGCAGGACCATGGCAACGTCCAGGGGAGCGAGCGCACCGAGCGTGACAGCGCCGAAGCGGGCGCCACGCCACCATGGCGACGGCACGCAGATCCAGGACCACAGGCGGGTGGCGAACGGCGCCTCGATCGGCGGAAGGGTCCCGGCAAGCCGCTCCTTGGCGACGGCTGCGGTGACGCCAACCGTCGTGAGCAGTGGCAGGAAGAAGAGCGTTCCCAACGTGTTGTAAAGCAGGTTCGTCTTGAACGGGTTGCTGGTCCACCAGGCGATGTGATGGCCTCGGGCGCTTGCCGCCGCGAGAGCGGCGTTGATGACGATGTTGATGAACGCGCTGATCAACACGGAGTTCAGAAAGAGCCATTGCCGATGGGTCGCGGGAAGGCGCGCGATGACCCCGACCTGACTCATTCGAGCATTCTCCGCGCCCGGCCCGCCGCGGTCGAGGGACGTTCAGCCGAAGAGGTTGGCTCGGCTGGCAACCAGGCGGCGCTGCTGATGGCTGTCGCCGAGCAGGAGTCGCAAGGCGGCAGCGCGCTTGAAGTAGAGGTGCGCGTCGTGCTCCCAGGTGAAGCCGATGCCGCCATGCATCTGGATCGCCTCGCCGGCGATCCGGTACGCCGCGTCCGTGCAGGCGGACTTGGCGAGCGGTGCCACAACCGGGAGCTCCTCCGGGGCGCCGTCGACGCACCACGCCGCGTAGTAGGCAGTGGACGTCGCGGCCGAAAGATCCACGGCCAGGTCCGACGCCCGGTGGGCCAACGCCTGGAAGGAACCGATCGGACGGCCGAACTGCTCACGCGTCTTCAGGTAATCCACCGTGGTGTCCAGGCACCACTGCGCGACACCGACCGCCTCGACCGCCAACGCGACCCGCAGGATGTCGAGCGCTCGGGCGGACGCGGCGGCATCAGCCAGCCGGCGCCCGCGCGCATCGGCCAGGTGCACGGTGCTCAGGGGACGGAGCGGATCCATGCCGGCTCGGCTGTCCACCTTGAAATAGCTCGACTCGACCAGCCACAGCGCATCGCTGACCGCGACGAGCAGGCGGTCCGCCCCCTGGGCGCCGACCACCTGGTCCACCACCCCGGTCAGCCGAGCCGTGCTCACCGCGACCGCATCCCCGGCCACGACCGCGCCACGATGCTCGCTACCGGCGAGTTCGCGCAGGACATCCTCGACCCCTTCGGACTTCCCGACCGCACTGACCGCCGCCAGGGCGGGGACGAGCGGCGTCGGCCACAGCCCCCGGCCGGCCTCCTCGATCACGACTGCCGCGTCGACGAAGGTGCCGCCGAGTCCACCGGCCTGCTCGGGGACGGCAACGCCGACGAGGCCGAGATCATGGGTGAGCAGCCGCCAGAGAGCTTGGTCCTCCGCGGTCGGGGTTGCCATGACCTCCCGCCGCCGGGCGGACGAGCAGTGGTCGGCCGTCACGTCGCGCAGCATCCGACGAAGCTCGAGCTGCTCAGCAGTCAGGGAGAAGTCCATCGCGAGCGATCGTAGCCAGGTGCGGTGGACGCGCCGACCACCCCGGGTTCGGGGTCCCCGCGGCGTTGTGCAGCGACGCGGAGCAACGTCGTGGGGCTCTCACCCCGGGGTCCCCGCGGCGTTGTGGAGCGAAGCGGAGCAACGTCGTGGGGAGAATCTGACGGGTCGTCAGATTCTGACTACAGTGGCTGCGTGGACTTCGATTTCACTCCCGAGCAGCAGGCCTTCC
>CAZEAM010000212.1:0-3720 GCA_964510285.1 uncultured Frankiaceae bacterium | reverse complement strand
GCGGCGTCGCGTGCCGCGCGGGCAACCACGAGATCGTGCCCGCCGGCGCGCCGATGGTCTGCAGCGTGCCGATCACCGGCGCCGGCATCGCGGTGCTCGCCGGTCCGGTCGCTCGGCTCATCGAAGAGGTGGTCGCACCCGGCCTGCTCTCCGCCCACCTTCACAGCGCACGCCCGGGGGTCGCGTCGATCACCGGCCGGTCGACCGAGCACGCGAACCTGCACACGAAGAGCCTGCTGCCGGTCACCGTCACCTACCGCTGCCCGGTGTCCGCTGCGGGCAGCACGACACCGATCACGCTGTCCGGAGCGGTCGGCAAGACCGCGGTGGCGCGCACGACCGTGCTGCTGCACTGTGTCCCGAACGACGCGCCGTTCATCCCGCCGGCCGCCGTCGCGCTTCCGGCGGTCGCCGCGCAGCCGCCGCCCCCACCGCCGGTCAGCAGCAACATCAACCCGAACGTCAACCCGGGCACCGGCGCCGCCACCGAGCAGGAGCAGCAGAACCAGCTCGCCCTCGCCGACCTCAGCCAGTCGACCGACGCCCAGCCGGGGGTCGACAGCGACGGGCCTGACATGGGTGCCCCGATGCTGTACGCCGCCGCGCTGCTGCTCACCGCAGCCGCGGCCTTTGCCTTCCGACTACGCCCGCAGCCAGCGCCGAACCTCGCCCGAGTTCGCAGGAAAGGAACCAGATGACGACCGCCGACCAACGGGGACGGCGTCGCGACCCGATCGCGACGATCCGGACGGCAGTGCGCCAGTGGGCTCGCAACCGTGCGATCAAGGGCAAGGGACGCAGCCAGAACCGCGGCACGACCGCGGCGCTGCTCGTCGCGCTGCTCGCCTTGCTCGCCGGGTTCGGAGCCTCGTTGTCCTACCTCTACAACGACACCGTTCCCGGCCAGCCGGTCGGGCTCGGCGTGATCGGGACACTCGCCGAGCAGGGCCGGCTGTCACAGGTCACCCTGCTCGACTTCGACAACGTCGTGGTCGCCCACTACGGACCGCAGCCGGCCCCGCCCGCCCCGGTAAAGCAGCACAAGGCGAAGGGCGGGAAGCGCAGCAAGGCGACGGCGACGCCGAAGGCAAGGCCGACGCCGGCTGCGACACCGACACCGGCTGCGACGCCGACGGCCGGGTCGAGCCTGCTGGGCCCCACCGCGCAGGGCATCGTGCACGCCGCCGTCCCCGGCGGCGGGTCGGCGTTCCAGGCGCTCGGCAACATCCTGCGCGACACCAACACGCCTTACGTCGTCGCCCAGCAGGGCACGAAGCACGCCGTCCAGGCCATCTCGACCTTCCTGCTTCCGCTGATGGTCCTTGCCGACCTGTTCGCCCTGCTGTTCACCGTGACCCGGGCCGGCGGCTCGGCGATCGGTGAGGTCATGGTGTTCGGCACGATCGGTCGCGGCCGGCTCAAGCGCGGCGAGTCGACGATCAGCTTCGAGGACGTCGGCGGTGCCGACGAGGCGGTCGCCGAGCTGCGCGAGGTGCGCGACTACCTGGCCGATCCCGAGCGCTACCAGGCGCTCGGCGCCGCGCCACCCAAAGGCGTGCTGCTGTTCGGCGCGCCAGGCACCGGCAAGACGTTGCTCGCGAAGGCCGTGGCCGGCGAAGCGGGCGTGCCGTTCTTCAACGTCGCCGGCGCGGAGTTCGTCGAGTCACTCGTCGGCGTCGGTGCGGCCCGGGTGCGTGACTTGTTCGCCCGGGTGCGCGCGGCCGCGCCCGCCATCGTGTTCATCGACGAGCTCGACGCGGCCGGCCGCCGCCGCGGCGCGGCATCCGGCGGCGGGGGGTCCGACGAGCGGGAGCAGACCCTCAACCAGCTTCTCGTCGAGATGGACGGCTTCGAGATAGCGCATGGCATCGTCGTGATCGGCGCCACCAACCGTCCCGACATCCTCGACCCGGCGCTGATGCGACCCGGCCGGTTCGACCGGCACATCACCATCGACCGCCCCGATCTCGAGGGACGCGCACACATCCTCCGGATCCACGCGCGCGGAAAGCCGCTGAACGGCGACGTCTCGCTCGACGAGGTGGCACGCCGTACCCCCGGGTTCACCGGCGCCGATCTCGCGAACGTGATGAACGAGTCGGTGCTGCTGGCGATCCGCGAGAACCGCCGCGAAGTGACCGTGGCGGACGTCGACGAAGCGGTGCAACGGGTGCTGTCGGGCCCGAAACGGCGCGGCCGGTTGCTCGGCGAGGACGAGCGCAGACGGTTGGCCGTGCACGAGGCCGGCCACGCGACGTACGTCGCGGCGCACGGCGACCCGACGTCGCTGCACCGGGTGTCGATCCTGTCTCGCGGCACCGTCGGCGGGACCACGCAGGTCGCGCCGGATGAGGCCGCGGTCCGGTCCCGCGACGAGCTGGAGCGGCGGCTGGCCGGCCTCGTCTCGGGCCTCGCCGCGGAACGGCTGGTGCTCGGCAGCGGCTCGACCGCTGGGGAACCTGACATCGCCCGCGCCTGCGCGCTGGCGCGTGACATGGTCGCCCGTTACGGCCTGTCCGACCGGGTCGGGCCGGTGCGGCTACTGGCCTCCGGCGGGCCTGGACTCCTCGAAGAGGAGACCCCGCTCGCCGACGTGTCCCCGCAGCAGCAGGAGGCGCTCGACTCCGAGGTGCGCCGGCTGGTCGAGGCCGCCGTGGGCGATGCCACCGAGGTGATTCGCAGGCATCGTGCCGGTTTCGATGCCCTGGTCGACCAGCTCCTCGATCAGGAGACACTCGACGGCGCGACGCTGACCGAGGCCCTGTCACGGATCGTGCGCCGGCCGAAGCGACCGGCGCGGTCAGCGAAGGTGTGACGAACCTCCCATCACGGGTTTTGCCGGGTGAAGGCGGGCATGCCTAGTAGGTCCCCGCAAAGTCCAGCACCCAGGAGTCTTCGTGAGCACTGCGAACTCGGGCTTCGCCAGCGCGATCGCCGAGCGCGTCAAGGGCGCGGTGAAACAGGTCGCGGGCGCCGTGACCGGCGACGACGACCTCAAGCGCGAAGGCGAGCTCCACAAGGACAAGGCCCAGGCCCTCGCTGAGGCACGCCGGCTCGAAACCGACGCGGAACGCGAGCAGCGCAAGGCGGAGGTGACCGAGCGGCGCCAGGAGGTCACGACCGAGCGGCAGCGCCTCGCCGCGGAAACCGCTGCCGACACGCAGGAGCAGCGGGTCGAGCGCGACCGCGCCGCTGCTGCGCGGGAAGCCGACCAGCAAGCGGCTCGGCAGCAGGCCGCCGTCGACCGCCAAGCCGAGGCGCGGCGTGGCACGCTGCGGCGCGAGGAGCAGCACGCCGCCGCAATGCGCGCCGAGGCCGAGCGTGACGCGGCCCGGCTCGCCGCGAAGGCCCGCGACGCCGAGCGAACCGCCGAGCGGGTAGATCCCGACACCCCGGAGGGAGACCGATGATGCCGACGATTCGCACCCTTCCGCGCAGCGCGTTCACCGCGTACCTGAAAGCCCTGCGGTTGCCGTTGTCGGCCGCCGAGCGGATGGCCGGGAAGCGGGACAACGCGGAGTGGGCCCCCACCCTCGCCTTCGAGACGATCGAGGCGCGCCTGGAGACGCTGGCGGGTTCGGTGCTTCGCGACGACGAGCTCATCGAGGCCGGCGAGCAGCGCGAGGCCAAGGTCGTGAAGCTGAAGGAGGCGAAGGCCCTCCGGTCGGCGGCGGCGTACGAGAAGGCGAAGGGCCGTGACGAGCACCGCCGTCGGGAAGC
>CAZEAM010000211.1:0-16365 GCA_964510285.1 uncultured Frankiaceae bacterium | reverse complement strand
GACAACCACATCGTTGCGAAGTTGTTGTACTTCGCGCAGCGGGCGCGCCGCGCAGCCCGAGCCACTACGCTGCGCCGGATGGCGGATGAGCTGCAGCGACGCCTCGGCGCGCCGCCCATTACGCCGGCGACCGGCAACGCGCTGTCGCGACGCGAGCTGATCGCGGCGATCACCGCGCTCGGAGCGGCCGCGGCGCTCGGCCTCCCGGAGCGCAGCGCCGCCGCCGTACCGGAGCAGGTGGCGCGGCGGGCCCGCCTGGCGCAGGCGACGGCGCATCGGGCCGCGCAGATCCGCCCGCACGGCTCCGATCTCGGTGCGGTCGAGCATGTCGTGTTCCTGATGATGGAGAACCGGTCCTACGACCACTTCTTCGGCGCCTACCCGAAGGGGCGCGGGTTCGACGACCACCCCAAGCACTCGCTCGGGGTGTTCGCCCAGGACTACCCGGCCGGCAAGCACCTGTCGCCGCGCAAGAAGCTGCTGCCCTTCCACATCGACTACCCGCCGGGCGACGACTGCACCCACGACCTCACCCACAACTGGGGTCCGATGCACCAGTGCTGGAACGGCGGGAAGATGGACCGCTGGGTGCGCACGCACACCGACCCGGGCAACGAGGGAGCCTCCAACGGCGCCCTGACGATGGGGTACCTCACGCGCCGCGAGATTCCGCTCTACTGGGCCCTCGCCGACCACTTCACGCTGTGCGACCACTACTTCTGCTCGGTCCTCGGGCCGACCCATCCCAATCGCCTGATGGCCGAGACCGGCACGATCGACCCGGCCGGCCGCCGCGGCGGGCCGGTCACGGACACCAACGTCGACCCGCGTGCCCTCTGGACCTGCTCCTGGCCGACCGTCCAGGAGGTGCTCGAGGACGCCGGGATCTCGTGGAAGTACTACCACCCGTCCTTCGTCGGCGCGACCGGGAAGTACGCCGGGCTGGTGCAGTACCCGATCTGGGACCCGGCCCTCTACGACCCGACGCTCAACCCGCTGGTGATGCTCGTGGCCGACAATGTGCTGCCCTACTTCAAGGCCTTCCAGAACCCGCTCTCGGCGCTGCACCGGAAGGCGTTCGGGCCCACCTTCCCGGCCGAGTTCCAAGCCGACGTGCGCAGCGGCCGGCTACCCAAGGTGTCCTGGATCGTGCCCCCGCTGGGCTTCGACGACCACCCGTCCGCGAGCCCGCAGCGCGGGCAGTGGTTCGTACGCCAGGTGATCGACATCCTGGCCTCCAACCCGAAGGTGTGGTCCAAGACCGTGCTGTTGTTGACCTACGACGAGAACGACGGCTTCTTCGACCACGTCTCACCGCCCACCCCGCCGAAGGGCACCCCCGGCGAGTGGCTGACCGCGAAGTCGATCCCGACCGACACCCTGGGCATCCGCGGGCCGGTCGGGCTCGGAGTCCGGGTGCCCTCGCTGGTGATCTCACCGTTCAGCCGCGGCGGCCACATCGCGTCGGAGGTGTTCGACCACACCTCGCAGCTGAAGTTCCTCCACGAACGATTCGGTATCGAGGTCCCGAACGTCTCGAGATGGCGCCGCAAGACGGTCGGCGACCTGACCTCGACGCTGTTCCGCGGTCCGCACCACACGAAGCTGCCCGACCTGCCCCACGTCCCGCTGACCCCGATCCAGCTGACCGGGAGCTGCCAGGAGGTCGGCGAGGAGATCGAGTTCCTCGGCGGCGCCGGCCCGACGCTGCGCACCAAACAGCGAATGCCGACCCAGCGCAAGCGGCACGGCTAGACTTGGTTGCGTCGCGACTGGCGTGAAGTGGGTGGAACTGACCACCGGGAAGCGCAGATCTGGCCGACGCCGTACGCCTGGGCGCGGTCGCTGTGGGAGCGAGCATGTCCGACGTAGCGAACATCCCGACCCTGGCCGCACTCCGGGCGTCTGACCCGGACATCGCGGCGCTGATCGACGCCGAAGAGGTCCGCCAGCGCGAGAAGATCCGGCTGATCGCCTCGGAGAACTACGTCTCGCGCGCCGTCCTCGAGGCGACCGGGACGGTGCTCACCAACAAGTACTCCGAGGGGTACGCCGGCAAGCGCTACTACGAGGGCCAGCAGGTCATCGACCAGATCGAGACCCTCGCCATCGACCGGGCTAAGTCCCTGTTCGGCGTCGACCACGCCAACGTCCAGCCGTACTCCGGCTCCCCCGCGAACCTCGCGGTCTATCTCGCGTTCCTCTCGCCCGGAGACAAGGTCATGGGGATGTCGCTGCCGGCCGGCGGGCATCTCACCCACGGCTGGGGCGTGTCCGCGACTGGCAAGTGGTTCACCCCGGTCCGGTTCGGCGTGCGCGCGGACACCGGCCGGGTCGACCTCGACGAGGTGCGCGACCTGGCCCTCGCCGAGCGGCCGAAGGTGATCTTCTGCGGCGGTACGGCGATCCCGCGCACCATCGACTTCCCGGGCTTCGCCTCGATCGCCGCCGAGATCGACGCGGTGCTGGTCGCCGACATCGCCCACATCGCCGGCCTGGTCGCGGGTGGCGCCCACCCGTCTCCGGTCGGTCACGCATCGGTCATCCCCACGACCACGCACAAGACGCTGCGCGGTCCGCGTGGCGCCATGCTGATGAGCAACGCGGAGCACGCGACCGCCCTCGACAAGGCCGTCTTCCCGGGCCTGCAGGGCGGCCCGCACAACCACACGACGGCAGCCATCGCCGTCGCGCTGCACGAGGCAGCACAGCCGGAGTTCCGTGACTACGCCGCGCAGATCGTCACCAACGCCGCGGCGTTCGCGGCGGCGCTCAGTGAGCGCGGCTTCAACCTGGTGTCCGGTGGCACGGACAACCACCTGATCCTGGTCGACCTGACCCCCAAGGGCATCGGCGGTAAGCCGTTCGCGCAGGCGCTGGACCGGGCCGGCATCGTCACGAACTACAACGCGATCCCGGACGACCCGCGGCCCCCGTTCGACCCGTCGGGGCTGCGGCTCGGCACCGCGGCGGTGACCTCCCGCGGGATGGGCCCGGCCGAGATGACCGCCGTTGCGGGTTGGATGGACCGCGTCGCCAATGCGGTGGCGGCCGGCGACGAGTCCGACATCGAGCAGGTCGCCAAGGAGACCCGCGAGCTGACGGCGAGCTTCCCGGTCCCGGCCTAGGGCGCCTCCTCGAGATCGATCTCGCGAAGTCGCGCCTGCAGCACGGCGACCATCCGTAGCAGCTCGTCGAGCTCGTCGTCGCCGAGGGCGGTCATCAGCTCGGTCTCGAAGGCGTGCAGCTTCGGTTCCAGCCGGCGCACGAGCCGCCTGCCGGCGGGCGTGACCGTGACGTCTCGGGACCGCCCATCGGTCGGGCTGGCGACGCGCCGCACGAGCCCGCGCGTCTCGAGCGAGTCCAGCACGCCGGTGATGGTCGCCCGCGTCACCATGATCCGGCTGGCTATCACCGAGGGCTTCAGCGGCTTCCCCGCCCCGGCGACGACCGTCAGGACGTTGAACGCCGCATTCGATGGCAGCCCTGACGAGGTGATGAACGATTCGATCGCGCCCCGCACCGCCCCCGTCAGGACACCGATGTTGAGGAACGTCTCCACTGCGCGATGGCTGGTGCCGGGAAACTTCCCCTCGAAGCCGACCGGGATCCGGATCAGCGGCTGTGCGGCCGGCTCGCTCGGGGTGTTTGACGCCACGAGTCCCCATCATATAGTTAGCCCCCTAACTACATGCCACCTTGGGGGGACACGAGATGCATCCGAACGAGGAGTTCGCGCGCGCGGCGTTCGACGCCATCGCGGACGGAAACAGCGAGTGGCTCGACGCGCACATGGCGGACGATGTCGAGTTCTTCCAGGGCGGCCGCTTCCCTACCGCCGGCCGCTACTCCGGCAAGGAGGCCGTGTTCGGCCACATGATGGAGTTCTTCGTGCTGGTGGACTTCTCGATGAAGCTCGCGTTGCACGACGTACTGGCCACCGACGACCACGTGGTTGCGCTGGTCACCGTCTCGATCGACTACCAGGGCCGGCACCTCGACTTTGACGAGGCGCACGTCTGGCACATCCGGGACGGCAAGGCGAAGGACATGTGGGCAATCCCGAAGGACCCCTACGAGGTCGACGAGATATTCGCCGCATGAGCATGCGCATGTGCCATCCGCACAGCTATAGCTGAGCGGATGGCACATGCGCATGCCGAGGCGCGATACGCATGTGCCATCCGCTCACCAGTGCACGCCGGGGAGGAGCTTGACCAGCGCCTGGGCCCCTCGGCTGAGCGACACGCCCTCCGACTCGCCGCCGCCCGCAGCCTTCGAGTCGGGGAAGACCCGGTAGGCGACGCTGAGCAGCGCGTCGACCACCCGCGGCGCCACGGCTTAGGCCACCTCGCCGAAGGTGCCGAGCCGGGTGCTGATCCGCTTCGGCCGCTCGACCAGCGCTCGCGCGACCATGTCGGCCGCCTCGTCGGGGCTCAACGTCGGGAACGCGTCGTAGATCTTCGTCGGACTGATCATCGGCGTGCGGACCAGCGGCATGTGGATGGTCGTGAAAGTGACCCCGTCGCCCCACGTCTCGCTCGCCACGACCCGGCTGAACGCGTCGAGCGCTGCCTTTGACGCGACGTACGCCGAGAACCGCGGCGGCGCGGTCTGCACGCCGATCGAGGAGATGTTCACGATGTGACCGAAGTGCCGCTCGGCCATGTGCGGGAGCAGCGCGTAGATCATCCGCACCGCGGCGAAGTAGTTGAGGGCCATCGTGCGCTCGTAGTCGTGGAACCGGTCGTGCGACAGCCGCACCGAGCGCCGGATCGAGCGCCCCGCGTTGTTGACCAGGTAGTCGATGCCGTCGGGCGAGTCGGCCACCATCTGCTTCACCGTCGCAGCCACCGACTCCGCGTCGGTGATGTCACACGGGTAGACCCGCGCGGTCCCGCCCTCCGCCTCGACCGCTGCCTTGATCTCTTCGAGCTTGTCGGCGCTTCGCGCGACGAGGTACGGCATACCACCGAGCCGGGCCACCGCGAGCGCGGTCGCAGCCCCGATCCCGGACGACGCGCCTGTGATGACGACCGCACGGCCCTCCAACGCGGCCCCCGGCCGCTTGCGCCGTGCCCGGACCGAGTCGAGGTTGTCCGCCCAGAACTGCCACAGCACGTCGGCGTACTCCTCGAGTGGCGGCACCGAGATGCCGGTGCCGCGCAGCTCACGCCGGGTCTCCACCGAGTCGAACACCGAGCGGAAGGTGGAGTGCGGGATCACCTCGGGCGGGATCGCCAGCCGGTCCAGCAGTACGTCGCGGGCGAGGGTCACGCCAGGGATCAGCTCGGTGTAGCCGAGCAGTGCACGAGCGGGTACGGCGACCCGACGGTCGATCGGCACTGCGACCGTGGGCCCGCCGGCCGCCGCGCTGAATGCGTTGATGACGTCCAGCAGCGGCTGCGGCTCCGGTGCGACCAGGTGGAACGCCCGCCCGTCGAGGCCTTCCGCATGCATCAGGTGGTCCATCGCCCTGGCCACGTAGTCGACCGGGACCACGTTGGTGTCGCCGAGGTCCGGACCCACGAGCGGCAGCCAGGACGGCAGCGCGGCGAGCCGGGCCAGCGCCGGGAAGAAGTAGTACGGGCCGTCGATCTTGTCCATCGCGCCGGTCTTCGAGTGACCGACCACGATCGCCGGCCGGTACACCCGCCACGGCAGGTCCTGCTGCTCGCGTACCAGCCGCTCGGCTTCGAACTTCGTGGCGTGGTACGGCGACGGCAGGTGCTGGCCCTCGTCGAACATGTCCTCGGTGAACGTGCCGTCGTACTCCCCTGCCACCGCGACCGACGACACGTGGTGGAACCGCTTGGCGTTGAGGTCCGACGCGAGCAGCAGCGCCTCGGTGGTCCCGCCGATGTTGGTGAGCTCGTTGGTCGCCGCGTCCGCCGTCATGTCGTAGAGCGCCGCCAGATGCACGAAGTGGTCGACCTGGTCGCGCAGGCGGTCACGGTCGGCGCCGCTGACCCCGAGCAGCGGTTCGGTCAGGTCGCCCACAAGCGGCTCGACCCGCTCACCCAGACGGGCCAGCTTCGCCATCGACCCGGACCGGACCAGGACCAGCACCGTCGCGTCGTCTCGCGCCGTGAGCAGCTCGACGAGGTGCCGGCCGAGGAACCCGGTCCCCCCGGTCACGAGGTAGGTCGTCACGGGGGCAGTCTCCCCCGGCATCGGACCTCTCGGCCAGCCGCTGGTTGCGGGCGCTTTGCCTTCGGGAGCTTGGCGACGACCTCACCCGCCCAGGGCTGGTCCTGCACGCCCCGGCGTTGGCGAGCGGGATCCACCGCGGTACGGGTCAGGGCGTCATCGACGGGCAACCGACCGAGCCCGCGTCGATGCTCGCGATGCGTCCCTTCGGCGGCACTGCGTCCAGGTAGCCGGCGAGCTTCCCTGCAGACGTGTCCAGCTCCCAAGATCCGCCCTGCGCAGCGGAGGTCGTGAAGTCGTGCCCGGCGCTCGCCTTCGCCGCCGCGATGCTCATCCCGACGTGCAGCCCGTTCGGCCCCTGTACGTCGGCTCCGCGGTACTCGTAACCGGTGAACTTGCCCTTGAAGTAGAAGGCGGAGAAGCCCTTCCACTCCGCACTGGCGGAGACGCCGCACGATGTGGGGAGGTCGTTGCGGGTCACGTCCGTCGTCGGCTTGCCGAGCAGGTTCACCAGTTGCGCCTGAGCGGCGTCCTGCGGCGTACCGAACGCGACACCCGCGAACCCGGCCGCGGTGGCGGCGGGAGGCCCGGCGTCGGCCGCTGCGGTGCCGGTCGACTGCACCTGCGCGCCGCCACTGCTGGCGCCTCCGCACCCGGCGAGCAAGACGGCGATCGCCACGATCGCGGCCATCGACAGGACAAGCGGCCAACTCAATGACCGTGAGAAACAGGCGGGGAGCTTCATGCAATCCCGACGCGCACCATCCGCATCCGGTTGTCACTGCCGGTGCTACTCGATGCCCGCAGCGGTCATGCCGCGGAGCTCCTTCTTCAGCTCGTTGATCTCGTCGCGCAGCCGGGCGGCCAGCTCGAACTGCAGCTCCGCCGCCGCGTCGTGCATCTGGTCCTGCAGCTGCTGGATCAGTTGGGCGAGCTCCGCACGCGGCATCCCGGCCAGGTCCGGGGCATGCTTGCCGGCCGTCGCCGCCTTGCTCGCCATCCCGGGCACCGGCGTCTTGCCGCGCGACTGGGCCCGCCCGCTGCCGCCGATCAGCTCGCCGTCGTCGCTGCGCACGATGTCGTCGAGGATGTCCGCGATTTTCTTGCGCAACGGCTGAGGATCGATGCCCATCTCGGCGTTGTAGGCGATCTGCTTCTCCCGCCGCCGGTTGGTCTCCTCGATCGCCGCCCTCATCGACGGGGTGATCGTGTCGGCGTACATGTGCACCTCGCCGGACACGTGCCGCGCGGCCCGCCCGATCGTCTGGATCAACGACTTGTCGGAGCGCAGGAAGCCTTCCTTGTCCGCGTCGAGGATCGACACCAGCGACACCTCGGGCAGGTCCAGGCCCTCGCGGAGCAGGTTGATGCCGACCAGGACGTCGTACTCCCCGAGCCGCAGCTCGCGCAGCAGCTCGACCCGGCGCAGCGTGTCCACCTCGCTGTGCAGGTAGCGGACCCGCACACCGTTCTCGAGCAGGTAGTCGGTGAGGTCCTCCGCCATCTTCTTGGTCAGCGTCGTGACGAGCACCCGCTCGTCGCGCTCGACCCGCAGCTGGATCTCGTGCATCAGGTCGTCGATCTGGCCCTTGGGCGGCTTCACGACGACCAGGGGGTCGACCAGGCCGGTCGGGCGGATCACCTGCTCGACGACGTCGCCCTTGACCTTGCCCATCTCGTAGTTGCCGGGCGTCGCCGACAGGTAGACGGTCTGCCCGATCCGCTCGAGGAACTCCTCCCAGCGCAGCGGCCGGTTGTCCATCGCACTCGGCAGCCGGAAGCCGTGGTCGACCAGCGTCCGCTTGCGGGACATGTCGCCCTCGTACATGCCGCCGATCTGGGGCACCGTCACGTGCGACTCGTCGATGACCAGCAGGAAGTCGTCCGGAAAGTAGTCGAGCAGCGTGTGCGGCGGCGTGCCCGGTCCGCGGCCGTCGATGTGCCGCGAGTAGTTCTCGATGCCGGAGCAGAAGCCGACCTGGCGCATCATCTCGATGTCGTACGTCGTGCGCATGCGCAGCCGCTGTGCCTCGAGCAGCTTGCCCTGCTGCTCGAGATCGGCGAGCCGCTGCTCGAGCTCCGCCTCGATGCCGGCGATCGCTCGCTCCATGCGCTCCGGTCCGGCGACGTAGTGCGTCGCCGGGAACACGAGCACCGTCTCGTCGTCGCTGACCACCTCGCCGGTCAGCGGATGCAGCGTGGAGATCCGTTCGATCTCGTCGCCGAACATCTCGATGCGGACCGCGAGCTCCTGGTAGACCGGGAAGATCTCGATGGTGTCCCCGCGCACCCGGAAGGTGCCTCGGGTGAACGCGAGGTCGTTGCGGGTGTACTGGATGTCGACGAACCGGCGGAGCAGCGCGTCGCGCTCGATCGTCTGCCCGAGGTCGAGCTGCACGCAGCGGTCGACGTACTCCTCCGGGGTACCGAGGCCGTAGATGCAGGAGACGCTGGCGACCACGACGACATCGCGGCGGGTCAGCAGGCTCATCGTCGCCGAGTGCCGCAGCCGCTCGACCTCCTCGTTGATCGAGGAGTCCTTCTCGATGTAGGTGTCGGTCTGCGGGACGTAGGCCTCGGGCTGGTAGTAGTCGTAGTAGGAGACGAAGTACTCGACCGCGTTGTTCGGCAGCAGCTCACGGAACTCGTTGGCCAGCTGGGCGGCAAGCGTCTTGTTCGGTGCCATCACCAGCGTGGGCCGCTGCAGCCGTTCGATCAGCCAGGCGGTCGTCGCGGACTTGCCGGTCCCGGTGGCGCCGAGCAGCACGACGTCCTTCTTGCCGTCGCGGATCCGGCGGGCGAGCTCGTCGATCGCCGCCGGCTGGTCACCGGACGGCTCGAAGTCGGACTCGACGACGAACGGCGCCTGCTTCGGGCGGATCGAGGTCGGGGCGGCCACAAGTCCACAACGTACGCCGGGCCTCGGACAATCCCGCCCGCGAAAGCCCCCCGGCTGTAGAACACAAACGTTGCAGTTGTGCCCTCGTGAGACGGCGGAGCGACCTCAGCCGGCTACTGACGTCACGTTTGTGTTCTACAGCCGGGGTTTGTGGGCCCGGGCCTTGAGCTCGGCCCAGACGTCTGCGACCTGCCGGTCCAGGGCGTCGAGGTCGCCGTCGTTGGTGATCACGAAGTCGGCGAGCGCGAGCCGCTGCTCGCGGCTGGCCTGTACGTCGATCCGGGCCTGCGCCGCCTCCCTCGTCATCCCGCGCAGCCGGACCAGGCGGTCGAGCTGCGTGTCGACCGGTGCGTCGACGACCACGATCACCTCGTAGCGCTCCGCCACCCCGGCCTCGGCGATCAGCGGGACGTCGTTGATCAGGATCCCGTCCGGGTCGGCCGCCTCGTACTCGGCGAGCAGCGCGAATACCCGCTCCCCGATCAGCGGGTGCACGATCGCGTTGAGCCGGGCCCGCGCCTCGTCGTCGGCGAACACCTTCGCCGCCACCGCTTCGCGGTCCAGCGACCCGTCGGCAGCCCGCACCTCTGGCCCGAACTCCGCGACCACCGCCTCGAGCCCCGGCGTGCCCGGCTCGACCACCTCACGGGCCAGCGCGTCGGCGTCGATGATGTGCGCGCCGAGCGCCGCGAATCGACGGGTGACCTCGCTCTTGCCGGCCCCGATCCCGCCGGTCAGCCCGACGTTCAGCACCCCTGGCTACTTCGCCGTGATCATGGCGTTTTGGTCACGACACGCGGGCGTGTCTGCCCACTTCGCCATGATCACGCAGGGTTGACGGCTATTCGGCCTGGTCGGCCTCGTTCGCCGCGGCGTCCGGCTCCGGCTCCGGCTCCGGCTCCGGCTCGTCGCCGCCGGTCAGCTTGCGCCGCAACTCGGCGAGCGCCTCGTCGCTGGCGAGCGTGCCGGCCGACTCGGGCTGGGCCGCCGCCTCGGGAGCCGAGCTGTACGACGTGGTTTCCGCGGCCTGCGCCTCCGCAGCCTGGGCCGCCCGCACCTGCTCCTGGTGGGCCTCCCAGCGCTCGTGCGCCTTGGCGTACTGCGCCTCCCACTCGGCCTGCTGGGCCTCGTAGCCCGGCTTCCACTCGTTGGTCTCCGAGTCGAAGCCTTCGGGGTAGATGTAGTTGCCCTGGTCGTCGTACTGAGCCGGCATGCCGTACTGCGTCGGGTCGAAGTGGTCCGCGACCGCCTCGCCGACCGTCCCCTCGTTGGCCTGCTTCAGCGACAGCGAGATCCGGCGACGCTCGAGGTCGACGTCGATGACCTTCACGTAGATCTCGTCGCCGACGTTGACCACCTGCTCGGGGATCTCGACGTGCCGCTCGGCGAGCTCGGAGATGTGGACCAGACCCTCGATGCCCTCAGCCACGCGGACGAAGGCACCGAACGGCACCAGCTTGGTGACCCGGCCGGGGACGACCTGGCCGATGGAGTGCGCCCGGGCGAACGCCTGCCACGGGTCCTCCTGCGTCGCCTTCAGCGACAGCGACACCCGCTCGCGGTCCATGTCGACGTCGAGCACCTCGACGGTGACCTCGTTGCCGACCTCGACGACCTCGCTCGGGTGGTCGATGTGCTTCCAGGACAGCTCGGAGACGTGGACCAGACCGTCGACGCCGCCCAGGTCGACGAACGCGCCGAAGTTGACGATCGAGGACACGACGCCCTTGCGGACCTGGCCCTTCTGCAGCTGGGTGAGGAAGGTCTGGCGGACCTCGCTCTGGGTCTGCTCCAGCCAGGCGCGGCGGGAGAGCACCACGTTGTTGCGGTTCTTGTCGAGCTCGATGATCTTGGCCTCGAGCTCCTTGCCGACGTACGGCTGCAGGTCCCGCACGCGACGCATCTCGACCAGCGACGCCGGCAGGAAGCCGCGCAGCCCGATGTCGAGGATGAGGCCACCCTTGACGACCTCGATCACCGTGCCGGTGACGATGCCGTCCTCGTCCTTGATCTGCTCGATCGTGCCCCAGGCGCGCTCGTACTGGGCGCGCTTCTTGGACAGGATCAGCCGGCCCTCCTTGTCCTCCTTCTGCAGGACAAGCGCCTCGATGCTGTCGCCGACGGAGACGACCTCGTTAGGGTCGACGTCGTGCTTGATCGACAGCTCGCGGCTCGGGATCACGCCCTCGGTCTTGTAGCCGATGTCGAGGAGCACCTCGTCGCGGTCGACGCGGACGATGACGCCTTCGACGATGTCGCCGTCGTTGAACTCTTTGATCGTGCCTTCGATCGCGGCCAGGAAGTCATCGGCGCTGCCGATGTCATTGACGGCGACCTGGGGAAGGGAGTTGGGCTCGGCGACTGCTGCGGTCATCTAGTGGTGATCCTCGGGGGCGGACAGATGTCGAAGGGACAGATGTCGGTGGATGCGCCGGGGGTTCCCGTGCGCGACCAGGCAGTTTAGTCAGTGTCCAAGCCTGAGTCGAACGGCGAGGACGGGCCGGTCGAGGTGATCAGACCGGTACGCCGCACGCTCTCGCGGGCGGAGAGCCTGCGAGCCGCCCGCGGCTGGTGGGACGCCGAGGCGGGCGCCTACCAGGCCGAGCACGGCGAGTTCCTCGGCGACGCCGACTTCCTGTGGGGTCCGGAGGGGCTGCGCGAGTCCGAAGCGGGTCTGCTCGGCGCGGTCGACGGCCGCCGGATCCTCGAGATCGGCGCCGGCGCTGCGCAGTGCAGCCGGTGGCTCGCCGCCCAGGGCGCGCACGCGGTTGCCCTGGACCTGTCGGCCACGCAGCTGGCACACGCGCGCCGGCTCGACGAGCGGGCCGGCGCCCGCACCCCGCTGGTGCTCGCGGACGCCCAGCGGCTGCCGTTCGGCGACGCGACCTTCGACCTCGCGTGCTCGGCGTACGGCGCCGTGCCGTTCGCCGCCGACTCGGGCGCGATCATGGCGGATGTGGCGCGCGTGCTGCGTCCCGGTGGGCGCTGGGTGTTCTCGGTGACACACCCGATTCGCTGGTCGTTCCCGGACGACGCGGGTCCGGGCGGGCTGACCGACACCACGTCGTTCTTCGACCGGCGGCCGTACGTCGAGGTCGACGAGACCGGCACGCCGACGTACGTCGAGCACCACCGGACCCTGGGCGACCGGGTCCGCGAGATCGTCGCGGCCGGGCTGGTCATCGACGACCTGATCGAGCCGGAGTGGCCGTCCGGTGACGACCACGTCTGGGGTCAATGGAGCAGGCTGCGTGGCGAGATGATCCCGGGCACCGCAATCTTCCGCACCAGCAAGCCGGGCTAGTGGGCGGCGTCGTCCCAGTTCTTGCCGTAGCCCACGGACACGTCCAGGGGCACGTCGCCCAGCTGATACGCCGAGCACATCTCGCTGCGGACCAGGTGCTCGACCTGGTCGCGCTCGCCCGCCGCGACCTCGAGCACCAGCTCGTCGTGCACCTGTAGCAGGAGGCGAGAGGAGAGGTTCGCCTCGCGCAGGGCTCGCTCGACGTTGAGCATCGCCACCTTGATGATGTCCGCCGCCGACCCTTGGATGGGCGCGTTGAGCGCCATCCGCTCGGCCATCTGCCGGCGCTGCATGTTGTCGCTGGTCAGGTCCGGCAGGTAGCGGCGGCGACCGAGGATGGTCTCGGTGTAGCCGTCCTTTCGTGCGATGTCGACCACGCCCTTGAGGTAGTCACGCACGCCGCCGAAACGGGAGAAGTACGCCTCCATCTGCTCGCGCGCCTCTTCGGGCGTGATCCCCAGCTGCTGCGCCAGGCCGAACGCCGACAGGCCGTAGGCGAGGCCGTACGACATCGCCTTGATCCGCCGCCGCTGCTCCGGGTCGACCTGGTCGATCGGTACGCCGAACGCGGTCGCCGCCACGAAGGTGTGCAGGTCCTCCCCCGACGTGAACGCCTCGATCAGGCCCGCGTCGTGGGACAGATGCGCCATGATCCGCATCTCGATCTGCGAATAGTCGGCGGTCATCAACGACTCGAAGCCGTCACCGACGACGAACGCCTTGCGGATCTCGCGGCCCTCGAGCGTGCGTACCGGGATGTTCTGCAGGTTCGGATCGGTGCTCGACAGCCGTCCGGTCGCCGCGACCATCTGGTTGAACGTGGTGTGGATCCGGCCCACGTCGTCGACCATCGGGATCAGCGAGTCGACCACGGTCTTCAACCGCGACACGTCACGATGCCGCAACAGGTGTTCGAGGAACGGGTGGCCCGACCTCGCATACAGGTCTTGCAGGGCGTCCGCGTCGGTGGTGTAGCCGGTCTTGATCTTCTTCGTCTTCGGCAGGTCGAGCTCGTCGAACAGCACCTGCTGGAGCTGCTTGGGCGAGCCGAGGTTGACCTCGTGCCCGATGACGGCGTACGCCGCGTCGGCCGCCTGCTTCACCTCGCCGCCGAACCGCGCCTCGAGCTCGGCCAGCCAGTCGACGTCGGCGGCGATCCCGGCGCGTTCCATGTCGGCGAGCAACGCCGTCAGCGGCAACTCGACCTCGGCCAGCAGCCGGGTACCGCCGCGGCGGGCCAGGTCGGCGTCCAGCGCCTCCCCCAGGTCGACGATCGCGCGGGCCCGCACCATCTCGGCCTGGGCGGCGTCAGCCTCCGCCGACCCGTCCAGCGACAGCTGGCCGTCCTGCACCTCGGCGCGAAGCTCGCGGCGCAGGTAGCGCAGGGACAGGTCCCCGAGATCGAAGGACCGCTGGCCGGGCAGCGCGAGGTACGCCGCGAGCGCGGTGTCGCTGGTGACGCCGGCGACCGTCCACCCGCGCGCCCCCAGGGCGAGCACGGGGCCTTTCACGTCGTGGAAGACCTTTGCCACCGAGGGATCGGCGAGCCAGGCGGCGAGGGCCTGCTCGTCCGACGCGGTGAGCTGCTCGGGCTCCACCGCGGCGGCCGTCCCGTCCGGCGCGGCGACCGCGATCCGGGTCACCTGGCCGGTGCCACGGCCCCAGGTGCCGGCGACCGACACGCCGTGGGTGCCGGTACCCCGCGCGTGCGCCTCGAGCCACGCCGCGACCTGGTCGGGCCCCAGCGCCTCGCCCTCGACCTCGAAGCCGGTGTCCGCCTCCGGCTCGACCGCGGACAGCGTCGCGTAGAGCCGCTCGCGCAGGACCCGGAACTGCAGGGTGTCGAAAAGCTGGTGCACCGCCTCGCGGTCCCACTGTCCGACCTGCAGGTCCGCCGGCGCGACCGGCAGCGGTACGTCGCGGCGCAGCTCGGTCAGCTGCCGGTTGCGCATGACGCTGGCGAGGTTGTCCCGCAACGCCTGACCGGCCTTGCCGGGCACCTCGTCGACCCGGCTGACGAGCTCGTCGAGCGAGCCGAAGTCCCGCACCCACTTCGACGCGGTCTTCTCCCCCACCCCGGGGATCGACGGCAGGTTGTCGCTCGGGTCCCCCCGCAACGCCGCGAAGTCCGGGTACTGCGCCGGGGTCAGGTAGTTCTTCGACTTCACCTCGTCCGGGGTGAAGCGGGTCATGTCGCTGATCCCCTTGCGGGTCATCAGCACGGTGATCCGGTCGTTGACCAGCTGGAGCACGTCGCGGTCGCCGGTCACGATCAGGACGTCCATCCCGGCGTCGGCGCCTTGGACCGCGAGGGTGGCGATCAGGTCGTCCGCTTCGTACCCCTCGACGGACAGCGAGGGGATGGTGAGCGCGGACAGCACGTCCTTGATCAGCTCGACCTGGCCCCTGAAGTCGGCCGGGGTCTCCTTGCGGGTCGCCTTGTACTCCGCGTAGGCCTCGGTACGGAAGGTCTTGCGGCCGACGTCGAACGCCACCGCCACGTGCGTCGGCGCCTCGTCACGCAGGACGTTGATCAGCATGGCGGTGAAGCCGTACACGGCGTTGGTGGGCTGGCCGGTCGTGGTCGAGAAGTTCTCGACCGGAAGCGCGAAGAAGGCGCGGTAGGCAAGCGAGTGTCCGTCGAGGAGGAGCAGCCGCTGAGCGCCTTCCGGGGTTGCGGGCGCTGCGTCTCCGGCCATAGGCCGCATCGTAATGTCAGCCTGTGACCACACCCACGGAACCGCCGTCCAACATCGACGACCCGCTCGGTGACCTTCCGACGCGCATGGGGATCGAGTTCCTCCAGCTCGACGCGCAACGCATGGTGGCCCGCATGCCCGTCGCCGGGAACACGCAACCACTCGGCCTCTTGCATGGCGGCGCGTCCTGCGTCCTCGCCGAGTCCCTGGGCTCGGTCGGAGCACTGCTGCACGCCGGACCCGGTCGCGCCGCAGTCGGGATCGACATCAGCGCGACCCATCACCGCTCGGTGACCGAGGGCTACGTGACGGGTGTCGCGACCCCGCTGCACCTCGGCCGGACTATCGCGACCTACGAGATCGTGATCACCGACGAGCAGGACCGGCGGGTCTGCACCGCCCGGCTCACGGCGCTGCTGCGCGACGCTTGACCGGCACCGGCGCTTCGCCGTCCGACGCCGCCTTGCGGCGGGTCCGCTGCACCGGGACCGGCCGGATCAGCCGGGCCCGCCGGCGAAGCGCGTCAGCCATCGCTTGGGTGCCCGGCTCGCTGCCGAGCCGCCGGCGCAACACGGTGACCGGCACCACGCGCCGCATCGCGGCCGGGGCGAACCCGAGCTTCGCGAAGAACCGGCTGGCGTCGCGAAGCGACGGGTAGACGCTGACCGCCACCTGCTCGAGCCGGCGCTCGGAGGCGAAGTCCGCGGCGGCGGTGAGCAACGCGCGGCCGACCCCCTTCTGCCGCGTGTGGTTGGAGACGACGAGGTGCGCGACGTTGACCACGCGCGCGTCGGTGAACGGGTCCGGGCGGGTCGCCTGCAGGACGACCATGCCCGCCGGCTTGTCGTCCAGATAGGCGATGACGACCCGGTACGACGAGTGCTCGATCACCCGGGTCAGCCGGTCACGAACCTCGACCGCGGACACCGGGTTGTTGGCCCGCTCGCCGCGGCCACCCACCTGGCGCAGCTCGTCCCACAGCTCGAGCAGCACCGGGATGTCGTCGACGGTGGCGATTCGGGTCGGCACCTGCGACCGTGACACAAGCGCCTCCTCGCCTCCGCCGGGTGGGCCCCGGCGGCCTGGGTCAGGTGAACGGTAGCGCCACGGCCGCTCGGGCCGTAAGGGCCGTTCGGCCCTCTTGTTGATCGACCGTTCGAGGCGAGTTCACCCGGGACCCGCGTTGACCCGCCAAACCGCGGGTCACTAAATTCATCGCGCAGCCCGGCACCGAGTAGACAACGTCCGCGTTACGGGGAAGAACGCGGGTGGACCCAAAGGTGCCGGGCTCCTTCATGTCCGAAGAACACGTC
>CAZEAM010000210.1:0-3705 GCA_964510285.1 uncultured Frankiaceae bacterium | reverse complement strand
GCCGTACGCCGAGGCGCTCGGCGAGGTGCGCGAGATCGTCGACACGTGCGACTTCTTCCTCGGCGAAGGCCGTCGCCTCTACGGCCAGACGGTCGGCAGCGAGATGCCGGACAAGCAGCTGTTCACCTTCCGCAACCCGGTTGGCGTCGTCGCGGCGATCACGGCCGGCAACTTCCCGGTGGCGGTGCCGGCCTGGTACCTCGTGCCGGCCCTGCTGTGCGGAAACACCGTGGTTTGGAAGCCGGCGGACTACTCGCCGGCGTGCGGCCGGGCGCTTTTCGAGCTGTTCGTCCGGGGTGGCGGGCTGCCCGACGGGGTGCTCAACCTCGTCCTGGCCGACGGCCCGGCGACCTACGAAGGGCTGTCCCGCGCGCTGGATGCGGGCACCGTCGACAAGGTCGGCTTCACCGGATCGAGCGCCGTCGGATCACGGATCGGCGAGCTGACCGGCCGGCACCTCCAGTCGGCCTGCCTGGAGCTCGGCGGCAAGAACCCGATGGTCGTGACGCCTTCGGCGGACCTCGACCTCGCGGCCGAGGGGGCGCTGTTCTCCGGGTTCGGGACAGCGGGTCAGCGGTGCACCTCGCTCGGCACGATCGTCGTGCACGAGAGCGTGCACGACGACTTCCTCGCCCGCTTCGACAAGCTGACCCGGCAGGCGCCGGTCGGCGACCCGACCGCCGACGTCCTGTACGGGCCGATGCTCGACGAGAAGTTCGCGGCGCAGTTCGACGAGTACCTGTCCTGGCTGCAGCCACACCACACGCTGCATGGTTCGACCGCGACCGGCCGGATCAGCACGGCCAATCCCCGGGAGGGCTTCGTCGGGGATCCGGACGCCGGGATCTACTACCACCCCGTGATCGCCGACGGCGTCCGTCCCGACGACGCGATCTTCCGCAACGAGACGTTCGGACCGCTGGTCGGCATCACGACGTACGACGACTTCGACGACGCGATCGGGCTGGCGAACCTGCCGGGCTACGGCCTGTCGTCGGCGGTCTACACGACCGACCCGGACGAGGTGTTCCGGTTCCGTCGCGGCGTGTCCGCGGGAATGGTCAGCGTCAACAACTCGACCTCGGGCGCCGAGGCGCACCTGCCGTTCGGCGGCAACGGCAAGTCGGGTAACGGGTCGAGGCAGTCGGGGATCTGGGTGATCGACCAGTTCACCCGCTGGCAGGCCGTGAACTGGGACTACTCGGGGCGGCTACAGAAGGCCCAGATGGACGTCGTCGAACTGGTGCCCGACGAGTCCTATCGACTGCCCGAGTAGGCGATGGACGGGCAGGCGCCCGAGGCGGTCCTCGACACCCGGCTGCGCAGCGCGATCGAGTCGTTGCCGCTCGGTCGCGGACCGGCCCCTGGCTCCGACGCGCCGATCCGGCCCGGATCCGCGCTGACGGTAGCGCGGGCGCTCGAGCTGCTCGACGCGCAGCTGGGCAGCCGGGCGCTCGATCTGGAAGCCCGCCGGCTGCGTGCCTGCGGCCGCGGCTACTACACGATCAGCTCCGCCGGGCATGAGTCCAACGCCGCGGTGGCTGCCGCGCTCCGGCCGACCGACCCGGCGTTGCTGCACTACCGGTCCGGTGCGTTCTACCTGGCGCGGGCCGCCCAAGTGCCCGGGTCCACGCCGCTGCACGACGTGCTGCTCGGGTTGGTGGCGGCAGCCGACGAGCCGATCGCCGGCGGCCGGCACAAGGTGTTCGGCCATCCCGCTCTCGCCGTCATCCCGCAGACCTCGACGAGCGCGTCCCATCTGCCGCGCGCCCTCGGGGTGGCGTTCGCGATCGACCGAGCCAGAAAGCTCGGGGTCGGCTGCGCCTGGCCGGACGACGCGCTTGCCGTCGCGAGCTTCGGTGACGCCTCGGCCAACCATTCGACGGCGACCGGGGCGATCAACGCCGCCTGCCACGTCGCGCACAGCGGCCTGCCACTGCCGTTGCTACTGGTCTGCGAGGACAACGGCCTCGGGATCAGCGTCCCGACCGCCTCGGACTGGATCGAGTCGGCGTACGGGCAGCGACCAGGCCTGGCCTACTTCCTCGCCGACGGCGCCGACCTGGCGGCGACGTACGACGCGGCGCGTGCCGCGGCCGAATACGTGCGAGACCGGCGGGCGCCCGCGTTCCTGCATCTGAGTGTGGTCCGCTTCCTCGGTCACGCGGGCACGGATGCCGAGATCGCCTACCGAAGCCCGGCCGCCGTAGCCGCGGACTTCGACCGTGACCCGTTGCTCGGCACGGCTCGGCTGCTCGTGGATGCCGCCGTGCTGTCGCCGGCCGAGGTGACCGTCCGCTACGAGGCGATGCGCGACGAGGTGCGGACGATCGCCGAAGAGGTCGTGACGCATCGCCACCTGCAGACCGCGAGCGAGGTGGTGGCGCCGCTGTCGCCGCGGCGGCCCGCACAGGTGGCCGAACGCGGCGCCGCGATGGCCGCGGCGCCGGCGGTGCGCCACGACGCGTTCGGTGGTCGGCTGCCCGAGGACGGCGATCCGCTCACCCTCGCCGACAGCATCAACCGGGCACTCACGGACGCGATGCTGTCCGACCCGCGGATCCTGGTGTTCGGCGAGGACGTCGGTCGCAAGGGCGGCGTGTACGGCGTCACCCGAGGGCTCGCCCGCCGCTTCGGGTCGGGACGGGTCTTCGACACGCTGCTCGACGAGCAGTCGATCCTCGGGGTCGCGTTGGGCTCCGGCGTGTCGGGCCTGTTGCCGGTGCCCGAGATCCAGTACCTCGCCTACCTGCACAACGCCGAAGACCAGCTGCGCGGCGAAGCGGCCAGCCTGTCCTTCTTCTCCAACGGCAGCTACCGCAACCCGATGGTCGTCCGGATCGCGGGACTGGCCTACCAGAAAGGCTTCGGCGGCCACTTCCACAATGACAACGCCCTCGCCGTCCTGCGGGACATCCCGGGAATCGTGGTCGCAGCGCCGGCCCGCGGTGACGACGCGGCGGCCATGCTGCGCACCTGTCTCGCCGCAGCGCGGGTCGACGGCACGGTGTGCGTGTTCGTCGAGCCGATCGCGCTGTACCACTCGCGCGACCTGTACACCGCGGGCGACGGGCAGTGGGCGGCCCCGTACGCCGGACCCGCGGACTGGTCGGCGCAGCACGTGCCGATCGGCGCCGCGCGCACCTACGGCGCAGGCGCGGACCTCACGCTCATCACCTTCGGCAATGGCGTGCCGATGTGCCTGCGGGTCGGCCGCCGGCTCGCCGGCGCCGGCATCGACAGCCGCGTGCTCGACCTCCGCTGGGTCGCGCCGCTTCCGGTGCGCGACATCGTCCGCGAGGCGACCGCTACCGGCCGGGTACTGGTCGTCGACGAGACCCGCGCCAGCGGCGGCGTGTCGGAAGGGGTGGTCGCGGCGCTGGTCGATCACCGGTATCCGGGTCGGGTCGCGCGGGTCGCCGCCGCCGACACGTTCATCCCGCTCGGCGAGGCCGCCGCGCACGTGCTGGTGTCCGAGCCCGCGATCGAGCAGGCGGCCGTCGAGCTGGTCCGGGGGTAACGGATGATCAGCCGGCCGCGACCTCCGCTGGCGCGGCGCCGCCCAGGGCCCGGCGTAGCGCGTCGAGGTACTCGGCGGTGATCCGCTTGCCGATCCCGGTCGGGAACGCGTCGAAGCCGTGGAAGGTCCCCGGCACGAGGTGCAGCTCGACCGGGACGCCGGCGCGAGCGAGCTCCGCCGCGTAG
>CAZEAM010000209.1:0-1596 GCA_964510285.1 uncultured Frankiaceae bacterium | reverse complement strand
CGCCTTCACCGGCTTGCCCTCCACCGCGCGGAACTTGTTCGCGAAGTACGGCACGAAGTCCGCCCGGCGTTGCGTGAGCATGAACTCGCCGGTCGCGACGCCGCGCAGCCGCCGGGCGAACGACTCCTCGTCGTAGGAGTGCAGGTGCTCCACCCGGGCGCGCGGCTCGTAGCGCAGCGTCATGCCGGCGTCGCGCAGCCGGTAGGCGAGGTCGAGGTCCTCGTAGTAATAGGCGAAGTCCGGGTCAAAGCCGTCCGCCGCGTCGAACAACGCGCGCGGCAGCGAGACGTTGCACGAGTAGAAGCGCCCCCACCCCGGGTCGTCGGCGTCGTCATCGACACCGGCGAGCTCGAACTGCATCCCGGCGCGGTCGATCCACTCCAGCAACGGCGTACGCCGCACCTCGGGATGCCAGTCGACCCCGCCGAGCACAGCCACGCGAGGCCCGCCGTCGCGTTCGTGCCGAGACAGGTGCGCGGCGACCAGGTCCGGCGCCGGGATCATGTCGTCGCCGAGGAACAGCACGAGCGCGGTGTCCGTGCTCTGCACGCCCGCGTTGCGGGCCCGGCCCGGCCCGCCGTGCGGCACCTGCACGACCCGCACGTGGTCCGGCAGCGTGGGCACCTCCTGGTCCTCGCCGTCGACGACGACGATGACCGAGAAGCCGGACACCGTCTGCGCCGACAACGCGTCAAGCGTCCGCCGCAGGACCGGCCAGCGATCGCGGGTCGGGATGACGACGCCGAGCCCGCTCGCGTCGATCGCCATCAGCCGCCGACCGGGTAGCCGAGCCCGCGCAGCAGATCGCCGGCGACCGCCTCGATCGCCGCGCGGTCGCCGTCGGGCAGCGACCGCCACTTGCCGGAGCCGATCGTCCCGGTGGCCGGCAGCGGCGTGACGCGCTCGCCGATCCGCCCGTCGAGGGCGGTCCGCGCCTCGCCGGTGACCGGTACGCCGATCCAGGACCAGACGTCGGTGATCACCGCCTGCGGGTCGGCGAGCAGGTCCTCGTAACGGACCTCGCGCAACCGGGGCAGCGCGGGCGCGGTGGCGCGGATCGCGCTGACCGCCGCGACCCACTCCGACGCGGCCCCCGCCAGGTCGGTCGAGTCGCGCGTGAGCGCGAGGGACATCGCCGCGTCGCGACCGTCGCGCACGACGTGGACGTAGTGCGCGTCCGGGTAGAGCCGGGAGACGAACGGCAGCTGCCAGACCGTCGTGGGGGTCTTCTCGCACACGTACGACGACGCTCCCGCCTCGCCGGTGAGCAGTCCGGACAGCAGGTCGTCGCAGAAGCCGCGCAGCGACGACAGCACCAGCGCGTCACCCCCGACCGCGCGCACGTCGTCGGCCCACAGCGGAGCGACGTCCGGGAACAGCCAGGTCTCGCCGGTCTCGGTGCCGAGGATCCGCGGGTGGGCGGACAGCAGCCGGTGCGCCCACGTCGTGCCGCTGCGCGCCGCGCCGAGTACGACGACCACCCGCTGGTGCAGCGGGCTGCGCTCCGGCTCGAACTGCGTGACGTTGGGAACCGGCGGGCGCGGCAGGTCCAGCACCGACTGGCCGGCCGCCGCGACGACCCGCGCGACCGACCCG
>CAZEAM010000208.1:0-20395 GCA_964510285.1 uncultured Frankiaceae bacterium | reverse complement strand
AGGAGCGGGACATGGCAGCCGAAGTGGACGAGGTGCGCTACGAGCGCCGCGGCGTGGCGGCACTGGTCACGATTGACCGGCAGCATCGCCGCAACGCGATCGACGGTCGGACCGCCGACGCGCTGGTGGCGCACCTCGACGCCTTCGAGGCCGACGACGACGCCAGGGTGATGGTGCTGACCGGGGCGGGTGTGGCGTTCTGCGCCGGCGCCGACCTCACCGCGATCGAGACCCTCGAGCCGCGTGCCCGCCGCGGCGAGGGGCCGCTCGGCTTCACCCGCCGGGTCGCCGGCAAGCCCACGATCGCGGCGATCGACGGCTGGGCGGTCGCCGGAGGTCTGGAGCTTGCCGTGTGGTGCGACCTGCGGGTCGGGTCACCGCGGGCAAAGTTCGGATGCCTCGAGCGCCGGTTCGGCGTACCGCTCGTCGACGGCGGCACCTGGCGGCTGCCCCGGATCGTCGGCTTCGGCCGGGCGATGGACCTGGTCCTGACCGGGCGCGTGGTGGCGGCGGAGGAGGCGCTGGCGATCGGCCTCGTGACGGCCGTCGTAGACGACCCGGTCGGGCACGCGCTCGCTCTCGCCGAGCAGCTCGCGGCCTACCCGCAGGAGACGATGCTGTCCGACCGGCGGTCGATGTACGACGGCTGGGGCCACACCCTGGAGGCGGCGCTCGCGATCGAGGCGCGCTACGGCAGCGAGGTGCTGAACGTCGGCCGCGCCGGCGCCGCGCGCTTCGCGGCCGGGGAGGGCCGCGGCGCGGCCGGGGTCTGACCCATGTGAGCAAAGTGGCTCTACCCCCCCGTAACCGAGGCGAGATCCCGCGTGTTGGAGGGGGTAAAGCCACTTTGCTACGCAGCCAGGGGCGTGTGTTCGGGCTCGACCGCCTCTATCGGCGGGCCCGGGGGCGTGCCGTCACCGAACGGGCGTCCTCCCAGAGTTTCGCGGCCGTGCGGCTCCAGCCAGCTCGACAGGTCGGGCCCCGCCGGGATGATCCCGGTCGGGTTCACGTCCCGGTGCACGCAGTAGTAGTGCCGCTTGATGTGGTCGAAGTCGATCGTGTCGCCGAACCCGGGGGTCTGGAACAGGTCCCGCGCGTAGGCCCACAGCACCGGCATCTCGGCCAGCTTGTTGCGGTTGCACTTGAAGTGGCCGTGGTAGACCGCGTCGAACCGGGCCAGGGTGGTGAACAGCCGGATGTCTGCCTCGGTGATCGTGTCGCCGACCAGGAACCGCTGCCGGGACAGCCGTTCGGACAGCCAGTCGAGCCGTCCGAACAGCGCGTCGTACGCCGTTTCGTACGACGACTGGTCACCGGCGAAGCCGGCCTGGTACACCCGGTTGTTCACGTCGCGGTAGACCGCCTCGGCGACCTCGTCGATCTCCTGCCGCAGCGCCGCCGGGTAGAGGTCGGGCGCGCCGCGCCGGTGGTGGTCGCGCCACTGGGTCGACAGGTCCAGGGTGATCTGCGGGAAGTCGTTGGTGACCACCGCCCGGGTCCTGACGTCGACGATGGCGGGCACGGTGACGCCGCGGTCGTAGTCGGGGAAGCGGGCGCGGTACGCCTGCTGGAGGTGCGTGTAGCCGAGCACCGGATCGCGCCGGTCCGGGTCGAGGTCGAAGGTCCAGCTCCGGTCATCGTGGGTGGGGCCGCAGATCCCCATCGACAGCACCGACTCGAGGCCGAGCAGTCGGCGCACGATGATTGCCCGGTTCGCCCATGGGCAGGCCCGGGATACCACCAGCCGATAGCGTCCGGGCTCCACCGGGTAGCCGTCGCGGCCGTCCGCGGTGATCCGCGTCTTGATGTAGTCGGAGTCGCGCTCGTACGAGCCGCCCTTGCTCACGTAGCCGCTCATGGCAACCGGCCTACCCGGTACGGCGCGGTGATATTGCCTCGCGGGTGGGGACGTCATGGTCATGAACGTCGACGCGACATTCGAAACCCTCGTCGGTGACCTCGACTATCCGATGTTCGTCGTCACCGCGGCGGCCGGTGGCGAGCGGGCGGGTTGCCTGGTCGGCTTCGCCACCCAGGCCAGCATCGACCCGCCGCGCTTCCTCGTGCTGCTGTCGAAGGCGAACGAGACCTACCACGTCGCGTCGCAGGCCGACGTCCTCGCCGTGCACTTCCTCGGTGCTCACAACAAGGACCTGGCCGAGCTGTTCGGCGAGGAGTCCGGCGACTGGACGGACAAGTTCGCCCGCTGCCACTGGCAGGAAGGCCCGAGCGACGTGCCGGTGCTGATCGGGGTGAACGGCTGGCTCGCGGGGCGGATCCTGGCCCGGCTCGACGCCGGCGACCACGTCGCGCATCTCCTGGAGCCCATCGACGGGGGCAGCTCCGACCACCAGTCCCCGCTCACCCTGCGTCAGGTCCGCGACCTGGACCCGGGCCACCCCGCCTAGCCGAGAATGCCGAGCGTCTCGTCGCGGGTGCCCGATGCGCGCGCCGTCGCGAACCGCTCGAGCCAGGCCTTCATCTCCTCGCTGCCGTGCTCGTCCACCCACCGTCGCGGGATCGCGGGGAAGGAGTACGACGGCGGCAGCTGCGGTGGCGCAGGTTGCTCGGCTCGACGCTGCATCGCCGCGTCGATCGCCGGCGCGAGGCGTCGCTGCTTCGCCGCGACCTGCGCGTCGTCGCGTTCCTTGAACGCCGGCAGCACCTCCCGGCCGAACAGCTCGAGGGACTCGCAGATGTGTTCGTGGCGGTTCTTGCCGGCCTGCAACACGAAGATCACCTGGTCGACACCGGCCTGCTCGAAGCGTTCGAGGAAGGCCCGGACCTGGTCCGGCGTACCGGTCGCCCCGCGCAAGCCGGTGCGGTCACCGGCCGCGAGCTTCGCACCCAGCCGTTCCTGCTCGAGCGCGGCGGCGACCTCCGGCGAGTAGCCGGCCTCGCCGCGTCGCGCGAGGTACTCCGCCCAGACGTCGGTCGCACCGGGCTGGTGCTCACCGAAGACGTAGTAGTGGCCGAGTGAGTAGCCGAAGAAGTTGCCGCCCTCCAGGCCGCGGTCCAGCGCGACCCGCTCGTCCGCATGCAGCATCATCGGAGTCACGCACGCGACGTTCGGATTGACGGCGTGCCCGACCGGTACGCACTTGTCGGCCAGCGTCTGCTCGTAGTCACCGATCCACTTGGTGGCTTCCTCGGGATCGATGAACGCGAACGTCAGGGCGCCGATGCCCTTCTCCGCGGCCAGCAGGATCGTGTCGCGGCGCGAGCAGGCGACCCACAGCGGCGGGTGCGGCCGCTGCATCGGCTTCGGCACAACGTTGCGCGGCGGCATCTGCACGAACTTCCCGTCGACACCGGTGAACGGCGTCTCGGTCATGCAGCGGACCGCGACCTCGAGCCCTTCGAGCCACGCCTCCCGCTTGGTCGCGGGGTCGACCAGGAACCCGCCCAGCTCCGCTTCGGAGCCGGACTCGCCGGAGCCGAACTCGACCCGGCCGCCGGAGACCAGGTCGAGCGTGGCGACCCGCTCGGCGGTGCGGGCGGGGTGGTTGTAGCCGGGTGCGGTCTGGATGATGCCGTGGCCGAGCCGGATGTCCTTGGTCCGCTGGCTGCACGCGCCGAGGAAGACCTCCGGCGCGGAGGAGTGGCTGTACTCCTCGAGGAAGTGGTGCTCCACCTCCCACACGACGTCGAACCCGAGCGAGTCGGCGAGCTCGACCTGCTCGAGGGCGTCCTGCAGCAGGCGGTGCTCGTCGCGGTCGTCCCACGGCCGGGGCAGCTGGTGCTCGTAGAAGATCCCGAACTTCATCGCGCGCCCCGTCTCACCGCGAGCCCAGCGCGTGGAACTCAGCCAGCAGGTCGGCACCACCCGGCCGCTGGTTGCACCAGTGCTCGATCTCGCGCAGCGTCGCCTGCCGGCCCTCGTCCCGGTTCGGTCCGAGGCTGGCCGCGAGCAGCGGCTCCCAGATCCGGGCGATCATCTCCGCGCCGGCGTACCGCTTGCCGCTCTCGCCGACCCAGGTCCGGTCGCGCATCTCCGACAGCGCGGCGCGCAGGTATCCGACGTGCGGGGTCTCGTCCGCGCGGATGTAGGAGACGAGCCGGGCCGCCGCACCCTCCCCGCCGACCAGGTCGGTGTCCGACATCCACTCCTCGGCCCACGCGAAGGTGTGAAACGCGGAGATCTCGATGAACAGCACTCGGATCATGAGGGTGACCATCACCTCGAGCTCTGCCGAGATGTCGCTCGGCAGCAGCCGCTCCTTGAGGCGCCCGGCGCCCTGGCCGATCCCCATCCGCGCGAGCATCGCGGTGATGTCGATGTCGTCGCAGGCTCGGTCGAAGGCGATGTCGCGGGCGGCGAACCACATGTCACGGTGACCCGCGATCGGGTGTCCTGCCGCCTCGCCCCAGCCGGCCTCGTCCCGGCCGTGCGCCTCGAACAACCCACGGCCGAGATGGTCGGTCGCGGTCCCGCGGATGTCCTCCACGAAATGGCGTTGCAGGTCGCGCGGCTCGAGCAGCCGGATGTTCGCGCCGTACCCCTCGACCGTGCCGATCCGGGTCAGCGCAGCCATCAACGGTTCGGGGACGCCGGAGCGGATCAGGAGCTTGGCCTGCTCGACGCTCGGGAAGGTCTTCTCCCACTGCTCGAGCGGAGCGTCGATCAGCTCGGTCCCGAACAGCTCACCGTTCCTCGCGCTCCACGCCTCGATCGCGGCGGTGCGGAAGCGGGTCCGTGGTGGCAGGTAGTTGCCCTCGTCGTCGAAGCCGCCGTGGCAGCGCACCCCGCCGGCGAGCAGAGGGGTGGTGACCGGCGGATCGGCGAGTAGTTCGGCTTCGGTGAACTCCAGCTGCGCGGTACCCACCCGACGGACGTTACCGCCCGGCGAGCTTGCGTAGGTGCGCGCGCAGGCCGACGCCGTACCGGCTGGGCTTCGGGTCCGGGTAGTCGTAGTTCTCGAGCAGCGCCGGTGACTCGCACTGGTAGGAGTCCGGCCTGATCGCGTTCCACGCGCCGCCGATGTAGCCGATGCCGTGCTTGTCCGCCCACTTCATGAAGTTGTCGATGTAGGCGTGCTTGCAGTCGACCTCGCCCAGCTCGCCGATCACTACCGGGTGCCTCTTCGCCAGGCCCGCGAGATCGTTCCGGCATCCGCTGCCGCACGGCGCGGCGACACCGGCCGGGCCGTAGGTGTGCTGCGACACCACCAGCTGATGCGCGGGGTCGCTCGGTGCGAACTTCTGCCACTTGCTGACGTCGTTCGCCCAGCTCAGCCCGCCGAGCAGGATCGGCTGCCTGGCACCGGTGCCGCGCACGGCGTCGACCAGCGCTTGCAGGCCCGGCGAGTGGTAGGCCGCGTAGGAGACGTCGGTCCCGTCGACCTGACCGCCCGGCACCCGGCACCCGTCCCGCCAGCACTTCCACGACACCAGGTGTGGCTCGTTGTAGAGGTCGAACACCACCCCGTTGGTGCTCTTGAACGCCGTCCCGACCGACTTCCAGAAGTCGAGCGCCTCGTCGTCGGGCATCGGCAGGTTCTCGCCCGGGATGTGGCCGTCGGTCGCGGTGTGGTTGTCGATCACCACGATAACGCGGTTGGCCAGGAACAGCTTGATCCAGGCCGTCACGGCCTGGCGGTACGGCGCACCGGCGCCGCTGACGTGACGGCCGAGCCAGCAGCTGGAGTTCAGGGTGATGCGGACCGAGTTCGCTCCCCAGCCCTTGATCGCGTCGACCGTCTTCTGGTCGTGCGGCCCGTCGAAGTACACGCCGTACTGCGGGTTCTCGCACTGCGACTCGAGGCCTTGCGGCTGTACGCCGAGCAGCCGCACGACGTGGCCGCTGCTGACCAGGTGGTTGCCCCGTACGGTGAGTGCCGCAGCGTGACCGGTCGGGCCGGCCGACGCCGCGGGCGGCACGAAGGCGCTCAGCCCGATCACCGTGGCTGCGCCGACGAGCGCACGGCCCTTTGCCCCCATGAACCATCCCCCCATGGCGCGAATGCTGCCAGATCCGCGGGGTGCCGGGAACGACGGTTGTGCCGACCTGTCAGCTACCCGACTTTCCGGATAGCGTCGGGTGACGGATCCTGGAGAGGTCTGGCACGGGAGGGAACGTCATGGGACTGCTCGACAAGGTCAAGGGTCAGTTCATCGACATCGTCGAGTTCCTCGACGACAGCCGAGACACGATCGTCTGGCGCTTCCCGCGGCAGGGCAACGAGATCAAGATGGGCGCGAAGCTGGTCTGCCGCGAGGGTCAGGCCGCGGTCTTCGAGAACGAAGGCAAGATCGCCGACGTCTTCCAGCCAGGCACCTACACCCTCGAGACGCAGAACCTGCCGATCCTGTCCGACCTCAAGGGCTGGAAGTACGGCTTCGACTCGCCGTTCAAGGCGGAGGTCTACTTCGTCGGGACCCGGCTCTACACCGACATGAAGTGGGGCACGCAGGAGCCGGTCACGGTCCGCGACGCCGAGTTCGGCATGGTGCGGCTGCGCGCGTTCGGGACCTTCGCGATGCGGGTGACCGACCCTGCGGCGCTGATCCGCGAGATGGTCGGCACCGACCCGAACTTCTCCACGGACGAGGTGCAGGACTTCCTGCGCGAGAAGATGGTCAGCGAGGTGGGTACAGCGCTCGCGACCTCCGGCGTACCGATGCTCGACCTCGCCGCCAACCAGCAGAAGATCTCCGAGACGCTGGCCGGGACGCTCACCGCGGCGTTCGCCGACATGGGCATCGCGATCCCGAAGTTCATCATCCAGAACATCTCGCTGCCGCCCGAGGTCTCGGCCGCGCTGGACAAGCGCACCCAGATGGGGGTGCTGGGCAACCTCGACCAATACACGAAGTTCCAGGCGGCCACCGCGATCACCGAAGCCGCGGAGAACCCGGGCGGCGGTGCGGGCGCCGGCCTCGGGCTCGGCGCCGGGATCGCGATGGGTCAGCAGCTGGCCGGCGCGATGGCAGGTGCGGCCGCCGCCCCTGCCGCCCCTGCGGCCGCGCCGCCTCCGCTGCCCGGCCAGGCCAGCTACTTCCTGGGGGTCAACGGCCAGCAGGTCGGACCGGTGGCGGTCGCCGACCTGCCGGCCCGGATCGCCAGCGGTGAGCTGACCCGCGACACCTTGGTCTGGCGCGAGGGCATGGCCCAGTGGACCCGGGCCGGCGACGTGCCCGAGGTCAACGCAGCCTTCCCGGCCGAGCCTCCGCCGCTGCCGCCGACGGCCCCGCCGGCGCCGCCTTCGGCCTGACCGCAGCAGCGCAGAAGCTCGCCATGACCGAGCCGCCTTCGTTCCCGGCCGGCGACGTACCGCCGCCACCGCCGTTCCCGGCCGGCGACGTACCGCCGCCGCCACCCGCAATGCCGCCACCGCCACCACCGGCGGGGATGGCGCCGCCGCAGATGCCGCCCCCGGTGCTGCCACCGCAGGCTCCGCCACCGGCACCGGGCGGGGAGGACGGCACCACCGCGCTGCTGTCCGTCGCCTGCAAGTCGTGCGGGTCGCAGATGACCTACAAGCCCGGCACCACGATGCTGAAGTGCCAGGCGTGCGGTGCCGAGCAGGCGATCGAGACCACCGACACGATCGACGAGCACTCCTACGACGAGTGGGCGTCGCGGCCGGAGAAGCGGGTCGCGACGATCGGCAAGCAGGTCCTGAAGTGCCAGGACTGCGGCGCGACGACCGAGACCGACGAGTTGTCCGGCGCCTGCCAGTTCTGCGGCGGTGTGCTGCTCGCGCTGAGCAACCCCGAGGGGCTGATCGCCCCGGAGGCGGTGCTGCCCTTCGGGATCGTCAAGAAGGACGCGAACGCCGCGTTCGCCAAATGGGTCAAGTCGCGATGGTTCGCCCCCAACGCGTTGAAGAAGGTCGGGTCGACCGAGGCCATCACGGGCACCTATGTGCCGCACTGGACGTACGACGCGCAGACCGCGACCGCCTACACCGGTCAGCGCGGTGAGCACTACTACACGACCGAGACCCGGACCGTGAACGGCCGCACCGAGACCTACGAGGTGCAGCACACCCGGTGGTGGCCGGCGTCCGGCAACGTCTCGCGTGCGTTCGACGACGTCGTGGTGCCGGCGAGCAGCATCCTCGAGCAGAAGAAGCTCGACCAGATGGGGCCGTGGACGCTGGCGCAGGCGCAGTCGTTCGAGCCGCAGTTCCTCGCCGGCTACACCGCCGTCCGCTACGACGTCGATCCGGACACCGGGCTGATGGTGGCGAAGGCGAAGATGGAAGACGTCATCCGCGACGACTGCCGCCGCGACATCGGTGGCGACGAGCAGCGGGTGACGTCGATGTCGGTGCAGTACGCGGCGCTGATGTTCAAGCTCATGCTGCTGCCGATCTGGATCGCGTCGTACATCTACGCCGGCAAGACCTACCAGGTCCTCGTCAACGCCAACACGGCTGAGGTCGTCGGCGACCGCCCGTACAGCAAGGTGAAGATCTTCTTCGCCGTGCTCGCCGCGCTGATCGTGATCGCCGTGGGCATCGCGATCTACTTGCAGGTGAAGCACAAGGACAAGACGACGGCGGCGCTCGCCCTGCTCGGATTCGGCTAGCGCCGACGTTTCTCCAACGTGTCATGGAAAAATGTGCTCATGGCACGTGAGGGTCCCGCTCGCAGCGATCCGCCGACCGAGCCGTCGCTCGGCGCGAGTCGCTCGCGGGTGCTGGAGTTCCTGCAGCGAACGGACCGGCCGGTCGGCAGCGCCGAGGTGGCGCGCAGCATGGGTCTGCACCCCAACACGGCGCGGTTCCACCTGGACGGGCTGGTCGCCGCCGGGCTGGCCGAGCGGACGGTCGAGCAGCGCGAGGTGCCGGGGCGCCCGCGGGCGCTCTACGTCAGCCGGTCGGAAAGCCCGGTGACCGGCCCGCGCAGCTATCGCCTGCTCGCCGACATCCTGACCAGCTATCTCGCCAGCCACAGCGCACACCCGGGCAGCGCCGCGGAGAGCGCCGGCGAGGCGTGGGGTCGCGCGCTCGCTCAGGAGGCGCCGCGGGCAGGACGCGCGAGCGACGCACAGGACACCCGGATACTCACCGACGCGCTCGAGGAGATCGGCTTCGTCCCGGAGACCTCCGGGCGCGGGCGGACGCGACGGGTGCTGCTGCACCATTGCCCGTTCCGAGAGGCCGCGCTCGAGCATCGCGACATCGTGTGCGGCATCCACCTCGGGCTCATGCGAGGCCTGCTCGCCGAGCTGGGCAGCTCGCTGCGGGCCGACCGCCTGGACCCGTTCGTCGAGCCGACGCTGTGCGTGGCGTCGCTGAGCAAGACCGACCGGCGGTAGCGGCTGCCCGGCCGGACGCGGTCAGCGGACCCCGGTGGCCTGGCTGGTCCACCCCGAAGGCAGCTCCGCGGTCCGCACCGCCACGCTCAGCTCGGCCTGGTCGGCGGCCGGGAGGAGCCGGCGGGCCTCGGCGTACACGATGCCCTCCTCCTTGCCGTTGTGAGCAGCGAGCAGCCTGAGCAGGTCGTGGCAGTGCGCCGCGTTGGTCTCGGGCGGGTCGTCGATGGCGTCCGCCAGTGCGGTGATCGCAGTCCACATGGCGCCGTGCTCGCGGACCATCACGGCTATCGGGCCGACGAGGCCCAGTGCGCGAAGCGGTGGGAAGAGGTACTCCTCCTCGAAGTAGATGTGGCGGCGCAACGTGTCCAGGGCGCACATCAGGTCGGCGCGGCGCTCGGCGGCCGGCCGTTGACCCGAGTCGAGATAGGCCTCGATGCCCGCGTCGATGAGCCGGTGCTCGTGCTCGAGGTCGGCGCTGAAGTCTTCGCTCATCGTGCCTGCGCAGCCGCTGCGCTCGGGTCGGCCTCCGCGGCCGCGCGCGGTTGGGTGTCGAGCACCAGGGCCTGGCGGCGCTTGTGCACGGTGAGGTAACGCAGCCCGCCGGGTCCGGCGCTGATCGTGCGGATCGATCGGCGCGGCAGCCAGACCAGCGCGCCCGGTGCGAGGGCGATCGGGTCGGTCTCGGTCCCCAGCTCGCCGCTGCCCCCGAGCACATGGACGAGTACGTCGAGATCCGGGCCGGCATGTGTGTCGATGGCCTCGCCCGGCGGCAGGGCGATGACGTTGGCGTCGAGGTCGCGGTCTCGCTCGGCGAGGTTCCACACCGCGCCGGTGACGTCGGGGTCCGCGGCCTGCGCGGCGAGCTCGGAGGTGTCGGCGAGGACGCGCGGCAGCGCCGTACTCGTCAGCTTGCCGATCCTGATCTGCCAGTCGCGGCGCTCGCGACTCAGGTAGTCCCACGAGAAGCTGCCCGGCCGGTCGCGTTCGAACTCCTCACGCAGGTGCTTCGGGTCATGGTCGTTGACGAGGACGAACGCATCGCCGCGTGACAGCGCGTCGAATGCGGCGAAGATCGCGGGGTGCTTGTCCGGCTTGGGCATCTGCCGGACGTCGAGAACCTGCGTGACCGCAGCGGGATCAGCCATCAGCTACCTTCCATTGTTTTCTCCAATCTCACTAGTATAAAATATCGGACACCATGACGTACGTAATCGGTGAGCCTTGTGTTGACGTCCTCGATCGCGCCTGCGTCGAGGAGTGTCCGGTCGACTGCATCTACGAAGGCAGCCGGATGCTCTACATCCATCCGGACGAGTGCGTCGACTGTGGTGCCTGCGAGCCGGTGTGCCCGGTCGAGGCCATCTACTACGAGGACGACCTGCCGGGCCAGTGGTCGCCGTACCTCAAGGAGAACGCGCAGTTCTTCGAGTCCGTGCTGGATGGCAAGGATGCGCCACTCGGGTCACCCGGCGGCGCGGCCAAGATCGGGGCGGTCGGCGCAGACACTCCCTTCGTCGCGGCGCTTCCGCCGCGATGAGCCCCGCGACCGCGACGCTGACCGGGCTGCTCGTCCTGGCGACGTCGGTGTGGGTCGGGGGCTTCGTGGCGATCGCCGTGGTGAGCCGGGTTGCCGACCGCACGCTGTCCGCCGACGGGCGGATCACCTTCTTCCGCCGACTCGGTCAGGCCTACGCGAAGGTGGCCGTCACTGCCCTGGTCGCCGCGCTGGCGATCGGCGCCGTGCTGCTGTCCCGCCAACCGTTCGACGGGCGCGCCGGGCTGGCGGTCGCCTTCGCTGCGTTGCTGCTCGTGACCGCCGTCACCGGCATGATCCAGGCGCGGCGGATGGGAACGCTGCGGCGCCGCGCGCTCGAGGCCGGCGCCGATGACATCTGGGCCGCGAAGGTACGCCGCGGCGTACGGCTGGCGACTGCGCTGCGCGCCGGGATCGGCCTGGCCACCCTCGGTCTGCTGGCCAGCGGCGTGTGGGTCGCGGTTCCGTAACGTCCCAGAGATCCCGTGCATCGCTGGCCGGGATCGCCGTTTCGCCGCGCTTGCCGCAGGGCGCTGCCCACTAGCCTTCGGTCAGGGCCGTTAGCTCAATTGGCAGAGCTGCGGACTTTTAATCCGTAGGTTGTGGGTTCGAGTCCCACACGGCCCACCCTCCGCCCGCGAACTTGCACTTTCCGACCGTTTCGGCGGGAAATTCGGTTGGAAAGTGCAAGTTTGGCGTTGTGTCGGTGGGGGCGCTTAGGGTGCCGGGATGGGCTCGGGCCGCGGCGACGAGGAGCGCGCGACGGCCACCGGGACGCCACCGCCGTGGCTGTTCGAGCTCACCGACGATGACCTGAGCGCGGCGTTCGGCTACCCCACGTTCGCGCGCGGCAGCGCGTACTCCCGCGAGGGGGCGGTCCGGGTGGTGCGGGCCAGCCGCGAGGGCAGCGTGCTGCTGGCCCAGGTCGACGGCAGCGGCCCGAGTCCCTACCAGACCCTGGTCACCGGTCCGCGTAGCGGCCGGTGCAGCTGCCCGATGCGCGCCGACTGCAAGCACGTGGTCGCAGTCCTGCTCGCCGCCCGCGACCGATACCGCGGACGCGATGCGGGCGCCGCCTCCGGCTGGGCCGAAATGCTCGGCGCCATCGTGGCGCCGCAACCGATCGAGCCGCACCGCGCGGAGCTCGCCCTGCAGATCGAAGTGGTGCAGGCCTCACGATCGGGCCTGCCCAGGCTGCGGATCCGCCCGAAGACCCGTGGCAAGCGCGGATGGGTGAAGACCGGGGCGTCTTGGCGGGAGCTCGAGCACGGTGGCTACTACGGTCCCCGGATCGACCCGCGGCAGCGCGCCTGGATCCGCGAGACGCTCGCGGTCGCCCGCAGCCACCTGCCGTCCTACTACGGCTCGTACGTCGACCTGCAGGTGCACCTCGACGACCTGGGACCGGCGGGCTGGCGGCTGCTCGCCGAGGCGCAGGAGTGCGGCTTCACGCTGATCGGCGAGGGTGGGTCCGCAGTCGACCTGAGCAGCGATCCGGGCTGCCCGATGATCGACGCGCGGCGACGCGAGGACGGTGCGGTCGAGCTCACCACCACCGTGCGGTCGCGCGGCGGCGACCTGCTGCCCGCCGACGCGTGGCTGGTCGGGGACCCGGCTCATGGGGCGGCCGTCAGCACGGACGCCGGGTTGCTGCTGGTCGCGATCGATCCGCCGATCGACGCGACCGTGCGGCCGTTGATCGCGCACAGTCCGGTCATCGTTCCGGCCGCCGAGGTCGGTCGGTTCCTCACCGAGTTCTATCCAGCGCTGTCCCGCCAGCTCACCGTCGTGTCCACCGACGCCAGCGTCGACCTGCCGGAGGTCGAGCCGCCGCGACTCGGCGTACACGTCAGCTTCGAACCCGGGCACGTCGCCTCGGTCGAAACGGCGTTCGTGTACCGCACGGGCGAGCACGCGCGGCGGATCTCTCCGGACGATCCGTTGCCCGACCCGGTGCGTGACATCGGCGCCGAGCATCTGCTCGCCGCGCGCTACGACGTCCTGGACCTGCTGCCCGGACTGCGGACGCACTCGCCGGATGGGCCGCGGCTGACCCCCTTCGTCACCGTCCACGGGCTGCAGACCGCCGAGCTCGTCGAGCGGGTCATCCCGAAGCTGGCCGCCGACGGCGACGTCGAGCTCACCACCAGCGGCGACTCGGCGGCGTACGGCGAGGCCGCGGCTCCGCCGCTCGTGACCGTCGCGATCCGCGACGGCGAGGCCGACGACCCGGACTGGTTCGACCTCGACATCGCCGTCTCGGTCGACGGCCAGAACGTGCCGTTCGCGCCGCTGTTCACCGCGATGTCGCTCGGCGAGGACCGGCTGCTTCTCGACAGCGGCACCTGGTTCCGGCTCGACCGTCCCGAGCTGGTCCGCCTCCGTGAGCTGATCGAGGAGGCCAAGACGTTGCAGGACCGGCCGGGGTCCGGCCTGCGGCTGACCCCGATCCAAGCCGGGTTCTGGGACGAGCTGGTCAGCCTCGGCGTGGTCACGCAGCAAAGCGAACGGTGGCAGCGCTCGGCCGGGGCGCTGCTCGCCCTGCGCGACCTTCCCTGCCCCGAGCCACCGCCCGGCTTGCGTGCGGTGCTTCGCCCCTACCAGCTCGAGGGCTATCAGTGGCTCAGCCTGCTGTGGGACCTGCAGCTGGGAGGCGTGCTCGCCGACGACATGGGTCTGGGCAAGACGGTCCAGACCCTCGCCATGGCGGTGCGCGCCGCGGCCAACGGCACCCTGGGTGCAGAGCATGGTCCGTTGCTGGTCGTCACTCCGACCAGCGTCATGGCGGGATGGGCCGGCCAGGCGGCGCGGTTCGCGCCGGACCTCGACGTGCGCACCATCGCCGAGACCGAGCGGCGCAGAGGTCGCCCGGTGGCAGAGCTCGCCGAAGGGGCCGACGTCGTGATCACGTCGTTCGCGCTCTTCCGGATCGATGAGGCCGCGTTCCGGTCGGTCCGCTGGTCCGGGCTGGTCCTCGACGAGGCGCAGTTCGTCAAGAACCACCAGGCGAAGACGTATCAGTGCGCCCGCCGGCTGTCGGCGCCGTTCAAGCTGGCGATCACCGGTACGCCGATGGAGAACTCGTTGATGGATCTGTGGTCGATGCTGTCGATCACCGCGCCCGGCCTGTTCCCCAACCCCCAGCGGTTCAACGACGAGTTCCGCCGCCCGATCGAGCGGGGTGGCGCCGCCGACCGGCTCGACACGCTGCGCCGGCGGGTGCGCCCGCTGATGTTGCGACGTACCAAAGAAGATGTCGCCGCGGACCTGCCGCCGAAGACCGAGCAGGTCATCGAGGTGACGCTCAACCCGCAGCACCGGCGGATCTACGACACGCATCTCAACCGCGAGCGGCAGCGCGTCATGCACCTCGTGGAGGACATGGACCGCAACCGGCTGACGATCCTGCGTTCGCTGACCCTGCTGCGTCAGCTCAGCCTCGACGCATCCCTGGTCGACGAGGAGCACGCTGGCAAGGTCCGCTCCAGCAAGATCGACGCGCTCGTCGACCAGCTGCGCGAAATCGCCGCGGAGGGTCATCGCGCCCTGGTGTTCAGCCAGTTCACCCGGTTCCTGTCGTTGATCCGCACCCGGCTCACCGAGGAGGGCCTTGGCCACTGCTACCTCGACGGCCGCACCCGCGACCGGGCCGCGCGGATCGCGGAGTTCACCGAAGGCGACGCCCCGGTGTTCCTGATCAGCCTCAAGGCGGGCGGGTTCGGGCTGAACCTCACCGCCGCCGACTACGTCTTCGTCCTCGACCCGTGGTGGAACCCGGCAGCCGAGGAGCAGGCGATCGACCGGACGCACCGGATCGGGCAGGACAAGCCGGTCATGGTCTACCGACTGGTCGCCACCGACACGATCGAGGAGAAGGTCGTCGCCCTCCAGGAGCGCAAGCGCGACCTGTTCGCCCAGGTCGTCGACGGCGGCGCGGCAGCCAGCGGTGCGCTGACCGCTGCGGACATCCGGGAGCTGTTCGCGTCCTGACGCCGCCGCCGGCTGAGGTCAGCCGGTCCGCCTGACGCTGTAGTAGCTGTGCGCGTTGTTGCGGTTGCCCGCCCAGTCGGTCGCCACTGCGACGTAACGAATCGTGATCAGCCGCGGATGCTCGACCCGCGTCGTCTCGATGCGGCAGGTGTGCACTCCCGAGTAGCGGTCGTGCGCGAGGCAGGTGAGCCGGCGTACCGCGGCGTAGACCGCGTGCGGCCGGATCCCGTGAACGGCGACGGTCGGCCGCTCGCGGTCGACGTTGATCCCGGTGATCGATGCCGTCGCGGTCATGCCGTTCGTGTCGGTCACCGAGCCGGTGGCGGACTGCCCGGCGCCGCTGTTGTCGAGGTACGCCGGGCCCGGGCACGCCGTCGCCAGTGGCGCGGACCCGGGCGTGCAGTGGAACACCACCGTGACCGCGGACCGGTACCAACCATGGCTCTCGCCGGACGCGCTCACCGTGGTCGCGGTGATCGTCGGCCCGTCGCCGCCAGCCCCGGTGGTCACGGGCGCGGCGAAAGCGCTCGGCGCGGTCGCGACCACCACGCCGCCCAGCGCGAGGGTGACCAGGCAGCGGGCGACGTTCACTCCTCCGTTGTACCCGAGCCGTCGTCGTCGCGGTCCGCGCTGTCGCTCACGCAGCGGGCAGCCGCCGACCCGTCACCAGCGAAGCCGGGTCCGCCCTCGCCCAAGCGTGACGGTGAGCGTCCCACGTCGGCTCGCGTGGCGGGCGCGACCGCCGACCCGGACGAGCTCTCCCGGTCGCAGGTGCGTCAAGGCGAGCCGGGTCGCTCCGTCGGTCGTGACCGAGGCGGTGCCCGACGGCAGCCGTGCCGCGGCGAGGTCCACCGCGACGTGGCCGACGTTGCGCAAGGTCATCTCCAGGCGACGCGACCGTTGAAGCGGCGCGCCGAGCTGCCAGCTCCCGGTGGTGACCTGCATCGGCGGCGCGTCAGCGGGCGCGATGACCGATCCGGTCTCGTGCTCCGTCACGGCACGCCCGGCCATCGCGCCGTCGGTGGCGCGCACGGTCGACAGCGCGTTGCCCTGGGTGACCCGTTGCCGCAGGCCGGACAGCCAGTACACCCGAGTCGGCCCGAGACCGAGTCGGCGGTTCACCGACTGGCTGCACCACGTGTAGCTGACGGTCCGCGGATGCGCGTCGACGACCGGCCGGTGCGGCAGGGCGGCGACCTGCGAGGAGAAGCCGTCGAGCAGGTCGGTGGTCACGTGCTCCGGCGCGGTGGTGGAGAAGAAGGTGAACCGGTCCGCCGCCGCGCTCAGCCGCTGGATCAGCTCGGGGTTGTTCACCGAGGGCGACAGCTCGTCGGTGTAGGAGTCGCTGATCACCAGCGGCACCCAGTGCAGGTTCGCCGACCGGTCCGGAGCGGCGGCGATGACGAGGTTCGCCGCCCCTGCCGGCGCGCTGCTACAGCCGTCGTCGAACCCGCCGTCGAGCGGCATCGACGCCGCGAAGACCGACGGGTACGTGCTCGGCAGTACGAAGCTGGCAAGCCCGCCCATCGAGTAGCCGGTGATCAACGTCCGGTCGGCCAGCACGCGATACTCGCGGGCGACCTGGCCCCAGACCTGCCAGAAGTCGTGCTCGGCGACTCCGGCGTACAGCCCGTCGCCTCCGAAGCCCTCGGGGCTGACGCAGATCGAGTCGCGCTCCTGACAGAGCTGCCTCGACAGTCGCGGGTTGATCACCGGGTACTGGTTGTAGTTGACGTCGGCGGAGTGCAGCAGCCACGTCAGCGGCAGCGGCGTCGCGGCCGAGTAACCCTTCGGGACGTACACCTCGTAGGGCTGCACCCGGCTGAGAAAGGTGGGGTTGGCCGTGGCTGCGCCCGACACCCCTTGCCCGAGGTGCAGGTCGGTGACGTACCAGCGGTCGCTCCAACCGGTCACGCGCGGCGCGGGCGTCGTCACTCGCGCGGCGAGGCGGTGCCAGTCGACAACGCGGGAGAACGGCGTGACGTCGCCGGTGGCGAGCGCGTCTGCCTGGTGCGCCTCCGACCAGAAGTTGTCATCGACGAGATGGCGGAGCGCCGCAGGTGCTTGCCGCAGCCAGCCCGGCAGACTCTGCGCTGCGGCCAACGCCTGGTCGATCCCCGCTGTCGAGGTTGCGACGTACTGGGCCGGCTCCTGTCGCCGCGCGCGGAAAGTGACGTTGTACGCACGCGCCGCGGTGGCGGGGGCCGGAAGCGCACCCGCGAGTGTCGGTACGGCGAACGTGCGTCCGGACGGGGCGGCGAGCCCGGCCGCCAACCGGACTCGCCAACGTCCCGAGACCGCCAGCACGTGACGCGGCACGACGACGATGAACGACCGAGCCTTCGGATCCACGTGAGTGGCGAACCGTGCGATCACGGCGCCGGTCGTCGGGTTCTCCAGCCACGCGCCGGTCGCGGACACGACCAGCGCACGATCGATGCCCGGTGAGGTCAGGTTCGCCGCGGCCGGCCACCGCGCCGAGCCGGTCGAGGCGTCGTCGTCGGTGTCGAAGGTCCACTCCGCGATCGGCACGCGCGGAGAAACCAGCGTGTTCCAGTCGATCCGCCAGTAGCTGGCCTTTCGGGTCAGCCCGATCGCGGCCCGGAAGATGTCCGCGCCGTCGCCTGCCGCTGCACCCGCGGGGTAGACGAAGCTGCCCTTCGCCGGTGACAACGGATCGGCGGCAAGCGTCTCGGTGTTCAGCGGCAGCGCCGACGTTTCGCTCGCCCCGTAGTCGTCGTACACCCAGTCGGTCCACTCGAGCGCCCCGCCGGCCAACCGCCCCGTGCCCGACGTCCGCGAGAAGCGGTCTGGGAACGGCCAGGGCTTGGGCGTCGGCAATCGCGGCTCACGGTCGTGTGCCGCCCGGGCGGCCCCGGGGGGCAGTCCCGTCCGCGGGCGTTCGAGACCCGCGCCGCTGGCCCGAGGCAATGACACGGCTTGCGCCACGCTGGCCGCGCTCGACGACGGAATCGCGACGCCGCAGACCGCGAGACCGACCACCACGGCGACCGCGAGTGTCAGCACGCCGCTGCGTCGTACTGACCGATCAGCCCGCACGAGCGATGCCCGTCAGCGCGCCGGTCGTCCCCACCGGACGCCCTCCTCCGTCGAAGTAGAACCTTGTTCTATCTTTCCGGCTAATCGGCGTCAACGCTGGTAAAGGCGACGAGGGCGGCGCCTACCCCGCAGCCGCAGGGCGCTCCTCACACCCGCGGTTTCGCATGTTCATCGATTGCACCCGGCCGTGGTCCAGCCAGTACGCGGAGGCGTTGTAGAACGACAGCAGGTCGGCGACGCACAGGCCATCGATCCGATAGGGCACGTTGCCCGAGACGAGATTCGTCGGGTCCTTCGCGGCGGCGGCAGGACTGTAGGTGCCGCCGCCGATGGAATGCGCGTCGGCAGATCCGTCGAAACGCAGGGCGGTGAGCCGTCGCAGGCCTGATTGCTCGTGCTTGAGGTAGTAGTCGAACCACGCCTGCGAGTAGTAAAGCGAGACCAGCTGCCCGTAGCGAGAGGCCGGCAGTGCACCGACCGAAGACTGCTGGTCCCACTCGTAGTGGGTGCTTGCCCGCGGTGTGATGACCATCGAGTCGACGCCGGCCTTGCGCATCTGGTCGAACGCGGGCCAGTGCTGCTCCGGGTTCTCGAACGCACCGGGGAGCCGCGGGGTCGCGAACTCCGGGAACTTGTAGTCGGTGCCGAAGTACAACGCCGGGGCGTGGATCTTCGGCAGCAGCCACGACGGCAGCGACAGATCGATGTTGTCGTAGGAGATGACCGCTTTGACTCGCGGGTCCTGCTGCCCGATCGGGGTGACTGCCGAGGCTCCGAGGGAGTGGCCGGCGATGCCGACCTCGGAGCGATTCACCTCTTGCCACAGCGGGTTGTACGGCAATGCGTGCTCGCCGTTGCGGCCCACGTCGTACTTGTCGGGATGACGTGGTGTCGACACCGCGAAGTCGATCGCGGCGTGTGTCTCCGGCTTGTCGTTGGTCGGGACGTTGCACACGATGCCGCACTTCTTCGACGGGTCGGTGTCGTGGGAGGTGACCTCTGAGTCACCCTGGGCCTGCGGATCCATGATCAGGACCACGTAGCCGGCCTCGGCGAGGCCCTCCCCGTACCACCAGGCCTGCTCCTTCGACTCCTGCAAGCCAGGCGTGAAGGTGACGATCGGGTAGCGCCTGCCCGGATGCGGATTCGGGCTGAACAGCTCGGCGTCGATCTCCGCACCGTCGGTCGAGATGTAGTGGAACTGCTGGAACTGGCCGCGCCCCAAGGCGACCCACCGAGTCGGGACCCGAAACGGGTCACCACCCGCAACGAACACCGAGCCCCAGCTGCGCAGCCTGGGGTCGGTGACGTCGCCGAAGATCTCGTTGGGATTGCTCCCTGCCACCTCCATCGCGGACATCGCGACGAACGCGGGATTGGCGAGCTCGTCGGTCAGCCGCTGTGTCGAGCACAGTTCGTTCTGCCGGTCTCTCGCCTCCCACGCGACGAGGTCGGTCTTGGGGTTGGGGTTGCCCACGGCCCCGGTGCAGTCGGTCGCCACCACACCGCCGGCCAGCAGCTGACTTGCGTTCAACTCGCGTGGCGCGTGCGACGGGCTCGCCGTCGCCATTCCGGCACCCGACACGGCGAGCGCACCCGCCAACAGTCCTGCCAGCCGCACGCGACGAGATCGTCCGAACATGCCGAGAGGTATACCGCAGCCGCGAAGGCCGTGCTGCCTGTCGCACCTCGGAGGCCGCTGTCGGCCGACCGCCTGCTCTGCTACCCCAACGCTTCCGCTTCGTCGATGACGCGTCGGGCGTCGAAGGCTTGCCACAGCATCAGGTACGCGGTGAGCAGGTGCAACTGAGTGCGCGCGAACTCGTCGTCCGCGATCCGCGGGTCGAAGCGATCCTCCAGACCGTCCAGATCGCCGACGTGCCGCTCGAGCCTCGGCACCGCGCCGAGCGGCCACTGCAGCCCGCCGGCGACGACGTGCAGCGCGAACTGATGCTCGAGCACCGCAGCGTCGAGCGGGCCGCCACCGGCTTCGGTGAACACGCGCGCGAACCGGTCGAGGAAGTGACCGATGTTGGCGACGAGGAAGTCCGGCTCGGTGAAGATGAGGGCGCTTGCCAGCGCAGTGACGAGGTTGATCTCGCCGACGTTGCCCCAGTCCATGAGGCCGCAGGCGAGGTCTCCGTCGCCGTCTCGCCAGAACCAGGCGTTGTCGATGTTCGCGTTCCAATGGCAGAACGCGATGAGGTTCGGCGCGTCTTGCTGCGCGGCGCGCAACGCAGTTGCCAGCTCTACCGAACGTGGCGCCTGCGTACGAAGCTCGGCAAGGAAGGACTCGGAGCGGATCGAGGCGGGAAGCAGCTGCGGAGCCCGCGCCGCGAAGTCGGCGTATCGCTCGACCCACCCGGTCACCTGCTCCGGCGTGACCGGTGCCGGACGCCGACCTGACGGCTTGCGTGGCCGGCGCTCGAAGCCCGCCATGACGTGGGCGGGGAAGCGGCCCGCGCGATGCGTGCCGGCCAGCCGGGCGAGGGCGCTCACCAGTGCGTCGTAGTGCTCACGAAGGTCGTCGATCTCGTAGTCAC
>CAZEAM010000207.1:0-2170 GCA_964510285.1 uncultured Frankiaceae bacterium | reverse complement strand
GATCGGCAACGCCCGGGTGGTCGGCGACCTGCCCGGCGGCTTACTGGCCTTCGTGCAGGGTTTCGCGCCGGTCGGCCGGCGGCGGGCGCCTCGGGTGCTGGAGGACCTTCCGGCCAGGACGCCCGAGTCGACCGCGCTGGCCAAGGCGTTGCGAGCGCACGGGGTGCGCTTCGTCGGGCCGACGACCGCGTACGCCCTGATGCAGGCGACCGGTCTGGTCAATGACCACCTAGCAGGCTGTACCTCGCGTTGAGGGTGAGGTCCTAGCGGCCGGTGAAGCTGGCTGGGCGCTTCTCGAGGAAGGCGGTCACGGCGTTGCCGTGATCCTCGGTCTTGCCGCAGCGAGCTTGTTCGACCGCCTCGTTCGCGAGGCTCTCGCCGAGCGTGTGGGAGGCCGCGAATGCCAGCGTCTGCTTGATCGCGGCGTATGCCGCCGTGGGACCGGCGGCCAGCCGCTGCGCGAGACCGGTTGCCGTGTCGAGCAGCTCCGCCGCCGGGACGACGGCGCTGACCAGGCCCATCTCGAGTGCCTGGGCCGCCGCCACCGGCTCGGCGAGCATCAGCATCGCGGCAGCCCGGCCGTGGCCGATCAGCCTGGGCAGGGTCCAAGACGCTCCGCTGTCCGGGCCGAGGCCGACCTTCGCGAACGCCATCAGAAAGGAGGCGTCGTCCGCGGCGATCCGCAGGTCGCACGCGAAGGCCAGCGACGCTCCAGCTCCCGCCGCGACGCCGTTGACTGCCGCGATGACAGGCTTGGGCAGTCCGGCGATCGCCTCGACGAGCGGGTTGTAGTGGTCGGTCACGGTCGACAGCTCGACGTCTCCGGCGGCCAGGCCGTCGGTGTGCTCCCGGAGGTCCTGCCCGGCGCAGAACGCCCGGCCGGCACCGGTGAGAACGACGGCCCGCACCGCCTCGTCGTCCCTGGCGCGCTCGAATGCAGCGCGCAGCTCCAGCTTGGCCGGGACGGTGAGGGAGTTGCGAGCGTTGGGCCGGTTCAACGTGATCGTCGCAATACCGTTCGAAACGTTGTACCGCACCGCGTCGGATGTCGCGTTATCGCCCATTTCGTCCCTATTGGTGTCGATATTCACTACTGACGAGCAATCGCGACAGGTCTTTCGACCCTAGCGAGGTGGCTCAGGGGGAACGGTAAAAGAAAATCTTGTAACAACCGGACGACCGACGCCGCTGTACGGCGTCAGTTAGGGGTGGAAGACCCGTCTGCGACCGAGTCGGATATGTAAGCCCGCTTGTTTACCGGAAGTTCGGTTTCTGGTCATAAGAGTAGGCACGGTCGTTAACCGGCGCTAGGCTGCCGCCGGGCAGGACGGATCGACCAGGCAAGGCGCAACACACGCGGGGGCTGGGGGATCGGAAGGGTGGACTGTTGACCGCAGGATGCGACGACGATCGTCGTACTGCGGCGCTATCGCTTTCAGGGGTCCCCACTCCCCGGACGACTACTCCGCCAAGTATCGGCGCCGCCGAGACGCATCTTGATGACATTGCGCAAGCTGTGGACGAGGCGATTCTCGGAACGCCGGACCATGCCGGGGCCGATCGCAAGCTGCACGCACTTACCGACTTCGGCGGCCTCTATGTTCGGCACCGTGGCGCGCTGATCGTTCACGCCCGTCGCTTCCTGTCCGATCCGCACGACATCGACGACGTCGTCCAAGAGACGTTCCTCAAGCTCTTCCTCGCGATGCCGGAGGTCGAGACCGAAGGCCAGGCGCTCGCGTTCGCCCGTCGAGTGCTGACCAACCTCTGCATCGACCGCTACCGCGTGGCCAAGCGCCGGCCGGCGACCGTGGACCTCGATCTGGGATCCACGGACTACCTCCTTGCCGAGGAGGAGCCGACTGATCCGGTCGTCCAGGCCGAGGACGCCGCGATCATCCGCGAGGCGCTGTCGCTGCTGACGCCGCTGCATCGCGAGGCGCTGATCAAGCGCGAGATCGAGGAGAAGCCGCTTCCGGTGATCGCCGAGGAGCTCGGCATCCCCGAGGAGTCGGTGAAGCACCTGTTGTTCCGCGCTCGCCGCATGCTGCGCCGGCTCTTGGTGGGCACCTCCGTCGACCCGGCTACGACGATGACGGCGCCGGAGGTGCTCGCGGCCGCCAACCAGCGGCTGGCCCGCGCCGCCCTGCGCTCCACCAACGTGATCATC
>CAZEAM010000206.1:0-1695 GCA_964510285.1 uncultured Frankiaceae bacterium | reverse complement strand
GGCGCCATCGTGCTGCGGATCGGCGCCGTGATGGCGCAGGCCGGGCATCCCGCCTCGTGGACGGCTGACGTTCCGCAGCCCCGTCATCTCGCCCGCCTGATCGGCGCAACCGCATGAGCATCGACGCGGACGCCGCGGCTGTCTTCGACCCGGACGTCTGGACGTCCGGTGCGCCGTACGACATGCTCGCGCGGCTACGGGCTGACGCGCCCGTGCATCGCATCGAGCTTCACGGACTACCGCCGATCTGGCTGCTCACCCGCCACGACGACGTGATCCGGGTCAGCCGCGACGACGCGACGTTCAGCTCGTCGACCGGTAACACGTTCGTCCCGGTGACCGCGGGCCCGGACTCGGCGATGCTGCCCAGCCTCGACCCGCCGCGACACACGGCGATCCGCAGCCTGGTGAACCAGGCGTTCACCGCGCGCAACGTCGCGACGCTCGAAGGCCGGCTGCGGCGCACCGCGCGCGGGATCGTGGATCGGGTGGTCGACCTCGGCGAGTTCGACGTCGTGCGTGAGGTCAGCGCCGAGATGTCGCTCCAGGTGATCGCCGAGATCCTCGGCGTGCCGCAGGAAGACCGGTTGAAGATCTTCGACTGGAGCAACGCGATCGGCAGCCTCGGCATCGAGGACCCCGACTATGCGCCGACGCCGACCGCGTTGGCGGAGGCAGGCACGGCGATGTTCGCGTACTGCCACGAGCTCGTCGCCGAGCGGCGCAGGTCCGAGCCGCGCAACGACATCCTCGGCGCCCTGCTCGCCGCGCAGGTCGACGGGAAAGCACTGACCGACGCCCAGCTGAACGAGTTCTTCCTCCTGCTTGCCGTCGCCGGCAACGAGACGACCCGCAACACGCTCAGCCACTCGATCGACGCGCTGTCGCATCGCCCTGAACAGCGCGCCCGGCTGAGCAGCCCAGGCGGCACCTCGTCGGCCGTGGTCGACGAGCTGCTGCGGTGGTCGACGCCGGTCCTGCACTTCCGCCGAACGGCGATCGTGGACACCGAGATCGCTGGGCAGCGCATCGCAGCGGGAGACTGGGTCGTCATGCACTACCTGTCCGCCAACCGGGACGAGCGGGTCTTCGATGCGCCGGAGCGTCTCGACCTCAGCCGCGTGCCCGGGCCGCACGTCGCGTTCGGTGGCCTCGGCACGCATTTCTGTCTGGGGGCACAGCTGGCGAAGCTGGAGATCGCGGTCCTCCTCGACGAGCTCTACACCCGAGCCCCGAATCTCACGACCACCGCGCAGCCGACGCGGCTACGGTCGGCGTTCTTCCACGGCATCAAGGCCTTGCCCGCAACGACAGGAGCAACCCCGTGAGCGGTCGTCGCGACCTGTGTGTCGTCGGAGTCGCGCAGCACACCGTGCGCCCACCCGGCCCGGCCCCCGAACCGCTCGAGTCCTGGGAGCAGGTCGCGCGCGCCGCGGCCGACGATGCCGGCGCGCCCGACCTGCTCGCGTCACTCGACTCCATCCAGGTCGTGTACTGCCAGAGCTGGCCGTACGACGACCCGGCCGGCCGCCTCGCCGAGCGGCTCGGCGCCAGCCCGCAGCACACGCTGTACTCCGGGATCGGCGGGACGGTCCCGCAGGTGCTCGTGTCGCAGGCCGCCGAGGCCATGCAGCGCGGCGAGCTCGACTCGGCGCTCGTCGTGGGCGCGGAGGCACTCGCCACCAAGAAGGCGTT
>CAZEAM010000205.1:0-4437 GCA_964510285.1 uncultured Frankiaceae bacterium | reverse complement strand
AGGCTCGCAACCGCAGATACGCAGCCGGGCTTCTGGTTGGTGGCGATCTTGGTGACCACCTTCTTGGGGGTCGACGCCGACCCGGTCGCCAGCGAGGGGCGGCACAGGGAACAGAACGCGACGTACGACACCTTGCCCTGGGTGGTGACCGCCGTGGAGTCCCAGGGCCCGTTCGGCGCCTTGCCGGGAGTGAAGACGGTCTTCCAGGTCGAGTCGAGCAGCTCCTCTTGCGTGGGGTCGTAGGTGTTGCTCGCCATGCCGGCAGTGGTCTCGTCGACGTTGCCGGCCGCTGCGATCAGGTGGTTGGGGTTGGTGCGGTCCACCCACCAGGGCGAGAGGAAGGTCGCGCCGGTCGCGTTGAGCTGCGGCGTGAGGTTGATCGTGTGCTTGAAGTCATCCACCGTCCCGAGGATGGTCTGACCGTCGATCCCGCAGTAGTACGAGTGCGGGTTCGGACCCGGGAAGACGTACACCCCGTCGCCACCGCACACCTGGTAGGCGGTTCCGTCCTTCCGGACGTGCGCCACGCCGTTGTCCTGCAGCGCGAGCAGATAGGTCCCGTCCTGCAGCATCGTGACGTCCCAGGGCAGCACGGTGGCCGGAGCGTTCAGCGACTTCCACGTGGAGTTGTCGAAGCCCTGGTAGGCGATCCCGGTGGTGTCGGTGACCGTATGCGCGTCCTGCACCCACCAGCCTCCGTCGTTGCCGCTGTAGAAACGCTCGCCGTGCGGCGTCACCGCGATCGCGGCACTGTGCTGGTCGGGGTGGGTGGTGCCCTTGCCGTACTCGGGAAGGATGGACGGGCACGCGATGCCGTTGCTGTTCGGGATCGTGTTGAAGTAGGTGAGGAAGCCGCACACGTTGGCGTACTTCTCGACCGCCGTCCACGTCGTCGCGAGCGGGATGTTGGTGCTCGTCGGACCGTGGTACTCGCCGGTGTAGGCCTCCTCGAGACCGATGTACACGCGGTTCGGGTCCTTGCCGTCGGCGAGCACCCAGTTGTTGTACGACGCCTGCACACCGGCGGCGTAGCTCAGCGGGTAGCCCACGAGCCCGGTCGCGGCACCCAACGTTGCGGTCAGGGTCTGCGCGTCCGCCTGAAGCGCCCAGGTCTTGCCGTCGTCGTTCGAGCGGTACAGGCCGTTGAGCTCGGTGTTGCCGTCGACGGCGACGGGCAGCACGGGGTTGTCGACGATGAGGTGATCACCGTTGGCCAGACCGGCGTCCTGCACCAGCGCCCACAAGACGCCCCGCCCGCCGCTCTGGACCGGGCTGTAGGACAGGCTGATCCGGCCCAGCGGGTCCTTCGACGAAAGCGGCTGCTTGAGCTGGCTGTTGCTGGCGAGGTAGCTGAACGTGCGGCCGTAGTTGGTCGAGCGGTACAGACCGTTGCCGGGCGCCAGCACCTTGCCGTCGTAGGCCTTCTTGCCGAACGCGTAGCCGACGTCGACGGTGACCTCGCGCGGGTCGAACGGGTTGACCGCGATCGACGCGAGCCAGTTGCCCAACCCGTATCGCGCGTGGGTCGGCAGGTGGACCCGATGGAAGCTGTGTCCCCGGTCGGTCGAGCGCCAAAGACCGTACGTCGTCCCGACGAGGACGTCGCCGTTGCTCGGGTTGACGCTCACCGCGTTGACCCCATAGCCGTGGACGTTGCGCTTCGGGCGGTGCCATGTCTTGCCACCGTCGCGTGACACGTACACACCGACGCCGGCCGCGTCGTCGGACAGCGTGAAGACCGAGACGCCGGTGCCTAGGTAGAGCAGCTTCGGGTTGTGCGGATCCACCGCGATCGCGCCTACCGACTCGCGGGCCACCTTGCCCTCGGTGATGTTGTGCACGGTCCGGCCGCCGTTGGTCGTCTTGTAGAGGCCACCGATGGTGCCGAGGTAGACCGTGTTGCCGGATCGGTCGTTCGGGTCGACCTCCATGGCCGTCCCGATCCCGCCGACGTCGCCGAGCATCTCGGCGCCACTGCCCGTGCCGAGGATGGACTTCACGCCGTCGAACGGGCCCATGTTGTGCCACTTGCCGGCGGTGTGGGGCAGAGCCGCAGCCTGGCGGGTCAGCTTGAGGAAGCGTTCGTCGGTGTTGCCCTGGTACAGGACGTTCGAGACCGGCTTGAGCGCGATGCCCTCGTCGAATCCCGACTCCTCTTCCTCCGCTTCTTCGCCTTCGCCGGCGTGCTCGCGCGCCTCCTCGTCGAGCGTGCGGCTCGGGTAGAGCCGATGCGCCCAGAACTCGCTGCTCGGGATGCCGATGGCTGGAGCGTGACCCTCGCTCTCACCGGACCGGGCCACCAACGTGCCCGTCCCGGCCAGGATCACCGCAACCGATGCGGCTGCGAGCAGTCGATGACGACCCATCGGGCACTCCTTGCGACGCCGACCTCGAACTCGCACAGGCTATTCGCGATCCGGCGGATCCTGACCTGCTCCGACTCGGGTAGTACTGTCCGGCGAAGGATCGAGGGGGAAGACCATGACGCAGGCACAGCCACCGGCCGGTTGGTATCCGGACCCGCAGGACGCGACGCAGCAGCGGTACTGGGACGGCAACGCCTGGACCGGGCACACGGCCCCCTCAGGTGCCGCTGCGGCTGGGGCGCCGGCCGCCCCGGGCTCCGTTGCGCCGGCCCCGGCAGGTGCCCCGGCCTGGTCGGTCCCGATGGCGCCGGGCATGGGCGACCCGTCGGCCGGCAAGACCCCCTGGTACAAGCGCAAGATCTTCCTCATCCCGGTCGCGATCGTGGTGGTGCTCATCGTGATCGGCGCCATCGTCGGCACCGGCGGGGATCACTCCAACGGCCTGGAGAAGGCGATCGAGACCGACGGCCAACAGCAGTTCCAGGCGAACCTCAGCCAGACCGACCCGGGCGCGACGGTGAAGATCACCAGCGTCGACTGCGTCGAGAAGGGCGACACCCAGGAGTACACCTGCCTGATCCGCCTGACCAGGACCGAGGCATCCGGCCAGTCCCAGAACTACATTGGGAACGCCGTGGCGACCTGTGACAACAAGAGCTACGCCCACTGCGTCTGGCACACCACCGGGGAGCCACAACCGACGGCGGGCTGACAACCAAACCCCGCCTTGACTCGTTAAGAGAGGGTGTGACCCCAGCGCACACCATCCGCACGATCGCCGCCGCCGTTGCCGTGACGCTCGCGGTCGGCACCCTGACCGCCGTCTGCCGCGGCCCGCTGCAGCCTGCGACGCGGACAAACCCGACCGTGCACGACGCGGCCGGGCGCTCGCTCGCCGCGTTGCTGGCCGGCCCACTCGCGCCCTTCCGCAGCACTCCGGCGCGGGTCAGCGAAGCAGTGGTGAGCCGGCCGCTGTCGCCGTGCCGGCACAACCACCGGGAACAACTGGTCACGGTCAGCATCAAGCACCAGCACGCCTGGGCGTGCTCGGGATCCCGCACGGTGCTGAGCACGCCGGTGACCACCGGCCGGGCCTCGCCCGGCGACGCGACGCCGCGCGGCACGTTCAGCGTGGAGGCGCGAGTCTCGAACACCACGCTGCGCCCCTCCAACGGGCACGCGGTCCACGTCCGCTACTGGATTCCGTTCCGGAACAACGTCTGGGGCTTCCACGACGCTCCGTGGCAGGCCATGCCGTTCGGCAGCAGCCGCTACCGCGCCGAAGGCTCGCTCGGGTGCGTCCACGTCCCGCTGCACGCGCTGCGCCAGCTGTTCGGATGGGTGCACGACGGGACCACGGTCCAGATCCGCTGAGCCCGGCACCCGGCGGGTCACCGTCCGCTGGCCGAGAAGTGCTGGTAGTCCGGCGTGGAGCTCCACCGGCCGCCCCATCCCCACCCGACCGCGTCGAACGCCCGCACCACCGGACCACCCGCGAAGATCATGCCCCGGCGGTGCTTCGAGCGGTCGGCGTACTTCGCCCCGGACGGCGGAAGGATCTTGCCGTTGAGGCGGTAGGGATTCTCCCGCGGGTCGATGTCGACCGCGCTGCCGTAGGCGTGGGCCGACCACGACTTCGGGCCGTTCGCCACGGCGTACCGGCAGTTGAACGCGGACGTGTTGTCGTGGGCCATCGACTTGTTGTCGCTGGCGCCGTACTCCGCGACCGGACGGACCCGGCGAATCGGGAAGTGCGCGTGGCGGATGGCCCGGAAGGCGACCCGGACCGCGTGCAGCGCCGTCCGGTTGACGATCACCACGCCGGTGTGACGCGACCGGTCGAATCCCCAGAACCGCACCTGCAGCGCGCGCAGGTCGCGGGGCGGCACCGGGCAGCCATGGTGCCAGCTCTTGCCGAGCTGCTTCAAGCTCACCCGGGCGACCCCGTGCGCGTCGAAGTCGTATTCGGGCGCGTTGGACAGCTGGGTGCTCTGCACGTGAGCGGGAGGCGCCTGCTGCGGGACCTGCACGCGGGCGGGTGGCGCGGTGGCGGCGGAGCATGACGCGAGAG
>CAZEAM010000204.1:0-10756 GCA_964510285.1 uncultured Frankiaceae bacterium | reverse complement strand
TCGACGTCGTACTCGCGCGAGAGGTGGTACCCGCGGCGGGCGATCTTCTCGGTCAGCACGGACCGCTTCAGCACGAGCACCGAGACCCCGAAGGCGACCGACGCACCGATCAGGAGCGGAAGGATCGCGTCGAAGCGGCCGGTCAGCTCGACGGCGAACACCACGCCGGTGAACGGCGAGCGCATCACGCCGCCGAGTACGCCGGCGAGGGCAACGAGCGGCCAGAAGCCGGCGCCGACGTGCGGAAAGATTGCCGTCTCGAGGGTGCCGAGCGCTCCGCCGATCATGAACATCGGCGCCAGCACACCGCCCGAGGTGCCGGAACCGAGCGACAGCGACCAGATCAGCGTCTTCACGACGAGGATGCCGCCGACCAGGCCCAGGCCGATCGAGCCGGTCAGCTCGGCGTCGATGACGTCGTAGCCCACTCCCAAGGTCTGAGGGACCAGAACGCCGCCGATGCCGATGATCAGACCCCCGATCGCCGGCCACCACATCCAGTGGATCGGCAATCGCCGGAAGCCGTCCTCGGAGGCGTAGACCAACACTGTCGCGATCACCGCGAGCAGTGCCGATCCGATCCCCGAGACGACGCACAGCAGATAGGTCGATGCGGTGATGTGCAGCGATGCGGTCGACGGAAAGAGCAGGCCGCTGCCGAGGAGGGGCCGCCGCAGCGCGGTTGCCACCGCGACCGCGGCAGCGACCGGCACGTAGCTGCGTGGCCGCCACTCGAACAGCAGCAGCTCGACCGCGAGCAGCACGGCGGCGAGCGGGGTGTTGAAGGTTGCCGCCATGCCGGCAACGGCACCGGCGACGAGCAAGGTCTTCCGCTCGTCGGCGGTGAGGTGAAGGAACTGTGCGAACAGCGAGCCGACGGCGCCGCCGGTGGCGATGATCGGCCCTTCCGCGCCGAACGGACCACCGGTGCCGATCGCGACCGCGGACGACAACGGCTTGAGGACGGCGACCCGGGGCTGGATCTTGCTGCCACCGATCAGGATCGCCTCGATCGTCTCGGGCATGCCGTGGCCGCGGATGCGCTCCGAGCCGTAGCGGGCCATCAGCCCGATGACCAACCCGCCCGCTACGGGCGCGAGCAGGATCAAGGCGGGGTTGTGGTGGTGGCCGTCCGGCGCGACGAGCGGCGTGGCGACCCGGTGGTAGAACACCCCGTTCGTGATCAGGCCGATCAGCCGGAGCAGGCCCCACGAGACGCAGGCGCTCACTGCGCCGATCGGAAGAGCGAGACCCGCGATCAGCAGCAGCCGCGGCGTCGCACTGAAGTCGCCGAGATGGTTCAGGTCACGGACTTCGGATGCGGCGGGGTCGAGCGGGTCGGGCGATGGGTCTAGCTGGTCCACCCCGGGGTCCAATCCTGGTCGGGTCCGTCCCCGGCCGCATCCGTGAATGCGCGCATCGAACCGACGAGTGCTTCGCGCTGGTCGTCCGGGATCCGGCGAGCGATCTGCCCGATCACCGTCTGGCGGCGCGCGGTGACGTCGTGGACGACCCGCTGCCCCGCCGGGGTGATCTCGAGGCGGGTGGCGCGCCGGTCGGTCGGGTCGTCCACCCGGTTGATCAGACCTTTGCGCCGAAGTCGCGAAGCCATCCGCGTCGCGGTGGAGCTGTTCACCCCGAGCAGGCCGGCGAGGTCGGCGACCCGCTGGCTGCCGTGGTCGGACAGCGTCGCCAGGGCGCGGAACTGTACGAGCGTGATGTCCGGCTTGACCTCGATGACCGAACGCAGCGCGATGCCGACCAGCGCGCGGCTCACGCCGAGCACCGCGTCCGTGAGCTCGTCGCGGCTGGCAGCCGCCTTCGTCGCCACCTAGGGGGCTGCTCGGGGCGTGGCGGGCATGGACATACGTGCATTATGCATGTATCACTGATGCAGGACGTCCTCGGGGGGAGGGGCTGCGCTAGAGGAGGCGACTGCGGATGGATCCCTTGCTCGGAGTGATCATCGCCTTGGCCCTGGTGCTCTTCCTGGTCGCGGTCTACATGGAGTGGCTCGGCTTGCTGAGCGCTGTGACCTCTCGCGCGGCCACGCGGCACGCCGGCTGCGGCCACCTGAAGCTGACCCCGGCCAACGAGAGCGAGCTGTGCTGGCACTGCCGGCACCCGCATCTCGACCACGCGTTGCACGCGCTGCGCCACTGACCGGGTAGGCGCCGTACGTTACGGTGCCCGCCATGCCGATCCAGCCCGACGCCGTACGGCTCGACGGGCGGGTTGCCGTCGTCACCGGGGCCGGCTCCGGCATCGGGCGCGGGATCGCGGCCGGGTTGGCCGGGTTCGGCGCCGCGGTGGCGATCTGGGAACGCGACCCGCAGACCTGCGCGGCGGCCGCCGCCGAGGTCGGTGGCATCGGCATCCCGACCGACGTCCGGGACACCGCAGCGGTCGACGCGGCGTTGGCGGAGACGGCGGAACGGCTCGGGACGCCGTCGGTCCTCGTGAACAACGCGGGCGGCGTGTTCTCGTCGTCGCTTCTCGAGACGACCGAGAACGGTTGGGACGCGCTGTACAAGGCGAACCTGCGCCACGTGCTCCTGTGCACGCAGCGGGTGGCGAAGGCGATGGTTCGGGCGCAGGTCGGCGGCAGCATCATCAACGTGACCTCGATCGAGGGCACTCGCGCAGCGCCGGGGTACGCCGCTTACGCCGCCGCCAAGGCAGGGGTCATCAACCTCACCAAGACGGCGGCGCTCGAGCTCGCGCCGCACGGCATCCGGGTCAACGCGCTCGCGCCCGACTTCACACTGACCGAGGGGCTCGCGGCAGTCGCGATGCCGGGCGTGCTGGATCGCGTGATGCACATGGTCCCGATGGGCCGCGCCGGCCATGTCGACGAGATGGCCGGCGCTGCGGTGTTCCTCGCCGGGGGCCTTTCGTCATACGTGACCGGCCAGACGATCCACGTCGACGGCGGGACTCATGCAGCCGGCGGCTGGTACCACCATCCCGAGACGGGGGAGTACATGCTGGGGCCGGGCGATGAGGCGCACTAGGGGGCCCGCGAGATGAAGTACTGGGTGACCTATCCGCTGGTCAAGCATCCTTACGACGCTGCCTTCGTGACGAAGGACGCGTTGACCCGCTTCGCGCAGGCGGCCGAGGCCGCCGGCTTCGACGGGATCGGGTTCACCGATCATCCGGCTCCCACCGATCGATGGCTGAAGGCCGGTGGGCATGACGCGCTCGACCCGTTCGCGGCGTTGGCGTTCGTCGCGGCGGTCACCGAGCGGATCCGGCTGATCCCCAACATCGTCGTGCTGCCGTATCGCAACCCGTTCATCGTCGCGAAGGCGGTCGCGACCATCGACGCGCTGTCCGGCGGCCGGTTCACCCTGTCGACGGCGGTCGGCTACATGAAGGCGGAGTACCGCGCCGTCGGCGTCGACTTCGACACGCGCAACGACGTGTTCGACGAGGCGGTCCGGGCGCTGAAGGGCGTCTGGTCCACGGACAACTTCGTGTTCGAGGGGTCGACCTTCTCCGCGGTCGGTCAGACCGCGAACCCGAAGCCGGCCCGCGTGCCGATCTGGGTCGGCGGCAACGGCGCGCGCGCCCGCCAGCGGGTGGCGGACTTCGGCGACGGGTGGAACCCGTTCCCGGCGCCGGCAACGCTCGCGGCGACCGCGAAGACGACTGTGCTGGAAACGACCGAGGACCTCAGCCTGCTGCTCGACGACCTATGGCAGCGGGTCGACGGCGCCGGCCGCGACCGGGCGGAGATCGACGTGTCGTTCATGACTCATTCGGGCGGCGCACCGGGTACGCCGTCGTTCGACCCGGACGCGCACCTTGACGGTCTCGCGGAGCTCGCAGCGATCGGTGTGACGTGGAACGGTGTCGGGGTTCCCGGCGACTCGGTCGGGCACGCGGTCGAGACGCTCGAGCAGTACGGCAAGGAGATCATCGCCCGTCTCACCTGATGTCTCTGCGGTCGCTGAACCAGCGGTGATCACGGCGCGCTCGTCAGAACGTCGGTCCCTTTCGGCATCCGCTCCCGAGAGCTGTCGACGAGGACCGGCGCGCCCGGGTCCTGCGCGATCGGTCCGGGATGGGCGTCGGACTGCGGGTCGAGGCTGTGAGCGAGGACGGCCGCGACGGCGTCCGCACGGTCGTTCTGCACGTAGTGGTTCGCATCGGGCACGAGGTAGATCCGGTTGCGGCCAGGCTTGAACATCAGGAAGGCATCCCACGTGTGCAGCGCGACGCGGGGCGGTGCAACGGGATCGTTCATGCCCCAGATGACGGTTGTGGGGGTGTCGAGCGTGGCCAGGTCTTCCAGCCACTCGGTCTCGCGGTCCGCCCGTTCGACCAGGTACTGGATGGTCTCGTTGAGCACCTGGACGCCGTCGTTGTGGGCGAACGTGGCCTCGAGCGCATCGACCTCGGGATCGCCCGCCGCGCGTGGTGGTGAGAACAGGAGCGTCCCGACGCCGACGGCGAGCATCGCGGGCGTCATGAACTCCTTCACGGTCGGCCAGGTCTGCGGGTCCAGGGCGAGCCGCTGGAAGTCGGTGAGGTTGGACAGCGGCAGGTAGATGTTGCCGTTGGTCAGCACGAGATGGTCGACGGTGGTCCGGGTGCGGCCGGCTGCGGCGTTGATCGTGTGCAGCAGCGACACGCTCGTTCCGCGGTCGTGCGCGATGACGATGGCCGAGTCCTTGCCGAGCACCTCGGCCAGGTAGTGGTCGAGCAGCTCGGCGTCGCGGGCCAGGCCGTATCCCCAACCGGCCGGCTTGCCGGAGAACCCGTACCCGGGGAAGTCGAGCGCGCACACGTGGAAGCGGTCGCTGAGCAGGATCCCGAGGTCGAACCAGTCGACGCTGCAGGTCGGAAACCCGTGGACCAGCAGGACGGTGGGCTTGGCCGGGTCGCCGCCTTCGACATGAAAGATGTCGACCGGCGGGGCGGATCCATCGGCCGGCGCCCACGAGAAGTGTGAGCCACGGTCGCGCCAAGCCTGCGCCCGTCCTGATGACATGGCGCTTACGGTAGCGGCGTGCGAAGTCGGGTCCGTCGTCGAGCGGCCCGCATGGTCCTGGTTGCTGGCAGTGCGATGTCACTGGTGCTGGCCGGGTCGGACTTCGCCGCCGCGCCGCCCGCCGGCTATGACTGTGCCGCTCGCGCGCCGGAGGCGAAGCCAGGAACCGCAGCATGGACCGCACGAGAGGTCCACGAAGCGCAGTGCGGCGAGCAGCGCTTCTTCGACGTCGAGTCGAATCCGGCCGCGCTCGCCTCCGCGGCCAGGCAGTCCGCGCTGTCCGGCGGCGTCCCGCCGGAAGACCCGTTCCGCGACCCGGGCCGGCTTCGTGGCCATCGGTTCCGGTTCCGGCAGACCGCGCTACCCGACCCGACGGGCCGGCTACTGCCTGCCGACCTGTTCCTGCCGTGCGGGGCGAACACCTGTCGCGACGAGCCTCGCCGGCTGGTGCACCGGCGCGGGCCGTATCCGGCGGTCGTCGTCGTACACGGTGGTGCAGCGTCCATGGAGCACTACCTGTGGGCCGACGAAGCCCTCGCGGAGAGCGGCTACCTCGTGCTGACGTTCCAGGTGCCGGCGACGCAGAACACCGGCTCGGCGCCCTTCCCGGGGGACACCCAGGCGGCGCTCGACTTCCTCTTCTCGACCCCGAGCCACCCGGTGCACGGGGTCTACAACCCGGTGTGGCGTGAGCTGGACCGGCACCACGTCGGCGTCGCCGGCCACTCCGGAGGCGCGGTCGGGGCGATCGAGGCCGGGCAGCGCGACCGGCGGGTGGACGCCGTCGTCTCCTGGGATCGCGCGAAGTCGAGCCCGATGCCGAGGAACCTGCCGCTGCGGCACCCCACCCTGTTCACGGTCTCGGACTACCAGTGCCAGCAGGTGCCGGTGTGCATCAGCCAGCCGTACCTTTCGCCGCCGCGGTATCACGGCCCGGGAAACAAGGATCAGGATTTCACCCGGATGCGGGCGGCTGGCGTCGACACGATGAAGATCGCCCTTCGGGCCGGCACCCATCTCGACTACACCCAGTTCCTCCCCGGTACCGGGAGCCGCTACGGCGCCGAGGTCGCGCTGTACTACACGCTCGCCTGGTTCGACTACTACCTGCTCGGCCGGATGGCCGGTCGTGCGTCAACCGAGCGGGTGGCGTTGCACCGCCTGCTCGCGAACCGGTTCGACGACTCGGCGGACGTGCACAACATCAGCGCCGGAAGCTACGACGTGGCCACTGGCCGCAACGTTCCCGCCCGCATTGCGGGACAGCGTGTCGTGGACCGGTTGTCCTTCCACTTCCGGTCCGGCTACTGGATCGACCACGGCCGGTACCGCACCAACGACATGATGCGGCGCTGATCAGATCCAGCCCTTGGCCAGTTCCGAGCGTCTCAGTGCATCCCAGGCCGGGCGCGCCGGTGCGGCGGTGGTGCCCAGCCCGATCCCGCCCGGTGGCAGGCCGGGTATCTCACACCCGGTCGTGAGGAACGGCGACGGCTGCGGGAGGTCCGGGACCTTCGTCCGAGGGTGCGCGAAGTCGAGCGCGTATCGAAGGTTGGTGAGATGCCGTTTCGACGCGCCGGCGAACGGGATCGACGCGTCGCGCGGCGTCATGGCGTGGAGCTTCCAGTTCCACTCGACGAATCGCAGGACGGACGCGTGGTCGTAGGCGTAGGAGCTGATCCGCGGACGGTGCGGGCTTCCCTTGCTGAACGGTGACGCGAGGATGCACGGCACCCGGAAGCCGGCGAGCACCTTGGTGATCTTCTTCGTCTTGCGGTCCCGGACGACGTCCTGGGTGTCGAGTAGCTGGTTGCCGGGCGCCACCAGCGGCGGCGCGACATGGTCGAAGAAGCCGCCCCACTCGTCGTAGTTGACGACCAGCAGCGTCTTCGACCATTTCGGTCCGTTAGCGAGGGCGTGGAAGATCTCGCCGAGGAACGCGTCACCGGCTCGCAGGTCGGCGAGTGGATGGTCGTCGTTCGTGATGCCCTGACCTTCACCGGTGAACCGGGGCTCGACCATCGTGAAGTTGGCCAGTGTTCCGGCCGCCGCGTCGATCAGGAACTCGGCGTACGGCGCCGCTACCGGTAGATGTTTCGCACCCCAGAGAGCCAGGAAAGGCACATCGCTGAAGTAGTACCTGCCGCTCGGACCGCCCGGCTGGTTGAGCTGGTCCCAGATCGACGGGATCGGGCTGGGGGCCCAGGCCGAGTCGGTCCAGTCCGGGTGTAGATCGTCGTTCTGCCGGTCGGTCTGCGCCGAATGCTGGAAGAAACGGTTCGGCCAGGTCGGGCCCAGGTAGGAGCAGAAGTAGTTGTCACAGGTCGTGTAGTGCATCGCCAGCGGGCTGCTGAAGGCGCGTGCGGTCGACGCGTAGTAGCTCAACGAGTACGTCGTGTTCTCGGGGTCTCGGACGAAGCCGTCCATCTTGCCGTTGTTCCACTGGATCCGCCCACCGGTGTAGCCGTGGTCCTGATCGGCTTCACCGCACGCGTTGGGCACTTCGGTCTTGAATATGCCGTGCGACTTGCCCGCGCGGTCCCGGTAGCGCAGCGACTCGTGGCGCTCGTGGTCGACGACCTTCCCGTCCGGGTCGATCCCGATCCCGTTGGCGCCGGGCAGCCAGCCCATGAAGTGGTCGAAACTGCGGTTCTCCATCATCACGACGACGACGTGCTCGATCGGCGAACGTCCCTCGACCGCAGTCAACGACGGCGTGTCGATCGGCCCGATGTTCAGGAACGGCGTCGCGGACGCGGGTCCGGTCGGGCGGACGCCCAGCAGCGCCGCGCCGGAGGCGACGGCGGCTCCCCTGAGCAGCGATCTGCGATCGATCCTCACCGCGTGATTATCCTTCTCCGAGAACCAGTGCGCTTGGGTACCTGGCCGAGGAATGCACCGTGAGGGTGCCGCCGAGCTGGTTGACCGCGGTCGGGACGGACGGAGTCAGGTGTGGCTCGTCCGAGGTCTGGACGGCGAGTCGCAGCGAGTGTCCCGGTGCGAGCCGGGCCGCGGTGGGGAAGATCTCGACGTCGAGCTCGTAGACCTTTCCGGGCTGCACCGGCCGCACCGAGGCCCTGGTGTCCGGGTGCCACGGTTGCACCATCAGGCCGTCTCGCCACTTCGACTTCGCCGGATCGACCTTGCGCAGGCTGAGCAGCTGCCACCCGTTGGTCAGCGGCGTCGAGGTCCCGGTCGGTGAGACGTCCTCGAGGCGCGCGGTTACGAACGCGTCCGACCGGGTGGTCGACACGAACAGCCGTGCCATCGACGTGCCGTTGAACCGCAGCGCCTTGCCGCGCACCGGGAAGTCGTACGTTGCACCGAGGCGGTCGTTGAGCGAGTGGTCACCGGTGCACGCCGGCAGGCCCATCGGTATGCCGCCGGCGGTCCACTGTGCGGTCGACGAACTGCACACCCCGGCGACCGGTACATATGGGATTACCTGGCTGCCGGACGGCAGTCGCATCGCGGTGTAGCGGGTGCCGGCAAGCGGGTAGCTCGATGACGTGACGAACCGCTCCTGCCCGAGCCGGTACACCGTGACCGGTGGAATGTCGCGGTTGAGCGTCGGGTCCTTCACGCCGCGCACGTAGTGGTCGAACCAGCGCAGCTCGAGCGGCTGGGTTCCGGCGCTGGACGCGTCGAGGTGCGTCCATGGGCCGATCAGGAGCCGGGCCGGGACGCCGCGGGAACGCAGTGCGTTGTACAGCATGGGTTCGCCGCGCTGGAACAGGTCGTACTCGCCGCCCACGATGAACGCGGGGACGTTCACCCGGTCGATGATGCGCAGTGGTGAGCGTTGCCGGTAGAACTTGCCGTCGTACGCGCCGTCGTCGCCCTCGATCGGGCGGCCCGTGGCCGCGGACGCGACCGCCGGGACCTGGAATCGCGTCCAGCCGGCGACGTGGTCGGCGAGAGCGGACGCGGCCTCGCCGGGGTCGGTGGTGGCCGATGTCGTGAGTAGCCCGGCACCGGTGACCAACCCCATCCAGGCCGGGATGAAGGCGGTATCCGTCTCGCCGCCACTCACCGTGACGTCCCGGTACGCATCGCCCATCGGGACGACCGGGAAGATCGCGCGCAGGCCCTTCGGATGGCACGCGGCGGTGAACAGCTGGTTGATCCCGCCGTACGAGCCGCCGTCGAGGGCGAGCCGGCCGTCGCTGCCGGCCACCTTGACCGCCCAGGCGGCGAGCTCGCAGGAGTCCTTCTGCTCACGCGGGCCGAAGCCGGTCCAGGCACCCTCGGACGACCCGCTCCCGCGGGCGTCGGCGACGACCTGGATGTAGCCGCGCTGAACCATGAAGTCGTTCTCCATGTTCAGCCCGGGGACATCTTTGTTGTACGCGGTCTGCGTGAGGATCACCGGGAACCGCCCGGGCGCAGGCTTGCGGTCCTGGCCGGCGGGACGAAGCACGTTGACCGACAGCCGTACGCCGTCGTCCATCCGGACCTCGACGTTGCGCTGCTTGACGACGCCGTACGTCGCGGGACGCACCTTCCAGTGCGGGCTGCGGGAAGCGGCGGACGCGGCAGGTGTCAAGACCGGGACACCGACCGTGAGGACGAGTGCGGCAAGGCTGGTCAGGCCCACGATCGGGCGTGCTCGCATCCCCAGCTATTCGCCGGTGATCACCACCGCTCCTCCCCGCGGGGTACCTGCCGGCCTACAGGTCGAACCGGTCGAGGTTCATCACCTTGTCCCACGCGGCGACGAAGTCCCGGACGAACTTTTCCTTGGCGTCGTCGGCGGCGTAGACCTCGGCCAGGGCGCGGAGCTGGGAGTTCGCGCCGAAGACCAGGTCGACCGCGGTCGCGGTCGCACCGTTGGACCCTTCATATACGTTCGGGTCCGCGGTCGAGGTCTTCCACTCGGTGCTCGGGCTGAGCAGGTTGACGAAGAAGTCAGTGCTCAGCGTCTCCGCCTTGTCGGTGAACACGCCGTGCTTGCTGCCCCCGGCGTTGGCGCCGAGGACGCGCAGCCCCCCGACCAGGACGGTCATCTCGGGTGCGCTGAGCGACAGCAGGAACGCCTTGTCGAGCAGCAGCGTTTCCGGGGACACCTTGGTGTCGCCGGCCAGGTAGTTGCGGAACCCGTCGGCCTTGGGTTCGAGCACGGCGAAGGACTCGACATCCGTGTCCTCCTGCGACGCGTCGGTGCGTCCCGGCGCGAACGGGACCGTGACGTCGACTCCCGCGTTGCGGGCCGCCTTCTGCACTGCCGCGCAGCCGCCGAGCACGATCAGGTCGGCGAGCGAGATCCGCTTGCCGCCCGATGCCGAGGCGTTGAAGTCGTGCTGGATCCGTTCGAGGACCGGGAGCACCTTCGCCAGCGCCGCCGGGTCGTTGGAGGCCCAGTCCTTCTGCGGGACGAGCCGGATCCGCCCGCCGTTGGCGCCGCCTCGGTGGTCGGTGTCGCGGTAGCTGGCGGCGGCGGCCCATGCCGTGGAGACCAGTTGGGCCACGGACAGGCCCGAGTCGAGGACGGCGGCCTTGAGGCTCGCGACGTCCGCGTCGTCGACCAGCGGATGGTCGACGGCCGGGACCGGGTCCTGCCACAGCTGCGGCTCCGGCACCCACGGCCCGAGGTAGCGGGAGACCGGGCCCATGTCGCGGTGCAGCAGCTTGTACCAGGCCTTGGCGAAGGCCAGCGCGAACTCGTCGGGGTTGTCGTGGAACCGTTTCGAGATCGGGCCGTAGATCGGGTCCAGCTTCAGGGCGAGGTCGGTGGTCAGCATCATCGGCGCGTGCCGC
>CAZEAM010000203.1:0-7036 GCA_964510285.1 uncultured Frankiaceae bacterium | reverse complement strand
AGGTACGCCGACGCCCACCGGCAGCTACTTCCTCGCCTTCAAGGCGCCGCCCAATGGTCCCGGGTACGGCCGGGTGATGCTCGAGACGTCAGCCCACTCGCGGGTGATCGCCCACTTCGAGGGCGGCGACGACGCGATCATCGCCATCCACGGACCGGTGGGCTCGGACGCCAGGATCGGCGATCACGGTGCCGCGATCTCCAACGGCTGTATCCGCATGCATGACTCCGACCTGAACCAGGTGCGGCACGTCCACCGGGGCTCGCCGATCATCCTCACCTCCTGATCCAGGGCCGTGGTTCGTGAGGGGGGTTCGCCCGATCGGTCTGGTGGCGCTGCTGTCCGTCGCGACGGTCGTGTTCGGCGGTGGTTCCGCCCGCGCGACGGGCGGGCATCCTCCTGCCGCCGCGTCGCATCGCCCGCCCCTCACCATCCCGGCGTTGCGTCAGTGGTTCCACGGCGAGGGCACCTGGACCCTCGGTGACCGCGCCCGGATCCTCGCCTGGCCGAGGAGTCCCGGGACACTCACGGTGGCCAGGCAGCTGTCCGCCGACCTGCGCCAGGCCGCGGGTCGACGGCTCCCGGTGGCCGTGCGCCAGCACGGGTTCCGATCGGGCGACATCGTGGTCCGGCGTACCGATGACCTGCGCCGCCGGCTGGGCGACCAGGGCTACGCGTTCGAGGTGAGCCGGGTGGTGCGGATCACCGCGCCGACGACGACCGGCCTGTTCTATGGCGGGCGCACGCTGGTCCAACTGCTGCACCAGGGAGCGTCGATCCGGCAGGGGTTCGGTCTCGACAGGCCGCGCTACCCGCAACGGGGCCTGATGGTCGACGCGTCGCGGACGACGTACACCACCAAGTGGGTGTTGCGAGAGATCCGCCGGATGGCCGCACTCAAGCTGAACCTGCTCCACCTTCACCTGACCGACGACCAGCGCTGGGCGATCGCGAGCAAGGCGTTCCCGTCGGTGGTCGCCACGCACGCCTTCAGCCGCGCCGACATTCGCCGGATCCTGAAGGTCGCGAACCGCAACCACGTCATGGTGGTCCCGGAGATCGAGATGCCCGGACACATGGCGTCGTTCCTCTCCCGCCATCCCGGGATGGAGCTCGAGCCGGCCTGTGTCGTCGGCTCGTCGACGTCGCAGCAGTACGTCACCGACAAGCTCGACATCACCAGCCCCAAGGCGCTGGCGGCGATGCGCAAGATCCTCGACGAGTACCTGCCGCTGTTTCCCGGCCCGTACTGGGACATGGGCACCGACGAGTACCTGTCGCCGGCGGAGTACCCGCTGTTCCCGCAGCTCACCGCCTACGCCACGGCCAAGTACGGCGTCGGCGCGACGGCGGCCGACGCGATCCACGGCTTCATCAACTGGGTCGACCGCATCGTTCGCGCCCACCACAAGACGTTGCGGATCTGGAGCGACCAGATGGGTGGCACCGGCGTGGTCCCGGTCAACGCCGATGTCGTCGCCGAGTGGTGGTCGAGCGTCTCACCGCTCGGGGACACCGTCACCGTGTCGCCGGCCGCACTGCTGGCGACGGGGCACCGGATTCTCAACGCCGGCTGGTACCCGAACTACTACACCGAGGATCTCGGTCCCGTGGCCGGCCGCGCCAAGCTGCCAGGCGTCTACAGCGGGTGGCAGGTGAACGAGTTCGACGGCCCGGAGCTGACCAACGGGACCGTGACCAGCCGGCAGAGCGTCCCGCCGAGCAGCCCCGGGCTGCTCGGCGCCCCCCTCAACATCGGGGGGCCGCTGAAAGAGACACCCGAGCAGACCGCGACGCACATCGAGCCGCGGCTCGCGGTCCTCGCCCAGAAGACCTGGGGGAGCCCGCTCCCCGCGCCGACCTATCACGGATTCGTGACGGACATGCGCCGTGTCGGGCTCGCGCGCTAGGGCGGCCGCGGCCGTTGCCGCGCTGTGCTGCGTCGTACCGGCGCCCCTCGCCAGCGCGCGGGCGCATGCGGCCGCGGCGCAGCCGAGCCCGGTGTCGTTGGTGGACACCCGCAGCGGTTCGCTCGGCCCGGGTTTCGTGACGGTTGCTGCCGGGCTGCCGTTCGGCATGGTGACCCCGGGTCCGATCACCACCACGCCTCTCGGCGACGACCCGCTCAACTACGTCGGGTACTCCTACCAGGACCCGCAGATCCGGGGCTTCGCGCTCACCCACTTCTCCGGAGCAGGGATCCACATCGGCGGCGAGCTGCCGGTGATGCCGACAATCGGCGCGGTGACGAGCATGAACCCGAGCAGCTGGGCCAGCCCGTTCACCCACGCGGGCGAGGTCGCCCAACCGGGCTACTACGCCACGACGCTGTTGAAGACCGGTGTCCGTGCCGAGCTCACCTCGACCATGCGCACCGCCGTCGAGCGCTTCACCTTCCCGCAGACCGCGCAGGCCAACCTGCTGTTCGACGTGACGCGGGACAACGACAGCAACCAGTCCGGCGGGACCCAGTCCGGAGCGTTCCGGATCGTCGGTGACCGGGCCGTGCGCGGGCACGTCGTCGTACCGGACTCCGGTGGCGTGACGATCTGGTTCGCGGCGCGATTCGACCGGCCGTTCGACCGGCACGGCAGCTGGACGGCCGGCGGGTTGACCCCGGCAAAGCGCGCGGCGAGCGGGCGCGGCGCCGGTGGCTGGGTGGGATTCGACGCCACCAAGGTGCGCACCGTCCAGGCGGCAGTCGCCCTGAGCTACACCTCGCAGCGGGAGGCGCTGCGCAACCTGGCGGCCGAGGTCGGGCGGGGGACCGGCTTCGCTGCGGTACGCCGCCACGCGCAGCGGGTCTGGGACTCGCGGCTGCGCAGCGTCACCGTCACCGGCGGTGCCCGGCACACCCGGCGCACCTTCTACACGGCGCTGTACCACGCGTTGCTCATGCCGACCGTCTTCGACGACGTCGACGGGCGCTACCGCGGGTTCGACGACAAGATCCGCCGGGTTCCTCGAGGCCACCATCACTACACCGATCTCAGCCTCTGGGACACCTACCGCACGCAGACCCCACTGCTGACACTGGTCGCGCCGCGGGTGGCGCACGACCTCGGGATCTCGCTGCTCGCGGACACCGCGCAGAACAGCGGCGTCATCCCGCGGTGGGTCCGCGGCAATCGCGACTACGGGATCATGGGCGGGGACTCCGGTACGCCGACCCTCGCGACGCTCGTCACCAGCGGCGCCCTGCGCGGCAAGGCGGCCCGCGCGGCGTACGCCGCCATGGTGCGGCAGGCGACGACCCTGCCCGCGGTGGATCCGCGTTCGGGCCTCGACAGCTACCTCAAGCTCGGCTTCATCCCGCTGAACGTGAGCGACCGCGGGGCCGCGGTCACCCTCGAGTACGCCATCGACGATGCGTCGATCGCGGGCCTCGCTCGGCGGTTCCACGACGGGCGCCGGGTCAGGCAGTTCACTCGCCGGGCCGGGTCATGGCGCCATCTGCTCGATCGCCAGGACGGCTTCCTGCGACCGCGCATGAGCGACGGCGCGTGGGCCAAGCCGACCAACCTGGGCCTGACGCACGTGTGGAACCCGATCTTCCCGGACGGGTGGCAGGAGGGCACCGGCTGGCAGTACCTCTGGTTGGTGCCGCAGGACGTCCGCGGGCTGGCGAAGGCGATCGGCAGGGACGTGATGCTGCGCCGGCTCGACCGGTTCTTCGTCGCGGCCCTGAACCGGCAGGGCGTCCCGGTCGTCCCGGTCGCGCAGGCCGAGGCCTCGCTGTTCGGCGCGTACTACATCGGCAACCAGTACACGCCGGCGAACGAGACGGACCTTCAGGCGCCGTGGCTCTACGACTGGCTGGGCCAGCCGTGGCGCACCCAGCAGGTGGTCCGTGCCGAAGCGGGCGCGTTCAACGCCTCGCCGTACGGGCTTCCCGGCAACGACGACGCGGGAACCATGTCGGCGGCGTACGTCCTGTCCGCGATCGGGCTGTACCAGGCGCAGCCCGGCGTGGACGCCTGGGAGATGTCCTCGCCACTGTTCCCCCAGGTGCGCATTCGCCACGGCCTGACCATCTCGGCCCCCGGCACCGGCCCGACCCGCGCGTACATAGGGTCGGTCCGGCTCAACGGGCGGCCGCTCGAGCGGGTGTGGCTGACCTACGGCGACCTGCACGGTCACCTGGTGGAGACGATGTCCTCACGTCCGACCACATGGGGGACCGGGCCGGACGCGGCGCCGCCGAGCCTCCACGACCCGCGGTAGGCGCGCCCCCGCTCACTCGTCCGGCACGTACGGGCAGTGCCGGCACCCCTGCTCGCAGCAGTACCCACGCTCGGCGAGATAGCCGGCGGTGAGGACGAACAACCCGGTCTGCGGATCCGGGTAGCCGGGCTCGTCGGCGTCCAGCGCGGCGGCGTGGGCGGCGAGGATCAGGTGGCGAGCGGGATGGTCGAGCGCAAGCCGGGACGGTGCGGGCTCGGTGAGCGGACGGTCGGCCAGTGCGTCGGTATCCGGGGACACTAGTGGTGGGTGAACGTCGTGACACCGACCACGACCGCGATCACCGCGGCGCCGATCGCGAGTGGTGCGAGCGGCTCGTTGCGGGAGTAGCTACGCCAAGCGAGCGCGGCGGGGACGAAGCCGATGATCCCGAAGCCGGTGGACAGGGCGATGAAGATGTAGATCGCGACGACGATGAACGTCCACATCGCGGTCTGGTTCTTGTGCCAGAGGCTGTCGCCGCCCATCCGCGCGGTGCTCATCAGCGCCGAGTGGTCCGACGGCGTCCCGGCGGCCGGCCCTCCCGACGGGTCGAATGGAGACCGGGTGCCATAGGCCGTGGTCGGTCCACTCGCCGCCGCGTTGCCGGCGTCGGGAGTGCCGAACGGGGTGGCGGTCGCCGCGGCCTGCGCCCCGGCCGGAGACCCCGGTTGCCCGGTGCCCCCGTAGGTTGGCGCGGCGCTGGCTGTGGTCGGGAATCCCGGCGCGGGGACCTGCGCGGCGGGCGGCGGCGTCCCGTGCGACGTCGCTGTCGTCCACGCCTGCCCGTCCCACCAGCGGTACGGCGCGGCGCCACCCGGATCCGGATACCACCCGGGTGCGGGGCTGGTCACATCGACTCCTGTAAGGGGGTGGTCGTCAACACTAGGTGTTGGGGAACAGTTGGCTGAACATCGAGAGGTCGATCGGCGTGGCGCCACCAGGCGCAGCAATCGTCGGCCCGCTCCGGGAGATGTCGAGATCGATCGGCACGCTGATGTGTTCCGCCGTGTCGAACTGCCCGGCGTCGAACACGACCTTGGACAGCGCGCCGTCGGTGACGAATGCGTCCAGGTGGACGGTGACGTCGGGGATGTTGCGCGGATTCAGTCCCGGCAACGGTGACCCGCCGTCGGCGCCGCGCGGAATGGCTGCCCCGACAGCGGGAGCGAGCACGGCGTACTCGTCGGTGATCAGCTTGCGCAGCCGGAACGTGACGTCGAGGTCGTCGGCGCCGCCGGTCGAAGAGCGGGTCACGTCAAGGTCCGCCAGGAGGGTCGGCAGCAGCTTGCTGCGCGCGGCGAGGAGGGGGCTCGATGGCGCGGTGGCTCCCAGCTGCCCACCCGCGAGTCCGGCGAGCGACTTCAGCGTGGCCGCCGGCACCGAGACCCACTTGCCCGCCAGGGCGTCACGAACGAATGCGGGTGCTTCAGAAACCTGACGCTGCAGTGCGCCGAACGACGGAGCACCGTTGATCAGACCGAGGAAGTAGCGCAGGCCGATCCGGCCGAAGAGGGCACCGGCAACCGACTCGACGTTGAAGAAGTCGGTGCTGTCGTCGCCGAGCGTGAGAGCGACAGCGCCGCCGCTTCTGCCCGAGCCCCAGTCGCCGTCGGCGATCGTCTGACCGGTCGGAGCCTGCAGCTCGAACCCGATGTGGTCGCCGCCGATCGCGTCCGCCTGCGCCTTCGTCGGTCCGTCGCCGCCCAGACCGGACGCGATCTGGAGCAGGTCCGCCCCGGACGCCCCCAGGGACAGCGTGAAGGTCAGGGTGTGCGCGGCGCCAAGGGCGTGGACCGCGCTGGCCAGCTCCGCGGCCGGTGTCTGGCTGGCTGCATTGGCCGGCTTGCCACCACTGCTGGTGCTGCCGCACGCCGCAAGCAGCGCGGTGGCAGCGACCAGGGCGAGCGAGGTGCGGGCGGTGCGAGCGCGCATCGGACGTCCCCCTTCGTCCAGGGAACGGTACCGAAACATGCCCGCCGAAGCGGCTCAGCCGGTCGGGCCGCCCCACAGCACCGCGGCGAGGCGTTCGGCGTGCTCGCGCAACGTGGCGTCGGGCAGCGGTTCCTCGTAGAACATCTCCGCCCACGTGATCGGGCCGCCGGGGGCCGGGTCGTCGGCGTAGCGCGGCACGACGTGGGTGTGCAGGTGGGGGACCCAGTTGCCTAGGGTCATCAAGTTGACCTTCATCGGCTTGAAGACGGTGTCGATCGCGCGCGCGACTCGGTTGACGTCCGCCCAGTACGCCGCCGACTGCTCCTTGCTCAGGGCGAACGCCTCCGCGACGTGCTGGCCGCTCCAGGCGACGATGCAGTACCCGGGAAGACGGCTGCGCGGGTCGAGCCGGACGACGGTCGAGGCGAGCGCCGCACCCGTGACCAGGTCCCGGCTGCGCGAGTCGACGATCGCGGCGCAGATCGGGCAGTCCTCGCCGGCCTTGCGCGCCGCCCAGTCGTCAGGCCAGCCCGGACTGCTCACGCGCGAAACGTACCGCCCAAGCCCCCCACCCCGTCCCCGCGAACTTGCACTTTCGCACCGTTTCGCGTTGCGAAACGGTGCGAAATCGCAAGTTCGGCGACGTCAATTGCGTGTCGGAGGGGAGACTTGAACCCCCACGCCCCCCCCCCCGCCCCCGCCAAGTGGCTTTTTCCCACCGTTTCGCGCTGCTAACCGGTGATAAATCGAATGTTCGGCGACGCCAATTGCGTGTCGGAGGGGTGAGTTGAACGGATATCCCACGGTGCTTGCCTCCGGGGTACTTCAACTCAATGTGCGAGCCCCCGCGCGACTCGGCTGAGCTGCTCTCACGGCGTCG
>CAZEAM010000202.1:0-3766 GCA_964510285.1 uncultured Frankiaceae bacterium | reverse complement strand
CTGGCCTCGCGTGCGCACACGCGCGTGCTGCACCGAGCGGGTCTGCTCGACGACGTCGAACGGGACCGGATCCTCGCCGCCCTGGACGAGCTCGATGCCGATGCGCGGTCCGGGGCGTTCAAGCCCGGCGCGGACGACGAGGACGTGCACACCGCCCTCGAGCGCGGCTTGCTCGAACGGGTCGGCGCGCTCGGCGGCAAGCTGCGCGCGGGGCGCAGCCGCAACGACCAGATCGCCACCGATCTCCGGTTGTACCTGCGCGACCACGTGCGGCAGATAGCGGCCCGGATCGCCGAGCTCGAGACCGCGCTGATGGCGCAGGCGGAGCTGACCCTCGAGGCGCCGGCACCGGGCATGACGCACATGCAGCACGCGCAGCCCATCGTTTTCGCGCACCACCTGCTCGCGCACGTCCAGGCGTTTGCCCGTGACGTCTCGCGCCTGCGCGACTGGGACGTGCGGACGTCGGTGAGCCCACTCGGCGCGGGAGCACTGGCCGGCTCCTCGCTGCCGCTCGACCCTGACGCCGTGGCCGCCGAGCTCGGCTTCGCAAAGGCTGCGTCGAACTCGCTCGATGCGGTGAGCGACCGCGACTTCGCTGCCGAGTTCCTGTTCTGCGCCGCGTTGATCGGCGTACACCTCTCGCGACTCGGCGAGGAGATCGTGACGTGGGCGACCAGCGAGTTCCGCTGGGTCGAGCTCGACGACGCGTTCAGCACCGGCTCGTCGATCATGCCGCAGAAGAAGAACCCGGACGTCGCGGAGCTCGCGCGCGGCAAGGCGGGCCGGCTGGTCGGCGATCTCACGGCGCTGCTCACCGTCCTGAAGGGACTTCCGCTCGCCTACGACCGGGACCTGCAGGAGGACAAGGAGCCGGTCTTCGACGCCGTCGACACCCTGCTGCTCGTGCTGCCGGCGGTGAGCGGCATGGTCGCGACGATGACCATCGACATCGAGCGGCTCGAGGCGACGGCCGCTGACGGTTACGCCCTTGCCACCGACGTCGCGGAGCTGCTGGTCCGCAACGGCGTGGCCTTCCGTGACGCGCACGAGGCGGTCGGCGAGCTCGTCGCCTACTGCGCGGCGAAGGGCCTCGACCTCGCCGACGTGCCGGACGAGGCGCTGTCGGCGATCAGCGTGCACCTGACCCCCGACGTACGCGGTGTGCTGTCGGTGCGTGGTGCGCTCGAGGCACGTTCGGCACCGGGCGGCACCGCGCCGACGCGGGTCGCCGTGCAGCTGGCGGACCTGCGGGAAGCCGTCCACGCCCAGTTGGAGTGGGCCGGAACGGCGTGACCGCCGTCCTCGCGCGGGCGTTCTACGACCGCCCGGTGCTCGAGGTCGCGCGGGACCTGCTCGGTTGCGTCCTTCGCAGCGGTCCGGTGCGGCTGCGCCTCACCGAGGTCGAGGCGTACGACGGCGCGAACGATCCGGCATCGCATGCCTTCCGCGGGCAGACGGCCCGCAACTCGGTGATGTTCGGGCCGCCCGGCCACGCCTACGTGTACTTCACCTACGGCATGCACTTCTGTATGAACGTCGTGTGCGGCCCGGTCGGGACCGCATCCGCGGTCCTGCTGCGCGCTGGCGAGGTGGTCACGGGACACGACGTGGTCGTCGCGCGCCGCCCGGCCGCGAAGCCGCGTGACCTTGCCCGCGGCCCGGCCCGGTTGTGCGTCGCGCTCGGGATCGATCGCGCGCGCAACGGCACCGACCTCACCGACGTGCGGTCGGCGCTTCGGTTGGATGGCGCGGCGAAGGTCGCGGACGACCAGGTGATGACCGGGCCGCGGGTCGGGGTGTCGAGCGCGGCCGACCGGCCATGGCGGTTCTGGATCGCCGGCGAACCGACCGTCTCGACGTACCGCCCGCACGTCCCGCGCCACCGCCGCTAGAGCCCCGCGAACTTGCACTAAACGACCGTTTCGGCGCTCACAACGGTCGTTTGGTGCAAGTTCGGCGTCCCGTCACGGTCGGGGCTGCGAGCCCCGGATGGTCGGTACGGCAGGATTGCTGCGTGAGCGCGGAGATCCTCGACGAGCTGGCCTGGCGCGGGTTGATCGCCCAGACCACGGATGCCGACGCGCTTCGCAAGGACCTCGCCGCCGGTCCGGTCACGCTCTACTGCGGGTTCGACCCGACCGCGGAGAGCCTGCACGCCGGCAACCTCCTGCAGCTGATCACGCTGCGGCGCTTCCAGCTCGCAGGCCATCGCCCGATCGCCCTCGCCGGTGGGGCGACCGGCCTGATCGGAGACCCCAGCGGCCGGTCCAGCGAGCGGGACTTCGTGACGCGGGAGGAGGTCGACGCCCGCCTCGCGCAGATCCAGCCGCAGCTCGAGCGCTTCGTCGACATCGCGGGCGGCAAGGCGCTGCTGGTCAACAACATCGACTGGACCGCGGAGCTGTCCGCGCTGGACTTCCTGCGCGACGTGGGCAAGCACTTCTCGGTCAACGTGATGCTCGGCCGGGAGTCGGTCAGCGCGCGGCTCGAGGGAGGCGGGATCTCCTACACCGAGTTCAGCTACATGCTCCTTCAGGCGTTCGACTTCTTGGAGCTCTACCGCCGCCATGGCTGCACGCTGCAGACCGGCGGGAGCGACCAGTGGGGCAACATCGTGGCCGGCCTCGATCTCATCCGCCGGGTCGAGGGCGGTTCGGGGCACGCGCTGACCACCCCTCTGGTCACTTCCGCCACAGGAGAGAAGTTCGGCAAGTCCACCGGAGGCGGCCGGTTGTGGCTGGACCCGGCGCTCACCTCGCCGTACGCGTTCTTTCAGTACTGGATCAACGTCGACGACCGCGACGTGGGCCCGTACCTGCGGTATTTCACCTTCCTGTCCCGGGAGGAGATCGAGGAGCTCGACCGGGAGACCGCGCAGCGTCCGCAGGCTCGTACGGCGGCCCGCAAGCTGGCCGAGGAGCTCACCACGCTGGTCCACGGGCCGGAGGAGACCGCCCGGGTGGTGGCCGCCAGCGCGGCCCTGTTCGGCCAGGGCGAGCTGCGTGAGCTGGACGCGGCCACCCTGGGCGCGGCGCTCGAGGAGGCCCCGCACGTCGAGCTCGAGGGCGCGCTGCCGACCGTGACCGAGCTGCTCGTCGCGACCGGCCTGTGCGCGAGCAAGTCGGCCGCCCGGCGGGCCGTCGACGAGGGCGGCGCCTACCTCAACAACGGTCGGCTCATCGACGCCGAAGCCGTCCCCGTCGAGGATGACCTGCTGGCCGGCGGCTGGCTGGTTCTGCGGCGCGGCAAGCGGTCATTGGCCGGGGTACGATTGAACGCACGCTGAGCGTGGGCTGAACGTAAAGATCTTCGCCCGATTCTTTGACTCGGGCGACCGTGCTGACATAGCGTGGTCCGGTTGCCCCGGAGCCGGTCGAGAGACCGCGAACGGTGCGCATCCGTCCTTTGAGAACTCAACAGCGTGCCAAAAGTCAGTGCCAACTGATCCGGCCGTCGTCGTTCGCGACGCGCGGTCCGGTTCGATTTGGCGATGACAGACGAACAGCACAACCAACGTCTGCTCAATCGCCAGGAGATGCAAGATCCACGATCTGCACCAGCAGACGTGGCTCTGTTGAGTTTGGCAGGCAGCCTCGTGCTCGCCTGTCGAGCAGACATCAACGGAGAGTTTGATCCTGGCTCAGGACGAACGCTGGCGGCGTGCTTAACACATGCAAGTCGAACGAGGCCCTGCCTTCGGGCAGGTGTCCTAGTGGCGAACGGGTGAGTAACACGTGGGCAACCTGCCCTCCGCTCTGGGATA
>CAZEAM010000201.1:0-13384 GCA_964510285.1 uncultured Frankiaceae bacterium | reverse complement strand
GTCGGCGCGCCGTACCTCGAGGGTCGGGAACGGCAACGGCGTGCGCGACAGCTGCTCGTTCACTTGCTCGTGGTGGTTGTCGTAGATGTGGCAGTCGCCACCGGTCCACAGCAGGTCGCCGACCTCGAGGTCGGTCTGCTGGGCGACCATGTGCACGAGCAGCGCGTAGCTCGCGATGTTGAACGGCACGCCGAGGAACAGGTCCGCGCTGCGCTGGTACACCTGGCAGGACAGCCGGCCGTCCGCGACGTAGAACTGGAACATCGAATGGCACGGCGGCAAAGCCATGTCGGGGATCGCGCTGACGTTCCACGCCGACACGATCATCCGCCGGGAGTCCGGGTCACGGCGCAGCGTCTCGAGCAGCTGGCTGATCTGGTCGATCGAGCCGCCGTCCGGCTTCGGCCAGGACCGCCACTGCACCCCGTAGACGGGTCCGAGGTCGCCGTTCGGGTCGGCCCACTCGTCCCAGATCGTGACCCCGTTCTCCTGCAGCCACTTCACGTTGCCCTCGCCGCGGAGGAACCACAGCAGCTCGATCGCGACGGACCGGAAGTGCACCCGCTTGGTCGTGATCAGGGGGAACCCGTCGGCGAGCCGGTAACGCAGCTGATGGCCGAAAACGCTCGTGGTGCCCGTGCCGGTCCGGTCCGCCTTGTGCGTTCCGGTGGCGAGCACGTGCCGCAGCAGGTCCTCGTACTGGGCGTCCACGGCGGGCACGTCCTTGACGTTACCCGGCGGGCGGACCGGGAACGACGTACGACATGAACACAGGACGTCTTTTGGCGCGGCTCGTGGTCGGGGGCCTGTTCGTGGGGCACGGGCTGCAGAAGCTGGACGGCAGGTTCGACGGTCCCGGCATCGACGGGACCAAGGAGATGATGAAGTCGCTGGAGATGCGCCCGGCGACCGCACACGCGTACGCCGCGGGGGTCACCGAGACCGCCGGTGGCGCGATGCTGGCGGCCGGTGCGGCGACCCCGCTCGCGGCCGCCTCGCTCATCGGGGTGATGATCACCGCGATCCGGAAGGTCCATCTCAAGAACGGGCCGTGGAACTCCAACGGAGGCTTCGAGTACAACGTCGTGCTGATCGCGGCGCTGCTGGCGATCGTCGACGGCGGGCCGGGACCGGTTTCGGTCGATGCGCTGCGGCGCAAGAGCCGGCGCGGGTTGCCGGCGGCGCTCGGCGCGCTCGGCCTCGGCGCAGCGGCCTCCACCATCGCGATCGAGCTGGGCCGCCGAGGCACGCAGCGCGAGATCGACATCGCGGGCTACGAGTCCGAACGCGACTCACGCGCCGGCGGCGAGCGCACCGGCCCGGCCCCGGTGCCGACGGAGGTGCCGCCCGCTACGGCCTGACGCGGTTGCGGTACTCGAGGCTGAGCCGCCGCCACTCGCGCGAGCGGGCCCGTTGCAGCCGGGCGTCCTGGCGCGCGGCGATCCACTCCGCCTCGCGGCCGAGCTTGCGCCAGCTGTCCAGCCGCCGCCGGTCGATCGAGCCGGCGTCGATCGCGGCTAGCACCGCACAGGCCGGTTCGGTCTCGTGCGCGCAGTCCCGGAACCGGCATCGGCCGGCGAGCTCTTCGATCTCCGGAAAGGTCTGCGCGCGTCCGTCGTCCTCCAGCCAGACCCCGACGCTGCGAAGGCCCGGGGTGTCGATCAGTACGCCGCCCCGTAGCAGGTCGACCAGCTCACGATGGGTCGTCGTGTGGCGGCCGCCCGACCCACCTCGGTCCGCAGGCGTCGCGGCTCGACCGCGAGGTCGGCCGTCGTGATGACGACGCTCGGGGTCGCGCCGCTGTCCCACGCGAGTGCGACGAGGCGTTCGACCTGGCCGAGCCGGGGTCGCGGGAACGCGGCGACCGTGACGAGGACGTCATCGACGTTGGCCACGAGGGTCTGCGGGCGGGACTCGCCGGAGGCGGCCGCGCGCACGATCGCGGTACGGCGACGAAGGACGTGCGTGATCCCGGACTGGTCGACCGCGACCCAGTCACCGACCGCGAGGTCGGACTGGCCGGTCGCGAGCTCAACCCGGACGACGGCATCGGCGGTGCGCAGGTCGGCGGCGCCGCGGTCGACCCGCGCGACGCGGGCCGGGATGTGGGTGTGCTGAAGCGGCGCGAACTCAGCCGCGAAGAAGTCGTCCCAACCGAGAGACGTCAATAAGGGTTCCAACGAGAGGTTCCTTCGCAGAGGTCGGTGAGGGGCATGGCAACACCAGGGCGTTCATGGCCCTCACCTCCCTCTCGTTCTCGGTAGACACCCGACCGTAGCCACCCGCGCCGGAGGCGTCACCGGGTTTTCCGGTGCTACGCCCAGCCGAGCTCGTGCAGCCGGTCGTCGTCGATCCCGAAGTGGTGCGCCACCTCGTGGATCACCGTGATCTTCACCTGCTCGACGACATCGTCGACCGTCCGGCAACGGCGCAGGATCGGCAGCCGGTAGATCGTGATCTGGTCGGGCAGCACCCCGCCGTACGCCGTGGTCCGCGACGTGAGCGGCACGCCCTGGTACAGGCCGAGCAGGTTCGACTGGGAGCCGCCGTCCTCGACCGCGATCGCCACGTTGCGCATGCGTCGCCGCAGCTCGTCCGGGATGCTGTCGAGTGCCGCCTCGACCAGCTCCCCGAACGTGTCCTCGTCGACATTGATCACCCGACCAGTGTCGTGCACATCCCCGCCGCTGGGTGCGGGCTAGTCGAGGCGTTCCAGCGCGTGGGAGAGCACCGTGCCGAACTGCGTGCGCGCCTCGTCGACGGTGACGCCGAGCTGGTCGGCGAGCCCCGGCAGGAGCACAGAGCCGGCGAGGAAGCCCAGCGCCCTCGCGGTCTCGGCGGCCCCGTGGTCGGCGATCACGCCATCGATGACCCCGACCCGCTCCGCCGGGGTCGCGATGTCACCGCTGTACGCCGACACGATGGCCCACGACGAAAGCAGGCATTCGCGCATCTCGACATCCACGATCTTCATGTGCCCACTGCGGGCAGGTAGAACGCATGTTCGCCACGACCAGCCCGGCCGGCGCTCGATTATCGGTTGGGTCATTCGAGCGGGTCTGCGCAACGATCGACGGGTGAGCGACGTCACCGACTGGATGCTCGACCCTGAAGTCGCATACCTGAACCAGGGTGCGTTCGGCGCGATGCCCAAGCCGGTCGCCGCTGCTGCCGCCGAGCTGCGCGCCCGGATGGAGAGCAACCCGGCTGCGCTGCTGGTCCGCAACCTGCCGAAGGAGCTCGACCGCGTCCGGGAGCAGCTGTCGGCGTTCCTCGGCGGCGACCCGGCCTGTGCGGTGTTCGTGCCCAACGCGACCGCCGGCACGCAGACCGTGATCGCCTCGCTCGAGCCGAGCCTTTCCCCCGGCGACGAGCTGCTGACGACCGACCATCGCTACGGCGCGGTGACGGCGCAGTTCGCGCGTAGCGCGGTCCGGCGCGCAGTCACGCCGGTCACGGCCCACGTCCCGCTCGATGTCCGCAGCGCCGAGGAGGTCGTGACCGCCATCGTCGAGCGGATCACGCCGCGGACGAAGCTGCTCGTGGTCGACTCGATCGCGTCGCTTTCCGGGTTCGTCTTCCCGCTTGCGCAGATCGTGGCAGCGGCGCACGAACGCGGCGTACCGGTCCTCGTGGATGCCGCGCACGCACCCGGCCAGATCGAGGTCGACCTGGCCGAGATCGGGGCCGACTTCTGGGTCGGCAACCTGCACAAGTGGCTCTGCTCACCGCGCGCCGCGGCCTACCTCCACGTCGCCCCACAATGGCGCGACACGGTCCGCCCGCGGGTTGCCTCGCACGGCTACGCCGACGGCTACCGCGAAGCGTTCGACTGGACCGGGACCTTCGATCCGGTCACCGTGCTCGCCGTCCCCGCCGCGCTCGACTTCTGGGCGGCGCGGGGCGGGTGGGAGGAGGTACGTCGACGCCAGCGCGAGACCGTCGACGACGGCGCCGAACGAGTCGCTGCGGCACTCGACTCGCACTCCCCCATCGAGGCGCAGTTCCGCGCCGCGATGCGGATCATCGAGCTGCCCGTCGTGCTCACGGCCGAGGCCGCTCGAGATGTTGAACGCTCGCTCGCGGACCGCCGGATCGAGGTGTCCCTCATGCCGGTGCGCGACCGGAGCTGGGTACGGGTGTGCGGACAGGTCTACAACACCGCCGACGACTACGACCGCCTCGCGGCCGCCCTGCCGGAGCTGCTACAGACCGAGCAGTGACTCGATCCCGACGGTCAGCCCGGGCTTGGCGGACACGCCGCGGACGGCGAGCAGCACGCCCGGCATGAACGACTCGCGGGACAGCGAGTCGTGCCGGATGGTGAGCGTCTCGCCGTGGCCACCGAGCAGCACCTCCTGGTGCGCCACCAGACCGGCGAGCCGAACCGCGTGCACGTGGACGTTGTCGACCTCGGCCCCGCGCGCACCGTCGAGCGACTCCGACGTCGCGTCCGGCGATGCTTCCCCGCGGCGCGCCTGCGCGATCATCTCCGCGGTACGCCGGGCGGTGCCGCTGGGCGCGTCGACCTTGTTCGGGTGGTGCAGCTCGATGATCTCCACCGACTCGAAGTGCGGTGCCGCAGCGGCGGCGAAGCGCATCATCAGCACCGCGCCGATGCCGAAGTTCGGCGCGATCAGGACCCCGGGCCGCTCCGGCGCGTCGCTGAGCCACTGCCGGACCTGGCCGAGCCGTGTCTCGTCGAACCCGGTGGTGCCGACCACGACGTGCAGACCGTGATCGATGCACCACTTCAGGTTGTCCATGACAGCGGACGGTTGGGTGAAATCCACCACGACATCGGCCGCCATCAGCGGGTCGCGCTCGTCGCCGACGTCGACGGCGGCCACCAGCTCGAGATCGTCGGCGGCCTCGACCGCGCGGCACACCTCAGCGCCCATCCGGCCTTTCGCGCCGAGGACTCCGACCCTGGTCGCCTTCGCCGATCTCACGCTGCGAACTCGTGTCCGTCGTCGTACGGCCCGATGACCGCGAGCGAGGTCGGCCTGGTGAACAGGTCGGCGGCTAGTTCCTGCACGTCGTCGAGTGTCACCGAGTCGATCGCCGCGATCACCTCGTTTACCGTCATCAGCTCGCCGTAGACCAGCTCGCTCTTTCCCAGCCGGCTCATTCGCGAGCCGGTGTCCTCGAGCCCGAGCACGAACCCGCCACGCATCTGGCCACGGCCGCGTTCCAGCTCGGCAGCGCTCAGGCCGCCCGTCGCGACCGCCGCGAGCTCCGCACGGCTGAGGTCGAGGACCTGCTGGACGCGCTTCGGGTGGCAGCCGGCGTATACACCGAACATGCCGGCGTCGGCGTAGTGCGAGGCGAACGAGTACACCGAGTAGGCGAGTCCATGGCGCTCGCGGACCGACTGGAACAGGCGCGAAGACATCCCGCCGCCCACCGCGGCGTTGAGCACCCCGGCCGCGAAACGACGGTCGTCGCCGCGGGGCAGCCCCGAGCAGCCGAGCACGAGGTTGGCCTGTTCGGTCTGCCGGCTCTTCGTGGCCGAGGCCACGGTGAAGCCCGGCGTCTGCCTCCCCCTGCGCGGCAGCGCAGGGGTTGCCGACTCGTCCACGGGCACGTCCGCGAACGCCTTCCTGACCAGCCGCACCAGCTTCGCGTGCTCGACGTTGCCGGCGGCGGTGATGACCAGCTGCTCCGGCCGGTAGCGACGACGGTAGTAGCCGTTGATCGCGTTGCGGCTCATCGCCTGGATCGTCTCGACCGAGCCGAGCACCGGGCGCCCGAGCGGATCCCCCGGCCAGACCAACGACGCGAACTCGTCGTGCACGCTGTCGCCCGGATCGTCGTCGTGCATGGCGATCTCTTCGAGGATCACGCCGCGCTCGTTGTCCACCTCGTGCGCTGACAGCACCGACGAGGTCACCATGTCGCAGATGACGTCGACGGCGACCGGTAGGTCGATGTCGAGCACCCGCGCGTAGAAGCAGGTGTACTCCTTCGCCGTGAAGGCGTTGAGCTCGCCACCGACCTCGTCGAGCGCCGCCGAGATCTCCAACGCGTCACGACGCTTCGTGCCCTTGAACAGCAGGTGCTCGAGGTAGTGCGAGGCACCCGACAGCGACGGCGACTCGTCCCGCGAGCCGACCCCGATCCACACCCCGAAGGCGACCGACCGCACACCGGGCACCGACTCCGAGAGGACCCGGATCCCGCCCGGCAGGACGGTACGGCGGATCACGCCGCCGTCGTCCGCCGTCAGCAAGGTGCGGGCCGAACCCGGACGCTGGCGCAGGCCAGCGAGATCGACCGGCACGGTACTGCTTCCGCTAGGCCTCGGCCGGAGCCTCGGACGGGGCATCGTCGAGGACCGGCACGAGCGACAGCTTGCCGCGCGGGTCGATCTCGGCGATCTCCACCTGGACCTTCTGGCCCACCGAGAGGACGTCCTCGACGTTCTCCACCCGCTTGCCTCCGGCGAGCTTGCGGATCTGCGAGATGTGCAGCAGACCGTCCTTGCCCGGGGTGAGGGAGACGAACGCGCCGAACGTCGTGGTCTTCACGACCGTGCCGAGATACCGCTCGCCGACCTCGGGAAGCTGGGGAGAGACGATCGAGCGGATCGCGCGCAGCGCGGCTTCGGCCGCCTCGCCGCCGACCGCCGAGATGTAGATCGTGCCGTCGTCCTCGACCGTGAGGTCCGCACCGGTGTCGGCCTGGATCTGGTTGATGATCTTGCCCTTCGGCCCGATCACCTCACCGATCTTGTCAACCGGGATCTTCTCGGTGATGATCCGCGGCGCGAAGGGCGACATCTCCGCCGGAGCGTCGATCGCGTCGGCCATCACGTCGAGGATGGTCATCCGGGCGTCCCGCGCCTGCTGCAGCGCACTCGCGAGCACCGATGCCGGGATGCCGTCGAGCTTGGTGTCGAGCTGCAGCGCAGTCACGAACTCACGCGTGCCGGCAACCTTGAAGTCCATGTCGCCGTACGCGTCCTCCGCGCCGAGGATGTCGGTGAGGGTGACGAAGTCGTCGCCATCGTTGATCAGGCCCATCGCGATGCCCGCCACCGGCGCCTTCAGCGGCACGCCCGCCGCCATCAGCGACAGCGTCGAGGCACACACCGAGCCCATCGATGTCGAGCCATTGGAGCCGACCGCCTCGGACACCGCACGGATCGCGTACGGGAACTCCTCCTTGCTCGGCAGCACGGGAACGAGTGCCCGCTCGGCAAGAGCTCCGTGGCCGATCTCGCGGCGCTTCGGCGAACCGACCCGGCCGGTCTCACCGGTGGAGTACGGCGGGAAGTTGTAGTGGTGCATGTAGCGCTTGCGGGTCTCGGGCGAGAGCGTGTCGAGGAGCTGCTCCATGCGGAGCATGTTCAGTGTCACGACGTTGAGGATCTGGGTCTCGCCGCGCTCGAACAGGCTCGAGCCGTGGACGCGGGGAACAACGTCGATCTCGGCGGACAGGCTGCGGATGTCGCGCACCCCGCGTCCGTCGATCCGCACGCCATCCTTGATCACCCGCTGGCGGACGTGCTTCTTGGTGACCGACCGGAACGCCTCGCCGATCTCCTTCTCGCGACCCTCGAAGGTCGCGGCCAACTGCTCCTTCGCGGCTTCCTTGACCCGGTCGAGCTCGGCCTCGCGGGCCTGCTTGTCCGCGATCGTCAGTGCCTTGGCCACGTCGTCGCCCACCGCGGCCAGCACGGCCTCGTAGACGTCGTCCTGGTAGGCGAGGAAGACCGGGAACTCGCGGGTCTCCTTCGCCGCCTGGTCGGCGAGCTTCTGCTGCGCCGCGGCGATCTCGGCCAGGAACGGCTTCGCGGCCTCCAGGCCCTGCGCGACGACGTCCTCGGTCGGCGCGACCGCGCCACCCGCGACCAGCTCGAAGGTGTGCTCGGTGGCCTCGGCCTCGACCATCATGATCGCGACGTCGCCGCCTTCGACGACGCGGCCGGCGACCACCATGTCGAAGACCGCGCGCTCGAGTTCGGAGTAGGTCGGGAAGGGGATCCACTCGCCGTCGATCAGCGCCACGCGGGCGCCCGCGACCGGGCCGGAGAACGGCAGGCCAGCGAGCAGCACCGAGCAGGCGGCGCCGTTGATCGCGAGGACGTCATAGAGGTGTTCGGGGTGCAGCGCCAGGACCGTCGAGACGATCTGGATCTCGTTGCGCAGGCCGTTGGCGAAGCTCGGCCGCAGCGGGCGGTCGGTCAGCCGGCAGGTGAGGATCGCGTCCTCACTGGGCCGGCCCTCGCGGCGGAAGAAGGAGCCGGGAATCTTGCCGGCGGCGTACTGCCGCTCCTCGACGTCGACCGTCAGCGGGAAGAAGTCGAACTGGTCCTTCGGGTTCTTCGACGCCGTCGTGGCCGACAGGATCATCGTCTCGTCGTCGAGGTAGGTGACCGCGGAACCCGCGGCCTGCTGGGCCAGCCGGCCGGTCTCGAACCGGATGGTGCGCTCGCCGAGCGAGCACTTGAGCACAGCGGTGGTGGAATAGGTTTCGTTGTCTGCGAGGCCCGTCACGGGCTTCTCCGTTCGTCTCGGCGCGGACGGCCACCTCGCAGGCCCGGTCATCGATCGACGCGGACGGACACGGGCGGGTCTTGCGCCAGGTGTCCGGCCGCCACTACCGAGGACCGGGGCTCGCGGTTCGCGACCGGCGCGCGGTGTGGCGATCGAGCTAGCGGCGCAAGCCGAGTCGCTCGATCAGTGCGCGGTAGCGCTGGACGTCCACCGTCTCGAGGTAACGCAACAGCCGGCGGCGTCGGCCGACCAGCTGGAGCAGACCCCGCTGCGTGTGGAAGTCGTGCTTGTGCGCCTTCATGTGTTCGGTGAGGTCGGCGATGCGCCGGGACAGCAGCGCGACCTGCACCTCGGGAGAGCCCGTGTCGCCTTCGGCGGTGGCGTATTCCTTGATGATCTCTTGCTTGACGGCTGCGTCGAGCGGCACGTGCGTTTCTCCTGTTACATCAGCCCACAGGGTTACACCGCAGGGGCAGACTCATTCAGACCGGTCAAGTGTAGCGCGGGTGACGTCCACGTCGCGGTGCATCTGCTCGACGAGCGCGTCGACGCCGTCGAAACGCTCCATCCCGCGCAGCCGGGCGGCGAACTCGACGATCACGTGCTCGTCGTACAGGTCCAGGTCGTGGCCGACGTCGATGGCGTAGGCCTCGACCCGGCGCTCGACGCCGTCGAATGTCGGATTTGTCCCGACGCTGATCGCCGCCTTGACCCGATGTCCCTCGGCCCGGGTCAGCCAGCCCGCGTAGACGCCGTCCTGCGGCACCGCGATGCCCTCGTCAACCGCGACGTTGGCGGTCGGGAAGCCCATGGCGCGCCCGCGCGCGTCTCCCCGCACGACCGGGCCCTCCACGAGATGCAGCCGGCCGAGTGCCGCTGCCGCCGAGTCGACCTGGCCGTGCACGACGAAGTCGCGGACCATCGTGGAGGAGATCGTGCCGCCGTCGGTCAGAAGGGCCACGTCATCGACCTCGAGGCCGTAGCGACGCAGCATCTCGGCGTCTCCCGCGGCGCGATGACCGAACCGGAAGTTGCGGCCGACGACGATCTGCTGCGCCGCGAGCTCCCCGATCAGCACCTCCTCGATGAACTCCTGAGGGGTCTGCAGCGACAGCTCCCGGGTGAACTGAAGCACGTGTACGTCGTCGGCGCCGTGGTCGCGCAGCAGGCGGATCCGCCGCTCCAGGGTGACCAGCATCGGCGGGACGTGGCCCGGTGCGAGCACCGCGGTCGGGTGCGGGTGGAAGGTCACCACGACCACACGAGCGTCCCGCCGGCGAGCCGACTCGGCCGCGTGGGCGAGGACCAGCTGGTGGCCGCGATGCACCCCGTCGAACACCCCGATGGGGACGACGCTGCTCACGGTCACGGCTCCAGTGTCGCCTAACCGAACACGCAGACGGGCTGCGCGACCCCGTCGCGGTTCTCGACGAGGGCGACCACCCGGCCGTCCGCTGCGAACACGCCCATCGTGGGAGCGTGCATCGGCAGCACGAGACGCTGACCGTGGGCGATCCTTCGTGCCTCGGCCTCCCCCACGTCGATTCTCGGGAAGGCCTTGCCCACGGCTTCGGCGAGCGGGATGACCGCGAAACGTGCTTCGAGCTCCTCGAGGCTGCGGGCCTGGTCGACGCCGTACGGACCGCTCCTCGTACGCCGCAGCGCGGTCAGGTGGCCACCGACTCCGAGCCGCGCGCCGAGGTCTCGTGCCAGCGCTCTCACGTAGGTGCCGGTCGAGCAGGCCACGTGTACGTCGAGGTCGATCCCTCGCCGGTCGAGCAGATCGAACGCCTCGACCGTCACCGACCGCGGCTTCAGCTCGACCGCCTCGCCGGCTCGCGCCTTCTGGTATGCGCGCACGCCGTCGACCTTGATCGCGCTGACCGATGACGGGACCTGCTCGATCAGCCCGGTCAGGCTCCGCACGACCTTCACGATCTCGCCGTCCTGGATCGTCCGTGCCTCGTCTTCGGCGTCGGTGCCGACGAACTCGCCCTCGGCGTCGTCGGTCGTCGTCGTCCTGCCGAGGCGGATCGTCGCGTCGTACTCCTTGTCGTGCAGCGCCAGGTGGCCGAGCAGGCGGGTCGCACGACCTACCCCGAGCACGAGCACCCCGGTCGCCATTGGATCGAGGGTGCCCGCGTGGCCGACCTTGCGGGTGCCGGCCAGTCGGCGGACCCTGGCGACCACGTCATGCGAGGTCCAGCCGCTCGGCTTGTCGAGGACGACGAGGCCGTCCATCTACTCCTCGGCGCTCGCCGAGTCGCGGTACGGGTTTGCTTCGCCCGCCGGCGCGGCATGCTCGGCGAGCTCGTGCACCCGCTCGTCCTCGGCTCTTGCTCGCGCCAGCACGTCCTCGATGTGCTGTGCGTTCTCGGGGACTGCGTCCAGGACGAAGGTCACCGTCGGCGTGTGCTTCAAGCCGGTGGCCCGGCCGATCGCGGTGCGGATCATCCCCTTCGAGGCCTCGAGTGCCGCGGCACTGTCGGCCCGCACCGTCTCGTCGCCCCACACGGTCCAGAACACGGTCGCCTCCCGAAGATCCGGCGTGAGCCGCGCATCGGTGATGGTCACCATGCCGAGCCGCGGGTCCTTGACGTGACGCTCGACTGCCTGAGCGGTCACCTCGCGGACCCGCACGCTCATCCGGCGAACGCGCGCGTCGTCTGCCATGGTCAGCCCCGGGGCTTCTCGCGCATCTCGAAGGTCTCGATCACGTCTTCGACATGGATGTCGTTGTAGTTCCCGAGGCTGATACCGCACTCGAAGCCCTCGCGAACCTCCGTCACGTCATCCTTGAACCGGCGCAACGTCGCGATGCTGAGGTTGTCCGCGACGACGACGCCGTCGCGGACCAGCCGAGCCTTCGAGTTGCGCACGATCGTGCCGCTGCGGACCACGCAGCCGGCGATGTTGCCGACCTTGCTCGACCGGAAGATCTCCCGGATCTCCGCGGTGCCCAGCTGAGCCTCCTCGAACTCCGGCTTGAGCATGCCCTTGAGGGCGTTCTCGACGTCCTCGATCGCGGCATAGATGACGGAGTAGAAGCGGACGTCCACCTTCTCGCGGTCGGCGAGCTCGCGGGCCTTGCCCTCGGGCCGCACGTTGTAGCCGATGATCACGGCGTCCGACGCGCGAGCGAGGTTGATGTCGTTCTCGGTGATCGCACCGACACCGCGCCCGATGATCCGCAAGGACACCTCGTCCTCGGCGCCCACGTCGATCTTGAGCAGCGCGTCCTCCAGCGCTTCAACCGAACCGGACACATCGCCCTTGAGGATCAGGTTGAGCTGGTTGACCTCGCCCTGCTGGATCCGTTCGAGGACGTCCTCGAGGGTCATCCGACCGCGGCCCTTCGCGAGCTCCGCGAAGCGCTCCCGCGCCTGACGCTGCTCGGCGATCTGGCGGGCGACCCGGTCCTCCGGCACGACGAGGAAGTTGTCGCCCGCGCCGGGGACGCTGGTGAAGCCCAGCACCTGGACCGGACGCGAAGGCTCGGCCGCATCGACCGGCTCGCCGGTGTCGTCGAGCATGGCCCGCACGCGGCCGAACGCGTCGCCCGCGACGATCGAGTCACCGACCCGCAGCGTCCCGCGCTGGATCAGCACGGTGGCGACCGGGCCTCGGCCCTTGTCGAGATGCGCCTCGATGGCGACACCCTCGGCCGGTCGGTTCGGGTTGGCCCGCAGGTCCAACGCGGCGTCGGCGGTCAGCGCGATGCCCTCGAGCAGCTCCGGCAGGCCGGTGCCGGTGCGTGCCGACACGTCGATGAACAGGGTGTCGCCGCCGTACTCCTCGGCAACCACGCCGTACTCGGTGAGCTGCTGGCGCACCTTCGCCGGGTTGGCGTCTTCCTTGTCGATCTTGTTCACCGCCACCACGATCGGCACGTCGGCCGCCTTGGCGTGGTTCAGCGCCTCCACCGTCTGCGGCATCACGCCGTCGTCGGCGGCGACGACCAGCACGGCGATGTCGGTGACCTGTGCACCGCGCGCACGCATCGCGGTGAACGCCTCGTGACCAGGAGTGTCGATGAACGTCAACGTTCGGTCGTTGCCCTCGACAGTGGTGTGCACCTGGTAGGCACCGATGTGCTGGGTGATGCCACCGTGCTCGCGAGCGACGATGTCGGTCTGCCGGATCGCGTCGAGCAGCTTGGTCTTTCCGTGGTCGACGTGACCCATGACGGTGATCACCGGCGCGCGCGGCTCGAGATCGGCATCGTCCTCCGCGGCGTCGAACTCGAGGTCGAAGCGGGACAGGATCTCGGCGTCCTCTTCCTCGGGGGTGACGATCCGCACGTCCCACCCGAGCTCGGTGCCGAGCAGCTGCAGGGTCTCCTCCGGAGCCGACTGCGTAGCCGTGATCATCTCGCCGAGCTGCGAGAACACCACCTGCACGAGCGAGCCGGGGTTGGCCCCGATCCGGTCGGCGAAGTCGGCGAGGCTGGCACCTCGCGGCAGGCGGATCTGCTCCCCGTTGCCGCGCGGGACCGACACGCCACCGATGGTCGGCGCCTGCATGTTGTCGAACTCTTGACGGCGCTGCTTCTTCGACTTGCGGCCACGGGCCGGGCGACCGCCCGGACCCCGGCCGAACGCGCCCTGGGTCGGTGCGCCGCGGCCGCGACCACCGGGCCCGCCGGGACGGCCACCGAACCCACCGCCCGGACCACCCGGGCGGCCACCGAATCCACCGCCCGGACCACCCTGGCCGGGACGTCCGCCGAATCCACCGCCCTGGCCCGGACGACCACCGCCACCGGCGCCACCGGGGCCTCCCGGCCGCATCGGGCGCGGCGGCATCATCCCCGGGCCGGGACGCATCCCGCCGGGACCGCCCGGACGAGGCGGCATCTGGCCCGGGCCGGGTCGCTGCGACGG
>CAZEAM010000200.1:0-17187 GCA_964510285.1 uncultured Frankiaceae bacterium | reverse complement strand
GAGACCTCGAGACCGCCGGCCGCCTGCTCTACGGCGAGATTCCCGCGGCCGAGGCCGAGCTCGCCTCCGCGGCCGAGGCCGAGCAGTCCGCGGACGCGTCGATCGTCCCGATGGTCAAGGAGGAGGTCGGACCGGACGACGTCGCGGAGGTCGTCGCGTCGTGGACCGGCATCCCTGCCGGCCGCCTGCTCGAGGGCGAGACCGAGAAGCTGCTGCGGATGGAGGGCGCGCTCGAGCAGCGCGTCGTCGGCCAGGACGACGCGGTACGGGCCGTGTCCGACGCGGTGCGCCGCGCCCGGTCCGGCATCGCTGACCCGGACCGCCCGACCGGCTCGTTCCTGTTCCTCGGCCCGACCGGCGTCGGCAAGACCGAGCTGGCGAAGGCCCTCGCGTCGTACCTGTTCGACGACGAGCGAGCGATGGTCCGCATCGACATGAGCGAGTACGGCGAGAAGCACTCGGTCGCGCGGCTGGTCGGTGCGCCTCCCGGATACGTCGGGTACGACGAGGGCGGCCAGCTGACCGAGGCGGTGCGCCGCCGGCCCTACACGGTCGTGCTGCTCGACGAGGTCGAGAAGGCGCACCCGGACGTGTTCGACGTGCTGTTGCAGGTGCTAGACGACGGCCGGCTGACCGACGGTCAGGGTCGCACGGTCGACTTCCGCAACGCGATCCTGCTGCTGACCTCGAACATCGGGTCGGCGTTCATCAACGACCCGGCGCTCGACGACGACGCGAAGCGCGAGGCCGCCCTTGGCGCGGCGCGGGCCCACTTCAAGCCGGAGTTCCTCAACCGGCTCGACGACATCGTCGTGTTCCACTCGCTCGGCAGCGAGCAGCTCGGCGCGATCGTCGACATCCAGGTGGCGCGGCTCGCCGCGCGGCTCGCTGACCGACGCCTCACGCTGCAGGTCAGCGATGCGGCACGCGAATGGCTGTCGATCGCCGGCTTCGACCCGGTCTACGGCGCTCGTCCGCTCCGGCGGCTGATCCAGTCCGCGATCGGCGACCAGCTCGCCAAGGCGCTGCTGTCCGGCGAGGTGCGGGACGGCGACACCGTGGTCGTCGACCTCGCGGGGAGCGGGTTATCGGTCAGCGCCGGGTGACCACGCGCTCCAGCAACCGCTCCTCAGCCGCGCGCCAGCGCTTCCTCGCGGACTTCGTGATCTTCGCGTGAGTGAAGGGCGCCGCGTCAACGCCGTCGTCGCCGTCGAGCAGCATTGTTTTGATGGTTCCCAGCGCATGCTGCGCGCGCATCGCCCGCTTCAGCTCACGCATCTGCACCTGCGGGATGGACTCGTCGAACGTCGACGCGGCCAGCAGCACAGGGACGCGAAGGGACCCGGCTGAGGACACCGGACTCCACTGTCGAAGCACCTTCCGGTCCACTCCGAACGACGGCTTGACGAACACTTCGTTGATCAATGCCGGGCTGCGGCGCTGCACCTTCGGCGGAGGCGGCACGTATGCCTGCTGCCGGGCGAGATGCACGAGGTCGGTTGGTCCGGCCTGTGCGATCACGCAGGCGACTGACGCACGGTGCTCGGCAGCCATCAGTGCGAGGTGGCCGCCCGCGGAGTGGCCCTCCAGACAGATCTTTGGCTTCGGGCCCACTCGGTCACGTAGAGCGTCGTACGCCGCAAGGACGTCCGGCAGCGAGCGGTCGCCCCGGCGGTAGTCGATGTTGTACGTCGCCCACCCGAGCCGGTTGAAGAATCGGACGTCTCTCAACTGCGTGGCAAGCTTGTGCCGACCCACGTTCTGCCAGCCGCCACCGTGGATCGTCACGATCCAACCCAACCGCTTGTCGTCGTCGCGCGGCTCGGAGATCACATTGTTCGGCGACACCACCCCGGGACGCAGGAAGCGGACTCGCGCGGGCCACGTGGCGAACACGCGGTCGCGGCCGTACGTCGTGCCGCGGGCCGTCGAGGCGACGCCCCGGTAGTGATACACCCGACCCGGCCGGAGATCGCGCAGCGCAACTCGGTAGGTCTGCTTAGTGCTCGTGGTCGCAGGGCGGGCAGGCGTCGAGCTCCCGTATCCGGTGGTCGTTCCGTACTGCACCGAGTACCGCGGCAGCACGCCGCGACCGTCGACAGTGACGGACGCCGCGGCGCGCACTGGGCTGGCGGCGGTGGCGGCACCGGTGATGGCAATCGGCCGGCCGGTTGTCGAACTGGATGCGGGCGGCGTCGCCCGGACCGTCGCTGCCGGGATGGCCCAGGTCACGAGGGCGCCGCCGAGCACGGCGAGGAGGGCTGCGCACTGCTGCGGACGGCGGGGGGCATGCAGGGTCTGGGGCGACACGGATCGCTCCTGGCGCTGGGAGGCGGCGACGGTTCTGGGGAACGACTAGGAGTTCGGGACTCTGGCGGCGGACCTTGAGTAGGCGTCGATACTCTCTGCGCCGTGACCGATCGCGCCCAGCTGCTCCAGTTGATCAAGTCCGACGCCGTGGTGCACGGCAAGGTGACGCTGTCGTCGGGCCGCGAGGCCGACTACTACGTCGACCTTCGTCGGGTCACGCTGTCCGGTCAGGCGGCCCCGCTTGTCGGCCGCGTGATGCGCGAGCTCACCCGTGACCTCGACTACGACGCGGTCGGCGGCCTGACGCTGGGCGCCGACCCGGTCGCGACCGCGATGCTGCATGCCGCGGCGGCGGACGGCGAGAAGCTGGATGCGTTCGTCGTCCGCAAGGAGGGCAAGGCGCACGGCCTGCAGCGGCGGATCGAAGGCCCGGACGTCGTGGGCCGGCGCGTGCTCGCCGTCGAGGACACCTCGACCACGGGCGGCTCGGTCCTCACCGCTGTCGAGGCGCTTCGGGAGGCCGGCGCCGAGGTGGTCGGCGTCGCGGTCATCGTCGAGCGCGGGGCGGCGGATGCCGTCGCGGCGGCAGGCTTGGACTACCGAGCGGCGTACTCCCTGGCAGATCTTGGACTCGAGTAGCACGACCCGGGGAGGCCGCGATGGCGCGCTATCAGTTCAGGTCGGCTCTCGTCACCGGCGCGTCGAGCGGGATCGGCTGGGAGTACGCGAAGGAGCTGGCGCGGCGCGGCGCCGATCTGGTCGTCGTCGCGCGGCGCACCGAGCGGCTGCACGAGCTCGCCGAGGGGATCACCAACGTCAAGGTGGAGGTCCTCACCGCTGACCTGTGCAGCGAGGAAGGCGTCGGCGCCGTCGAGGCGCGGCTCGCGGAGTCGCCGGTGGAGCTGCTCGTCAACAACGCCGGGATGGGCAGCGGCGGCGGTGGGTTCGTCGGAAAGGACGCCACCGCGGAGGCCGACCAGGTCCGCCTCAACGTGCTCGCGCTGGTGCGGCTGACGCACGCAGCGGTCAGGCCGATGGTCGAGGCCGGAAAGGGAGGCATCCTCAACGTGTCGTCGCTGGCGGGGGACCAACCGCTGCGCGGCTTCGTGACGTACGCCGCGACCAAGGCCTTCGTCTCCACCTTCACCGAGGGACTCGCCGCCGAGCTGCGCGGCACCGGGGTGCACCTCACGCTGCTGAAGCCCGGCTACGTCTACACCGAGATGAACCCGGACGGCCCGGACCCCAAGTCACTGGCCGGCCGGTTCTGGCTCACGCCGGACGTCGTTGCCAAGGCGTCACTCGACGCGGTCGAGCGCGGCCGGATGCTGTCGGTGCCCGGGCTGCACTACCGAGCCGCGAGCGGCCTGGTCAACGCGCTGCCGCACCAACTGGTGCGCGCGCTGTCCTCGAGAGTCGACGCCTCAGGCTGACGAGGCGCGCTTCCGGCGGTTCTTCCACACCTCGTGGCCGACCGGGAGCAGTGAGATCGCCACCACGACCGCGACGATCGGCAGCAGGTAGTGGTCGATGTTGCTGACGTGCGAGCCGACGCCCCACCCGGCCATCGTGATTCCGATCGTCCACACCAGACCGCTGACCACCTGCCACACGGTGAACGTTGCGGTCTTCACCTCCAGGCTGCCGAGCAGTGGACTCATCGCGGTGCGCACGATGGGAACGAAGCGCGACAGCACGATGGCCTTGCGCACTCCGTAGTGCTCGATGAACTCGGCGGTCTTGGCTCGCGCCATCACGATCCGGGGTCGGCGGTCGGTGAACCAACGCGGTCCGGCGCTGCGGCCCAGCATGAAGCCCGCCTGTGAGCCGGCCAGGGCACCGACGGCGACGGCCAGCAGCACCCAGCCCAGCTGCAGATGGACCGTCGAGCCGGCCGAGGTCGTCGTCAGGACGCCTGCGGTGAACAGCAGGGTGTCCCCGGGAAGGAACAGCCCGATCAGGAGCCCGGTCTCCGCGAACAGGATGACCGCGATGCCGAGGGTGCCGAAGCTGCTGATCAACGAGCTCGCGCTGAGCAGGTTGACCGCCAGCTCCTGGTGCACCGCCGCAGGGTAGTAGACGCCACCCAGGGCCGGTTCCGCCTGCGTGGCGTCTGACCCCATACTTGCGGGCAGGCTTATCGACGGGCCGTACGTGAGGAGACGAGTCAGATGCCGGTAGCCAGTCCTGAGGTCTACGCCGAGATGTTCGACCGGGCCAAGGCCGGCGGCTTCGCCTACCCGGCGATCAACGTCACGTCGTCGGGCACGGTCAACGCCGCCCTGCGCGGGTTCGCGGAGGCCGAAAGCGACGGCATCCTGCAGATCTCCTGGGGCGGCGCGGAGTTTGCCTCCGGCGCCTCGGTCAAGGACATGGTCACCGGGGCGGTCGCCCTGGCCGACTTCGCGCGCGAGGTGGCGAAGAACTACCCGGTCACGATCGGCCTGCACACCGACCACTGCCCGCCCGAGAAGCTCGACGGCTTCATGCGCCCGCTGCTCGAGCGTTCGATCGAGAGGGTCAAGTCCGGCCAGGAGCCGATCTTCGGCTCGCACATGTGGGACGGCTCCGGCATCGACCTCGAGGACAACCTCAAGACCGCCGACGAGCTGTTCGCGATGTCGATCGAGGCGCGCACGATCCTCGAGCTGGAGATCGGGGTGGTGGGCGGTGAGGAGGACGGCATCTCCAACGAGATGAACGAGAAGCTCTACACCTCGCCCAAGGACATGGAGCGGGTCGTCGAAGTGCTCGGCGCGCCCGGCGAGCGGGGGCGCTACCTGCTCGCCGCCGTCTTCGGCAACGTGCACGGCGTGTACAAGCCCGGAGCGGTGAAGCTGCGGCCCGAGATCCTCAAGGAAGGCCAGGACCACGTCGGCGCGAAGCTCGGCGTCGAGCGACCCTTCGACCTGGTCTTCCACGGCGGCTCCGGATCGGAGCTGGCCGAGATCCACGAGACCCTGACGTACGGCGTGGTGAAGATGAACATCGACACCGACACCCAGTACGCCTACAGCCGGCCGGTCGCCGACCACATGTTCACCAACTACTCCGGGGTGCTGAAAGTCGACGGCGAGGTCGGCAACAAGAAGATGTACGACCCGCGCTCCTGGGGTCGTTCCGCCGAGGCGGGGATGGCCGAGCGCGTCGTGCAAGGGTGCCAGGACCTCAAGAGCGCGGGCACCAAGCTCCGCTGAGCGTCAGGCCGCGCTGGCCTGCCGGCTCGCCATCACCCGCGACGCCAGCCTGGTCACGAGCACCAGGACCGCTGCCGCTGCCGCGACGCTCCAGAGTGGCGCCAGCGCGGCCAGCCCGATGCACACCACCGCGCCCTGCGCGCCGATCGCGAGTGCACGCGACGCCGGCTCGGTGACCTCGAGCCGGCGGTGCAGCCTGCGGATCGCCTCCGGATCCGACAGCCGTACGCCGAGCAGCACCGTCACGCCGCGCAGCGCGCCGAAGCCGGCACAGACCGCGACCGCGACGGGTGGAGAGGCGGTGAGCGCTGCCAGCAGCAGCATGAGGTAGACCGCGGTCGTCATCAGGTACGTCGTCAGGCCGGTGCCCAGCTGCCAGCCGTAGCCCACGCCGTACACCCATGGGCGGTACCGGCCGAACCACGACTCGTTCACCTGCCGCGGGATGCGCGGGGTCGGCACCGCGCCGACGTCCCCCGCGATCGCCAGGACGGCCAAAGCGGTCGCGGTTGCCGCCGTCGCGGTCGAACCGATGCCGGCCGCCCGCACCCCTGCGGCGGCGAGGGCGGGCAGCACCCCGAGGCAGGCCCCGCCGCCCACCGCACCCACGACGAACGCGGTCGCCGCGACCGGATAGCGGTTGCCGCGGCTGTGCTCGCCGAACGGCGTCAGCATCGAAAGCATCGACAGGCTGCACGGCGACCACGCGGACCGGATCGCCGCCGCCACCGCGACCATGCAGGCCGCGACCGTCACAGCTTGCTGCCCCACGCCACCCCTCCGTCGTCGCGGATCTCGGCTCGTTTGCCGTCGAGCCAAGAGCGCATCACGCAGCAGCGCAAGATCGGGTGACGACACGCGGTTCGTGACCGGGGCGGACGCGAACTCGGCGCTACCGTTCCGGTCGATGGGTCCGTGGGAAGCGCCGGCGGCGGCCGCGTCGATGCTGCTGGTGGTGACCGGCGCGACGAAGGTGGTGCGGCCTGCGGCGAGCGCCGCAGCGATCCCGCTGACCGCCTCGCCGCGCCTCGCGTTCGCGCTGTCCCGGGTGCTGGGTCTTGCCGAGATCGTGGTCGGGCTCGGCGTACTGGTGGTCGGCAACCGGTTGACCGACGCGGTGATGGCCGCGATGTTCGCGGGCTTCGCGGTCGTCGCGTACACGGCCCTGCGCGCGTCCGCGCCGACCTGCGGCTGCACCGGCCGCGACGACAGCCCGCCGGCCGCGGCACACGTCGTGATGAACGTCGCGTTCGCCGCCCTCGGCGCGGCGGCTGCGGCGACGGCGGGTGGACCGACGGCAGGTCCGCTGCTCGAGGCTGCGGGTCACCCGCTGGGCGCGGCGACCTTCGCAACGACGGTGGCGGTCGTCTGGCTGGCTTGGCTGGTCCTCGGCCTTGGCACCGTGATGCCTGCGCCACGACGGCACTCCTGAGGGGGACGACATGACTGCGTTGACGGTGATCGAAGGGGTCGCGCTGCTGCTGCTCGCGCTGCTCGTCGCCGGGCTGCTGCGAAGCCACGCCGACATCCTGCGCGCACTGGAAGAGCTCGGCAAGGGACGGCCCGGGGCGCACCCCGGCGCCCAACCCCGGTCCCGACGACCGTCCGCCGCCGCACCCGGCGGCGCGCCCGCACCGGCGATCCGCGGCCACACGATCGACGGCGAGGCGATCACCGTCGCGTTCGGCGGCAGCGACGAGGACACCGTGCTCGCTTTCCTGTCGGCGACCTGCCTGTCCTGCGCGACGTTCTGGCAGGAGCTCTCCTCGCCCGACACGGCGCCGCGCGAGCGGCGGGTGATCGCTGTCGTCCAGGGCGTCGACAACCTCAGCCGGGTCCGCCGGCTGGCCGGACCCGATCTGCTGGTGGTGATCTCCGACGACGCGTGGCTGGGCTACGACGTGCCGGGGTCGCCGCACTTCGTGCTGGTCGACGGGCCGACCGGGACGGTGGGCGGTGAGGGCACCGGATCGTCGTGGGCCCAGGTGGAGGCGCTCCTCGAGCACGCCGGGCAGCCCGACGGCGCCGGCCGGTTCGGCGACTCCCCGCGCGACAACGCGCTGCGCATCGACCGCGAGCTGGCCGACGCCGGCATCGGGCCGGGGCATCCGAGCCTGTACGTCGGCGCGGACGAGCCGGCCGACATCGCGATCGCCTGAGCATGTTCGCCCACGGTCTGCTGGTGGAGGCACCGCCCACCTGGGACGTCCGGCTCTACCGGCGGACGGCTGAGCAGGACGAGCGGACCTTCGCCATCCTGCACGCCGGGAACTTCGGCCTGCCCCGCCAGCGCGGCGACTTCGGATCCGGCGCGGTCGAGCTCATGAAGCCGCATCACGCGTTCGTCTCGCTCTTCGAGTACGAGCCGGAGGCCGCGCGCACGCCGCTGTTCGCCAAGGCGGGGCTCCCGTCGATCCGCCACGAGCACTTCTCCCCGAGGGCGTTGCAACGCACGTTGCCCGGGCAAAGCGGCGTCCAGTACTTCTTCCACGTCGGTCGCCGGGCGTTCTGCCTGTACGTCGTGCTCGGCAGTCACCGGATGCGGTCGTCTCTCGTCGCCGAGGTCAACCGGTTGCTCGCCACGGTGGCAGTGCGGTGACCGGACCCACGTCGCGGATCGCCGCAGCGGCGTCGGGGCTGCTCGCCCGACGGCTCGATCGCCGCGGCGTACTCGCCCGCATGGCCATCGCCGGCTCGGCGGTCGCGGTGTCGGGCGCCGACTACGTGCTGCGTCCGGTGTCGGCGTACGCCGCGGTCTGCGGAGGCGAGTCGAGCTGCCACGAGGCATGGACCGCGATGTGCTGCACCATCGGCGACGGCGTCAACACCTGCCCGCCGGGCAGCTTCGCCGGCGGGTGGTGGAAGGCGGTCGGCGCCAACCTGTGCGGCGGCAAGGCCCGCTACTACGTCGACTGCCAGGCGGAGTGCACCGGCTGCCGGTGCGCGCCGGGCTCGCACTTCTGCGGCGAGCGGTGCTGGAACTGCCGGCCGCACTGCGCCGACCACGGCACCTGCGACAACCGTCGGGTGTGCCACAACGTGTTCCGCTACGGCCAGTGCGAACGGGACCGGCACTGCGCGGGCCCGGTGCTGTGCCGAGCGGTCTCGTGCACCCCGCCGTGGAAGTGGGCCAACTGCAGCACCGCCGCCGCGACCGACCAGGCCACCGTGTCGCACTCCGCGCCCTGCCTGCCGCGTTGGACGGCGATCCAGCGGCGCTACACCGAGCTCGGGTCGCAGGCGTCGCTGCTCGGCGCGACCGTCCACCGCGAGATCGTGACCCGCCGCGCCCGCATCCAGCGCTACGAGCTCGGCCGGATGTACTGGTCGCCGCGCACCGGCGCGCACTACCTGCGCGGCGAGATCCTCGAGGCGTACCTGCGGTTGGGGCAGACCTCCGCGCCGGTCGGCCTGCCGACCACCGACAGCCACGAGCTCGCGGACCGCACCGGGTACGCCGCGAGGTTCCAGCACGGTGGCATCTTCCGGTCCCACGGACGACCACTCGCGCACGCCCTGTGGGGTCCGCTGTGGTCGCACTACAAGGCGGTCGGGCTGACCGGCAGCAAGCTCGGCTACCCGGTGACCGACGTCGAGACGGTGCGCGAGAAGAACGTGACCTTCGCCCACTTCGACGGCGGCGCGATGTACAAGGTCGGTGGGCACCGGCCCTGGTCGTTCTCCGGCCGGATCGGTGCGACGTACCGGGCCAACGGCTACCACCGCGGCGCGCTCGGCTACCCGCGATCGGGGATCCGGGCCGCGGCCGACTCGACCGGCTACTACGCGCTGTTCGACGGCGGATCCATCCACCAGGGCCCGGATCTCGACGCGTTCGCCGCGTATGGCCCGATCGGCCAGAAGTACGCCGCGCTGGGCTTCGCGTCCAGCCCGCTCGGCTACCCGGTCAGCGCGATCACCGGCATCACCACCGACCAGGGCAGCGACGGCCAGCTGATGAGGTTCCAGGACGGAGCGATCGTCGTGGTGTCGCCGGCGCAGCCCTTCGCCGTGTTCGGCCGGATCTACGCCGAGTGGGTCAGCCAGGGCGGCAGCACCGGGCGTCTCGGGTACCCGACGTCGGACGTCGTCGACGTCGACCAGACCCACCAGCAGGCGAGCTTCGAGCACGGGACCGTCACCTACGACCGGTCGGCCGACACGGTGCAGGTGGTCCTCACCCCGTAGTAACAAAACGGACATTCCGCCGTTCCCGGCCGCTCACCCCGTATCTTTGAGGGACTGACGTCACACCTAGTGGGGGAAGCCGGGACGATGTCGCGCAGGCTTCGCGCCGCCGCGGTCGCCGGGTGCACGGCATTGATCTGCACCGCGACCGGTATCGGCGCGTCCGCGGCGGCCGCCGACGGGTCGGATTCCTTCACCGTCGACCCCAGCTACGGGCAGGTCGGCCAGACGGTCACCCTGACCGCCCAAGGGACGACGACCTTCCCGACCGACGGCAGCGCGGCGGTGACGTTCAGCGAAGACGTTGCTGCCACGACCGTCGACCCGGTCAGCTCCACGCAGATGACGGTGGTGGTGCCGGACGGTGCCACGACCGGCCCGGTCGACGTCGTCGCCTCGGACACGACCTACACCGGGCCCACGTTCACCCTCCAGCAGCCGACGACGTGGACCGCGTCGTTGTCGCCTGCCGTCATCACCTACCGCCACCAGGCGATGGTCAGCGCCGCACTCAGCACGGCCGGCGCCGTGAGCGGTCCGGTGGTCGGGGCCGCCGCCACGTTGCAGCACCGCAGCTCGGACTCCGCGCCGTGGCGCACGGTCGGCAAGAGCGGGCAGAAGAGCACGAGCGCGAACGGCCGGGTGCGGTGGATGGTGCAGCCGTCCCACAACGCGCAGTACCGCGTCGTGTTCGCCCAGACCCCGGCGTACGGCGGGTCGACCAGCTCGCCGCTGTCGCTGGCGGTTCGCCCGCTGATCAAGGTGCACAAGGTCACGGCGGCGCCGGCCGGAACCCCGACCGAGATCACCGGTCGGATCTGGCCGAAGAACGCCGGGCCGATCTACCTCGAGAAACGGGCCGGCCGGCAGTGGCACGGGGTCAAGAGGACCACCCCCCACCACGGCCGGTTCAGCTTCACCGTCTCCCCCGAGGCGTACTCGGTGGCGCACTACCGGATCACCCGGCCCGCCGACGCCAGGCACGCGCTCGGGCTGAGCCGGGCGCTGCACATCGAGGTGATCAACCGGATCCTGCGCTACGGCGCGTCGGGCCCCGACGTTCGCACGCTGCAGTCCCGGCTGCGCCACCTGCACTACGACGTCGGACCGAAGTCGTCGTTCTACGGCTGGGACATGGTGCACGCGGTGACCGCGTTCCAGAAGGTGCAGGGCCTGCACCGCGACGGGGTCGCCTACACGAAGGTGTGGAAGGCGCTCGCGCACCCGAAGAAGGTGCACCTGCGCAACCACACCGACCGCACCGAGGTCGAGGTCAACCTCACCAAGCAGATCCTGGTCATCGCCAAGCACGGCAAGGTCTGGCGGATCCTCGACACGTCGACCGGCGGTGGGTACAGCTACACCGGGTCGAACGGGTACCCCGCGGTCGCGATCACCCCGACCGGTCACTTCTCGGTGCAGTACAAGCAGACCGGCTGGCAGAAGTCCAAGCTTGGCGAGCTGTACTACCCGTCGTACTTCACGAACACCGGCTTCGCGATCCACGGCGAGGGAGACACCAACTCGGGCAGCAACGTCCCGCCGTACCCGGCCAGCCACGGCTGCGTGCGGATCAGCAACCGCGCGGTGCTGCGCTACTACTACAAGGTCTTCACCGTCGGCACCCCGGTGTGGATCTACCGCTGACCGGCGCATTCCCATGACCCACTCGCACAACCTGCTCGGCGAACCGCCCGCCACGCTGCTGCCCGACAACGTGTCCGCGCGCGACGCGCTTGCGCGCGGCGACGACCCCACGCAGGTCGCCGCCGCCTTCCCGACCTACTCGGGCGCCTGGGCCGCGCTCGCCGACCGGGCCTTCGGGGCGGGAGCGGTCATCGAGTCCTACGCCTACGCGCGGGTGGGCTACCACAGGGGTCTGGACGCGTTGCGCCGCGCCGGGTGGAAAGGCCACGGGCCGGTGCCCTGGTCGCACGAGCCGAACCAGGGCTTCCTGCGCTGCCTGCACGCGCTCAGTCGGGCGGCCGCGGCGATCGGTGAAACCGACGAAGCCGAGCGTTGCAAGCAGTTCCTGTACGACAGCGACCCGGCCGCCGCAGCGGCGATCGGATGAGGCGACTGGCGCTCGCCGCGACCACTAAACGCATTCCCGCTCACCGCTCGCGGTTGTAGCCTTTGTTCGCAAGAGGCTGCGGTCGCTTGCGACCCGGGGCCTTCCTCCTTTCCAGGCTTCGGGACCGGCACTGAAGGGACGGACTCGATGCCGGCGATTGCGCTGCTCGGCGCCCAGTGGGGCGACGAGGGCAAGGGCAAGGCCACCGACCTGCTCGGCGAGCAGGTCGACTACGTGGTCAAGTTCAACGGCGGGAACAACGCCGGCCACACGATCGTGGTCGGCGGCGAGACCTACGCGCTTCACCTGCTGCCGGCCGGCGTCCTCACCTCGGGCGTCACCCCGGTCATCGGCAACGGCGTCGTCGTCGACCTCGGGGTCCTGTTCAGCGAGATCGACGCGATCACCGCCCGCGGCGTCGACTGCTCCCGGCTCGTGGTGTCGGCCAACGCACACGTGATCACGCCGTACCACGTGCTCATCGACAAGGTGGCCGAGCGCTTCCTCGGCAACTCCAAGATCGGCACGACCGGGCGGGGCATCGGCCCGGCGTACGCCGACAAGATGTCGCGGGTCGGCGTACGGATCCAGGACCTGCTCGACGAGAAGATCCTGCGGCAGAAGGTCGAGGCGGCGCTCGACGGCAAGAACCAGATCCTGGTCAAGGTCTACAACCGCAAGGCGGTCAGCGTCGACGAGGTCGTCGATGAGCTGCTCGGGTACGTCGACCGGCTCCGACCGATGGTCGCCGACACCTCGCTGCTGCTCGCCCAGGCGCTCGACGCGGGGAAGGTGGTCCTGCTCGAAGCCGGCCAGGCCACGATGCTCGACGTCGACCACGGCACCTACCCGTTCGTGACCTCCTCGAGCGCGACCGCCGGAGGAGCCTGCACCGGGTCGGGGATTCCGCCGACCCGGATCGACCGCGTCGTCGCGGTCGTCAAGGCGTACGCGACCCGGGTCGGGTCGGGCCCGATGCCGACCGAGCTGCTCGACGAGGACGGCGAGAAGCTGCGCACCGTCGGCGGCGAGTTCGGCGTCACCACCGGCCGGCCGCGTCGCTGCGGCTGGGACGACGCGGTCGTCGCGCGCTATGCGGCTCGGGTCAACGGGGTTACCGACTTCGTGCTGACCAAGCTCGACGTCCTGACCGGCTGGGAGCAGATCCCGGTCTGCACCGGCTACCGGATCGGTGACCGCGTGCTCGACGAGATGCCGATGACACAGACCGAGTACCACCACGCGGAACCGGTCTACGAGATGTTCCCGGGCTGGGACGAGGACATCACCGCCGCGCGTTCGCTCGACGACTTGCCGAAGCAGGCGCAGGCCTACGTCGAGGCGCTCGAGGCGATGTCCGGTGCGCCGATCTCGGTGGTCGGGGTCGGCCCGGGCCGGGAGCAGACCATCGTCCTGCGTCCCCTGGTCTAGTGCCGACGGCACCCGACGGTCGGTCGCTGGTCGGCCGGACGGTCCGTCTCGACCCGGCGTCCGACCACGACGCCGAGGAGCTGTTCCACGCGTTGGACGACGACCGGGTCTGGGAGATGGGTTACGCCGCGTCCTCACCGCGTCCGCGTACGGCCGGCGCCTGGCGGCAGAAGATGGAGCAGGCGGCCAAGGCCGACCGGGTCATGTACGTCGTGCGGCTGATCGAGAACGCGGGTGAGCGCGACGGTCGCATCGTCGGCACGACGAGCCTCGGCGACCTCGACCTGGCCAACGAGCGGGTGCACCTCGGATGGACGGCGTACGCACCGGACGTGTGGGGGACGTCGGTCAACCCGGAGTGCAAGCTGCTGCTGCTCTGGCACTGCTTCGAGCACTGCGGGTTGATGCGGGTGAAGCTCCAGACGGACAGCATCAACGTCCGGTCGCAGGCTGCGATCGCGAAGCTGGGCGCGACGCGCGAGGGCGTGGCGCGACGGCACATCAAGCGGGCCGACGGGACCTGGCGAGACTCCGTGATCTTCTCCGTCATCCGCGATGACTGGCCCACCGTCAAGTCCAACCTCGAGGCACGCCTGGCGGTGCAGGCCGGTGGGTGAGGTCAGGCTCCGCCGGTTAGGGAGTGCGTCGGGCGGGGATCGGGCTACGTCGGCTCGGGGCAAAACCCGCGCTTCGCGCGGCCGTTGCCCACGCCTCCTCCGCCAGACCCCCGCCCGACGCTTGCCTCAAGTGCCCACGCCTCCTCCGGCCGACCCCATCGCGCTGCGTCGGTAGGGTCGCGCCGTGCGGGTTCTGGTCATCGGTTCGGGTGGGCGCGAGCATGCGCTTTGCCTTGCGTTGAAGCGCGATCCCTCCGTCTCGGCGGTGGTGTGTGCGCCCGGGAATCCGGGGATCGCGGCGGTTGCCGAGCTGCTTCCGTCTGGTCCGTGGGTCGAGACCGCGCGTGCGGCGGCGGCTGATCTTGTGGTGATCGGGCCGGAGGCTCCGCTTGTTGCGGGCGCGGCGGACGAGCTGCGGGCAGCCGGGTTCGACGTGTTCGGGCCGAGTGCGGCGGCGGCGCAGCTCGAGGGGAGCAAGGCCTTCGCCAAGGAGGTGATGGTCGCCGCCGGGGTGCCGACCGCGGGCTACCGGCGATGCGCCACGCCCGGCGAAGTGGCCGCGGCGCTGGATGAGCTCGGTCCGCCGTACGTCGTGAAGCACGACGAGCTGGCGGCGGGGAAGGGCGTCGTCGTCACGGACGACCGGGACGTCGCGCTTGCGCACGCCGCGGGACATGTCGTGGTCGTCGAGGAGTACCTCGACGGGCCGGAGGTGTCGCTGTTCTGCGTCACGGACGGTGTCGCGGTCGTGCCGCTGATCCCGGCACAGGACTTCAAGCGGGTCGGGGACGGCGACCGGGGCCCGAACACCGGCGGCATGGGTGCCTACGCCCCACTGCCGTGGGCGCCGGCGGGTCTGGTCGAGGAGGTCGTCGCGACCGTCGTGCAGCCCACGGTCGACGAGATGGCCAGGCGGGGGACGCCGTTCTCGGGCCTGCTGTACGCCGGGCTCGCGCTGAGCTCGCGTGGGGTGAAGGTGGTCGAGTTCAACGCCCGGTTCGGCGATCCGGAGACGCAGTCGGTGCTCGCGTTGCTCGACTCCGCGGTGTCGGACCTGCTCGCCGCCGCGGCGACCGGGAACCTCGCCGCCCATCCTCCGCTGCGGTGGCGTGACGGCGCCGCGGTCACGATCGTGGTCGCCGCTGCGGGCTACCCCGCAGCGCCACGGACCGGAGACGCGATCGACGGGCTCGACGAGATCACGACCGCCGACGTGTTGCACGCGGGCACCGCGCTCGACGGCGGGCGGCTGGTCACGAGCGGCGGGCGGGTGCTGGCGGTCACGTCGGTGGGTTCCGACCTGCGGAGTGCGAGAGAATCGGCGTACGACGCCGTCAAGCACGTGCGGTTCGACGGTGCCCACTACCGCAGCGACATCGCGCTTCGTGCGAGCGAAGCGGTCTGAAGGCTGCTGAGGAGAGCGGATGATCGAGCGCTACACCCTCCCCGAGATGGGAAAGGTGTGGAGTGAGGCGCACAAGTACGAGCTCTGGTGCAAGGTCGAGGCGCTCGTGCTGGAGGCGCACGCCGCCGCCGGGACCGTGCCCGCGGACTCGGTCGCGCCGGTTCTCGCGGCGCCCGCCCCGACTCCCGAGGCGGTCGCGGCAGTGGAGGCGGTCACGCAGCACGACGTGATCGCGTTCCTCACCGCGTGGGCGGACAACACCAAGCCGCGCGAGGCGGCGGCGTGGGTGCACCACGGCATGACCTCGTCGGACCTGCTCGACACCGCGCTTGCGATTCAGCTGACGGAGGCGACCGACCTGCTGGTCGCGCGGGCCAGTGAGCTGGTGGTCGCGCTGCGCGACCACGCGCTGACCCACCGGGCAACCCTGCGGGTGGGGCGCACCCACGGTGTGCACGCGGAGCCGGACACGTGGGGCCACCGGGTGGCCGACTTCGCCTTCGCGATGGCGCGCTCGCGCGACCGGCTCAAGGCGGCGCGGGACGCGGTCGGGATGATCAAGATCTCCGGTGCGGTGGGGACCTACTCCAACATCGACCCAGCGGTGGAGCAGCACGTCGCCAGGGCGCTGGGGCTGCGCGCCGCCGAGGTCGCCACGCAGGTGGTCATCCGCGACAACATCAGCGAGTGGGTGGCGGCGCTCGCGGTGCTGGCGACCGTGTGCGAGGCGATCGCGCTCGAGGTGCGGCACGGCCAGCGCACCGAGGTCCGCGAGGTCGCTGAGCCGTTCGGGTCGGGCCAGAAGGGCTCGAGCGCCATGCCGCACAAGCGCAACCCGATCATGTGCGAGCGGATCTGCGGGTTGGCCCGGATCGTTCGGGCCCAGGTCGTGCCGGTCATGGAGGGGATCCCGCTCTGGCACGAGCGCGACATCTCGCACTCGTCGGTCGAGCGGATCGCGCTGCCCGACGCCGCGATCGGCACCGACTACCTCCTGCACCTCACTCTGCGGCTGGTCAACGGGCTGGTCGTGGACGCCGAGCGGATGCGGGCCAACCTCGACGCGACCGGCGGCCTGATCTACTCGAGCAGCGTGTTGCTGGAGCTGGTCGAGTTCGGCTTGTCCCGGGAGGACGCCTACGCGATCACGCAGGCCGCCGCGATGGAGACCTGGTCGTCGGGCGTGCCGTTCCGCGAGACGCTGCGCAAGCACGCCGCCGACGCCAACCTGACGTTGGACGAGGCGCGGCTGGACGAGGTGTGCCGGCCCGAGCGTTACCTCGAGCGGCTGGCGGACGTGTTCGACCGGGTCGCGACCCTCACGTGAGCGAGGGGCCCATCCCCGGGCTGGCCGACCGGCACCTCCACGCCGGCAAGGTCAGGGACCTGTACGACGCGGGCGACGGCTTGCTGGTGATGGTCGCCAGCGACCGCATCTCGGCGTACGACTACATCCTTCCGTCCGTCATCCCGGACAAGGGCGCGATCCTCACGCAGATGTCGTTGTGGTGGTTCGAGCAGGTCGCGGACGTGGTGGCGAACCATGTCGTGTCGGCGGAGGTGGGTGAGTTCCCGGAGCCGTTCCGGTCGCACGCCGCCGCGCTGCGCGGACGGTCGGTGCTGTGCCGCCGGCTCGAGATGGTGCCGGTCGAGTGCGTGGCCCGCGGCTATCTCGCGGGCAGTGGGGTCGGCGACTACGAGAAGAACGGGTCGGTCTGCGGCGTGCCGCTGCCGCCCGGGCTGCTCGACGGGTCGCGGCTGCCGCAGGCGATCTTCACGCCGACCACGAAGGCGCCGGTCGGCGAGCACGACGCGCCGATGACCTACGACGAGGTGGTCGCCGCGGTCGGCGGCGAAACCGCCGAGCAGCTGCGCGCGCTGACTCTGGGCGTCTATGAACGTGGGCGTGACCTCGCCGACCGGGCCGGCATCCTGCTGGCCGACACCAAGGTCGAGCTCGGCCGT
>CAZEAM010000199.1:0-6981 GCA_964510285.1 uncultured Frankiaceae bacterium | reverse complement strand
CTGTCCGGCGAGTACGCGCACTACGAGGAGATCGACACCGAGGACAAGCAGTGCGGCGCCTGCGGCTGCCGGCTGAAGACGGTGCCCGGCGCCTCCGCGGTGGTGTGCGAGGGCTGCGGGCGCAAGCTCGACCTCGGCGGCGGGATGACGCCATGTCAAGGCTGCGGTGCGCAGCTGTCCTTCCCGCTCGGCGTCAACCAGCTCAACTGCCCCTACTGCGCGACGAACACCGCCCGCACGTAGCGGCCGGCGGTCAGCAGCAGCGCGCCTCGACCGCAGCCTTCGCGCCGTCCTGATCCGAGCAGCACGCCGGCCCGTCACAGGACTCGCTGAAGAAGGTCGGGCTGTCTTCGATGACCGTGTAGATCTCCCACCGCTCACCGCTCGGCGCGCTCTCGACCCAGAACTTGTCCTGCTTGGCGTAGCAGCAGGTGGTGCCGCGCTCGTCGACCGATGCCAGGCCCAGCGTGGAAAGACGTGCCTGCTCCTCGTCGACCGCGTCGGTCGTCTCGACCTCGACTCCGAGGTGGTTCAGGCTGCCTCCCGCACCCGGGTTCTCCAGCAGCACAAGCTTCAGCGGCGGGTTCGCGACCGCGAAGTTGGCGTAGCCGTCGCGACGCTTCGCCGGCTGCGTGCCGAACAGCTTCGAGTAGAACGCCACCGCCTCGTCCACGTTGTCGACGTTGAGAGCGAGCTGGACACGGGACACCGGACCTCCCCAGGTATTAGATGTTTATCTAACCATCAGAACGATGCCCGATTATTTGACATATGTCAAATCACTGGTGACGATGGGACCGTGCCCAAGGCCCTGCCGTTGATCGACGTCTCGGGCCCGATCTGCTGCGCGCCGGTCGCCGCCGCCCCGATGACCGAAGGCGACGCGCTGGAGGTTGCGCTTCGGCTGAAGGCCCTTGCCGACCCGGTGCGGGTCCGAATGATGTCGCTGTTACTGGCCGAGGATGAGGTCTGCACCTGCGACCTGTCGCCCGCCCTCGGGGTCACCGAGGCGACCGTGAGCCACCACCTTTCGGTGCTGAAGAAGGCGGGACTGATCAGTGACGGCGAGCGCCGAGGCATGAACGTCTACTACCGGGCCCGCCGCGACTCGCTCGGCGCCCTGTGCCGGGTGATCGACCCCGCCTGCTGCTGACAAGCGACCGGGAGATTAGCCGGCCGATCTTTCGGGCAGCACGACGTTGCCGTGTCACGACTGATCGGATGTGTCGCCTGCATCGGCGTCATTGCGGTGGCCCTGACCGGATGCGGCGGGTCGAGCGGATCAGGCAGGTCGTCGCACCCTTCCGTCCGATCGTCCTCGACGTCGCCCACACCCACGTTGGCACTCGATCGCGGTGCGGTCACGTTCAGCAGGTCGGACACCCACCGCCTACGCCGGCTCTTTCACGCCGAGCGTTCGTTCTTGGGCAGCAAAGGGCTGAAGGACGCCTCCAGCATCGAACTGCGGCTGTTGTCCGGGTCGGACACCTTCTACTGCGCGCCGATCGAGACCACCTACACGGCGCGGGGGCCCGGTCCCGACTACTGCCAGCCGAGCGCCGGCGCGCCGATCGGCACCGTTGTCCTCAACGCGCGGTTCCTCAGTGACGACGTGCCGGACCTGGTGACGACCGACCGCGGGCATGTCACCGGCAGGCGGCTTCATGCCACCGAGCTGGGAGCCGCGGCGGCCGTCCTCGGGCATGAGCTGGGTCATGCCGAACAGGCGCTGCAACGCGGCAACGCCCCGCCGGCGGGAGTCGGGACCGAGCTGCAAGCCGACTGCTACAGCGGTCGGATGGTGGCGAGCACCGAGCCCTGGCTGATCGCACCGGCGACGCAGTTCATGCGACAGGTCCCGGGTGACTCCCGGCACGGGAGCGCCCGCCAGCGACTTGCCGCCTTCGAACGCGGAGCGCGCGGCCGCAAGTGCGGAGCGTGAGTCAGGCGCAGGGACCGAAAGTGGACCTGCTTAGGGCTTACTCGAACACCACGCCCGAGCTCGAACAAGCCCTAGAAGGTCTCTCGAAGTCACCCGTGAGTCCTGGAAGCGACGACAGCGTGGCGTCGCCCTCTCGCAAGACACGACCGCGGCCAACAAGATCAATTGTCTCAAAGATGATCATCGATTACCAGGAGGGCGCCACGAGCCGCGAGCTCGCCGCCAAGTACAACGTGCCGAAGTCCTCAGTCCTCGTGCTGCTCAGAAACGAGGGCGTCGTTAGACCTCCTTCCCGGATCCGCGATGAGCAGATCGAGAACGCAGTCGGCTTGATTGCGCAAGGCAAATCGGTGGCGATCGTCGCCGATGAGCTCGGCATCGCCGTTCGTTCCCTCTACCACCAACTCAAACAGCGCGGTCTTGCCACGCGTCGCCTTGAAGGCGGTCCTTCGAAAAGGTGAACGGGTCCACCGGGCTCGATACGTTTCCGGTATGTCGCCTGATGGGCAAGACCCTGCCGTTCCGACGCTCCCTCATGGGGATCCGCTGGCAGGCGAGCTGGTCGCGACGATCCATCGGGGCGACCTGGAGGCCCTCCGCGCCCTGCTGGATGCGAATCCGGATCTTGCGCGCGTCCGCATGATTGGACGGCATGGCCCCGCAGGTGGCTGGCGTTCACCGCTTCATGTGACGGCGGACTGGCCGGGCTATTTCCCAGAGGCGCCGGCCGCAGTTCAGATCCTCGTGGCTGCGGGCGGGGACCCGAACGTCGACACTGGCGGCGATCGACCGGAGACACCACTGCACTGGGCTGCGAGTAGCGACGACCGGGAGGTCGCCCTGGCACTCATCGATGCCGGCGCCGACCTCGAAAGGCCCGGCGGCTCGATCGGTTCACCGCTCGACAACGCGATCGGCTACGGGTGCTGGCACGTCGCCCGGCTTCTCGTTGAACGGGGCGCCGCTGTGAACGTGCCGTGGCATGCGGCAGCGCTAGGTGATCTCGACCGCCTCGGAGAGCTTCTGGAACACAAGCCAGACGAGTACGAGATCTCGAAGGCCTTCTGGCACGCATGCTCCGGAGCCCAGCGCCGAGCCGCAGAGCTACTCCTCGCCCATGGCGCTGATCTGAACTGGGTACCGGACTATGCCGAAGGGACACCACTCGACTCCGCCAGCGGAACCGGAACCCGAAGAGAAAACGTCATCCGCTGGCTCCGTGACCTCGGCGCGCGATCGTCACACACTCCGTAACATCACGGAGTGGAGCTGATCTGCGCTGAGTGCGGCTGTGTTGTCGATCGGGGCGTGCGCATCCGGTCGTGCGACAACCCGCAGTGCTGCTGTCGCCATCTTCCCACGAACGAGCGAGACTAGATCTCATGACGCGATACGCCGTCTCGCTGACGGCCCACCCGGTCAAGGGCTGCCGCCCTCTCAACCATCGTGACGCGCTCTCAGCACGCCGCGTGGTGGCGGCGCCGTGTGCGCAGTGGGCGGCCTGCGAAGTCGCCGCCCCTTATCTGCAAGCTGGGCTCGTCGTCGATTGGCGGGCTCACCGTGCGGGGCTTCGGCGAATCGGACGCAGTTGGCGCGGCTGGTTCAGTCCCGGCGATGGTGACGATGGCCTGTCGGGTGTCCGCGAACCACGTCGGCCACACCCGTCAGTCGGAAGCGCCGCCGCAGCGGATAAGCCTCGCATCGCCTAGAACAGGCGAGGTCCTCAGCACTCATGTTCGAGTAAGGCCAACAGAGGTCGTTCCGAGTGGAGCTGAGGGGATTCGAACCCCTGACCCCTTGCATGCCATGCAAGTGCGCTACCAACTGCGCCACAGCCCCGAAGCGCCAGCGAGTCTAGCCGAGCACCGCGATTGCGGGCTGAGGACGTTCTAGGGTCTTCAGGCGGCAATGGCGGGGCGGTCAGCGGGCGTCGTCGCCGGTTTCCTCCTCCGGTGGGCTTCCGGCGTTGTGCTCCTCGATCCGCCAGCCCCGGCCGATGTTGGCCAGCAGCGACCACCGGCAGTTCGACAGCGGCGCGAGCCGCCACCAGGTGTCCGGGGGCATGCCGACCATCGTCCCGATGGTCGCGCGGGCGGCACTGCCGTGGGTCACCGCGACCAGGAGCGACCCGGGTCCCAGCCGCTCGACCCACTCGTCGATACACTCCAGGCAGCGGGCGCCGACCTCGGCGTACGTCTCCCCACCACCGCGGCGGGCGTCCTCCCCAGCCTGCCAGCGCGCGTACTCGTCGCTGAACCGCGAGCGTGCCTCGGCGCGGGTCAGCCCCTCCCACGCACCGAGGTTGATCTCGCGCAGCCGCGGGTCGACGGCGGCGATCTCCAGGCCGCACTCGGCGGCGACCAGGGTGGCCGTGTCGTGCGCGCGCGAGAGGTCCGAGGTGATGATCGCGTCCGGTTTCATCGGCGCGATGCCGAGCGCGACCGCCTCGGCCTGCGCCCGGCCGATCACGTCGAGCTTCGACTCGGTCTGCCCCTGGAAGCGCCCGGTGGCGTTCCACTCGGTCCGGCCGTGCCGCAGCAGCAACACCTGTTGCATCTGGGTCATGAGCCGGGCGAGCCCTTCGAGCCGGCCGACGACTGCTCGGCGGCCTGCGGCGGCAGCGCATCGGCCGGCAGCGGCAGCGAGGGGCAGTCCTTCCACAGCCGCTCGAGGGCGTAGTAGGTCCGCTCCTCGCTGTGCTGGACGTGCACGACGATGTCGAGGAAGTCCAGCAGCACCCAGCGGCCCTCCTCCAGGCCCTCCCGGCGCACCGGCTTGGCCTTCATCGCCAGCAGCCGCTCCTCGATCGCGTCGACCACCGAGCGGACCTGCCGCTCGTTCGGCGCCGACGCCAGCACGAAGCAGTCGGTGATCACCAGCTGCTCGCTGACGTCGATGATCGCGAGGTCGGTCGCCAGCTTGTCCGCCGCCGCACTGACCGCGGCCTCGGCCAGCTCGACGCTGCGTGGGTTCGCGCTCACGGCCGGTAGTCCGATCCGAGGATGACGATGAACTTCGCGACGGTCTGGTTGTAGACGCTGCGCCGTACGTCGGAGGCGGGCAGCCCCAGCGCCTTGGCGAGCGTACGCGCCTGCCCGACGTCGCTGTCCCGGAAGATGTCGATCTCCGAGCGGGCGTTGGAGAACCGCGGCGCGTTGCGGCTGCCGACGTAGGTGAACCCCGCTTCCACCAGCTTCGGGCAGGCGGTGCCGACCAGGCCGGGCACGCCGAGGCCGTTGAGCAGGTAGACGGTGGCGTGCTGCTTGTTCACGTCCTCCGGCACCGAGTTCGCCAGGTGCCCGTCGACCAGCTGCTTGATGCCGGAGGGGGACTCGTCGGCCCGGTACGACGGCTGCGAGCTGCCCGCGTCGATCGTCACCACGGGAAGGTCGGTCGGGAAGACTCCCGCCTCGGTCTGCTGGTAGGCCGCCAGCTTGGTGAGCAGGTCCGCGAGCTTCGAGACGCCGATCGTCGACTGCGCGGTCTTGGGAAGCTGGCGAAGCAGCGCCTCGACCCCGGTTTGTGTCTTCGGCAGCGCCTGAAGCGTGGCGTCGAGGACCGCCTGCAGCCGGGCCAGCACCCCCGCGGCGCCCTCACGGGCGGGGTGATAGGTGGCGTACTGCAGAGCCTGCATGCCGTTGAGGTGCTGGCCCACGCCGGCCGCGACGAGGATCCGGGCGGCGCCGCCGGGCAGCCGTTGGATCACGTTGGTGTCGACGTCGACGTCGATCCCGCCGATCTGGTTGACCAGGGTCGTGAGGACGGACTCCGGCATCACCCACGAACCGTCGATCGTGACCCCGCCGAGCACGGACGACAGCGCAGCCCGCGAGTCCGCGGCGCCGTTGGGCAGGGCGAGCACCGACCCGAAGTTCTGCGAGCCGTACCCGCAGACGTCCGTGATCAGCCGGCTGGGGATCAGCAGCTCGAGCCCGAGCTGGGTCGACGGGTCCGCCGCCAGCAGCACCGACCCCACCGCGGCCCCGCCGGGTGCCTGCAGCTGCAGCAGCAGCGTGGTCTGGGTGCGCGAGGCGCCGCCGCTGGTGGTCACGACGTGACGCACCCCGAGGACGAGGGTGACGATCAATGCGATCGCGAGCGCGCCGACCCCGATGCCGCCGGCCAGACCGAGCCTGCGGCGCTGAGCCCGCTTGCGCAGCCTGCGCTCCTCGGCCCGGGTCAGCTGGGGCTGGATCACCAGCTCCGGCTGGGTGGGCTGCAGCAGGGTGGGCGCGCGGCGCAGCCCGAGCAGGTCCGGCTGCTCCTTGCGCGAACGGCGGCCGGCCCGACGCTTGCCCGCCATCAGGGCGCCTCGGCGTACAGGCCGCGCTTGGAGATGTACTGCACGACGCCGTCGGGCACGAGGTACCAGACCGGGTCGCCGGCCGCCACGCGCGCCCGGCAGTCGGTCGAGCTGATCGCCAGCGCCGGCACCTCCACCAGCGTGACCGCGCCGTCCGGGAACCCGTCGTCGGAGAGGTGATGACCGGGCCGGGTCACCCCGACGAAGTGGGCCATCGCGAACAGCTCCGCGGCGCGGTGCCAGCCGACGATCGCTTCGAGCGCGTCGGCGCCGGTGATGAAGAACAGCTCGACGTCCGCGCCGAAGCGCTCTTGGAGGTCGTGCAGCGTGTCGATCGTGTACGTCGGGCCGGGCCGGTCGATGTCGACCCGGCTGACCGAGAACCGCGGGTTGGACGCGGTCGCGATGACCGTCATCAGGTATCGGTCCTCCGCGGGGCTGACCGGCGTGTGCGACTTCTGCCAGGGCTGGCCGGTCGGCACGAACACCACCTCGTCGAGGCTGAACCGGCTGGCCACCTCACTCGCGGCGACCAGGTGCCCGTGATGGACGGGGTCGAACGTGCCGCCCATGACACCGAGTCGACGGACGCCGCTCACGCCTTGCGAGGTTACCGGCGCAAACCACGGTGGGGGCGGGCCGAAACCGGTGCGCCCCCCCCGGGTTGTGGCGGTGGGGGTATCTCAGCCGCGGGCTACTAGCTGATCGCGCGGCGCCCCCGGGCGTACACCCACAC
>CAZEAM010000198.1:0-2161 GCA_964510285.1 uncultured Frankiaceae bacterium | reverse complement strand
CGTCAGCAGTGGTGTCCTCAGCGGCCGGCTCGTCGGCAACCGCTTCCGCGGTGGTCTCGTCCGGCTTCGTCCCGTCCGGCTTCGTCTCGGCCGCCTTCTTGGCCGGCTTGCTCGCCTTGGCGGGCTGGATGTCGAGCGAGTCCGCCTTCAGGAAGACCCGCAGCGCACCCTCGGTGAACACCAGGTCGTCGGAGACCAGCACGTCGTAGGTGTTGAGCGGGTCCGGCGCGAGCAGGTGCACCGTCGGGACGTTGCGCAGGCTCTTCCAGGTCAGCACGTCCTCGCGCTCCACCACGACGAGCACATGGCGGCTCGAGGCGATCGAGGCAAGCGCGCCCGCCGCCGCCTTGGTCGACGGGGTCTCCCCGTCGACCAGGCTGGAGACGACGTGCAGCTTGCCGTTGCGCGCGCGGTCCGACAGAGCGGAGCGAAGCGCGGCCGCCTTCATCTTCTTGGGCGTGCGCTGCGCGTACGACCGCGGGGTCGGGCCGTGCACGGTGCCACCGCCGGCGAACTGCGGGGCGCGGGTCGAGCCCTGGCGGGCCCGGCCGGTGCCCTTCTGGCGGTACGGCTTGCGGCCACCGCCGCGGACCTCGCCGCGGGTCTTCGTGTCGTGCGTGCCCTGCCGGGCGGCGCCGAGCTGCGCGACCACGACCTGGTGAACCAGCGGGATGTTGACCTGCGCGTCGAACACCGCGTCGGGCAGCTCCACCGTGCCGGTCACCTCACCGGTCGCGGACTTCACGTCGACGGAAGCCATCAGGCGGCACCCCCAGTCGCAAGTGGCGCCTTCGCGGCGGTGCGGACCAGGACCAGTACGCCGGAGGGGCCGGGGATGGCGCCCTTGATCAGCAGCAGGCCCTTTTCGGCGTCGACCGAGTGCACCTTCAGGTTCAGCGTCGTGGTGCGCACGCCGCCGTGGCGGCCGGCCATCTTCAGCCCCTTGAACACGCGCGCCGGGGTGGCGCAGGCGCCGATCGAGCCCGGCGAGCGGTGCTTGCGCTGCACGCCGTGACCGGCGCCTAGGCCACCGAAGCCGTGTCGCTTCATGACACCGGCGAATCCCTTGCCCTTGCTGGTCGAGACGACGTCGACGAGCGCGCCCGGCTCGAACACCTCGGCGGTGACCTCCTGTCCGACCTGGTAGGTCGACGCGTCGGTCGTGCGCAGCTCGACGAGGTAGCGACGCGGCGGGACGCCGGCCTTCTCGAAGTGACCGGTCTGCGGCTTGTTGACCTTGCGCGGGTCGACTGCGCCGAAACCGAGCTGTACGGCGTCGTACCCGTCACGTTCCGGCGTACGGACCTGCGTGACGACGCACGGCCCGGCCTTCACCACCGTCACCGGGACCAGCCGGTTCGCGGCATCCCAGACCTGGGTCATCCCGAGCTTCTCGCCCAGGATCCCCTTCTGTTCTCTCGCAGCCATGACTAGTTCAGGTCCCTCAGAGCTTGATTTCGATGTCGACGCCAGCCGGCAGGTCGAGGCGCATGAGCGAGTCGACGGTCTTGGGCGTCGGGTCCAGGATGTCGATCAGTCGCTTGTGCGTGCGCATCTCGAAGTGCTCACGCGAGTCCTTGTACTTGTGCGGCGAGCGGATGACGCAGTACACGTTCTTCTCGGTCGGCAGCGGCACCGGACCCGCGACCTGCGCACCGGTCCGAGTCACCGTCTCCACGATCTTGCGCGCGGAGGAGTCGATGATCTCGTGGTCGTAGGCCTTGAGCCGGATGCGGATCTTCTGTCCCGCCATGGCTTCCTCTTCACTAATCCCTAGGTCGTTGCCGCTGTGCCGCTTATGAAGCGGCGGCCGGTTTCCCGGCCGCCGCTTGGGTGCTACTTGTTGATCTTGGTGACCCGGCCCGCGCCAACGGTCCGGCCGCCCTCGCGAATCGCGAAGCGCAGACCTTCCTCCATGGCGATCGGCTGGATCAGCTCGACCTTCATCTCGGTGTTGTCGCCCGGCATGACCATCTCGGTGCCCTCCGGGAGGGTCACGACGCCGGTCACGTCCGTGGTCCGGAAGTAGAACTGCGGGCGGTAGTTGTTGAAGAACGGCGTGTGCCGGCCGCCCTCGTCCTTGCTCAGGATGTAGACCTGGGCCTCGAACTCGGTGTGCGGAGTGGTCGTGCCCGGCTTGATGACGACCTGGCCGCGCTCG
>CAZEAM010000197.1:0-3693 GCA_964510285.1 uncultured Frankiaceae bacterium | reverse complement strand
ACCTGCGCTCGCCGATGACCGGCTCGTACGACTACCGCGGCGGCGCTGCCCTGCTGCCCGTCACCGCGGACGGGTTCGGTACCGGCGGGGACATCGGCTGGATGGACGAGGACGGCTACCTGTACCTGGCGGACCGCCGGGCAGACATGATCATCACCGGCGGCGCCAACGTCTTCCCGGCGGAGGTCGAGAGCGCTCTCGTGGACCATCCGGGCGTCGCCGACGTCGTGGTGATCGGTCTGAAGGACGACCAGTGGGGCCGGCGGGTGCACGCCGTCGTCGAGCCGAGGGACCCGGCCGCTCCGCCCACTGAGGCGGACATCATCGGCTACGCGAAGTCCAGGCTGGCCGGCTACAAGGTGCCCAAGACCGTCGAGTTCGTCGATGCGATCCCGCGCAGCGCGGCGACCAAGGTCAGCCGCGGGGCGATGGTCGAAGCGCGCGGCGGTTAGCCCGCTGCCGAGCTCCTAGCTCGACGCTGCGGCCTGGCCGTGGTCCGAGCCGGCTGTCGAGTTCGCCGCCTGGGTCGGATGCGCACGCTTCGTCGGGTGCGCCTTGTGGGTCGGTGTGGCCGCCTGCGTGGGGTGCGGCTTGCGGGTCGGGTGCGCGCGGTGCGTGGACGAGGCCGCCTGGGTCGGGTGCGCCGGGTGGCTGGGGTGCGCCGGGTGCGTCGGCTGGGCGGTCTCGCCGATCCCGCGGCCCTTGCCGTGACCGGCGTGCGCCTTGCCGTGGCCGGTCGGGCTGACCGCGCTCGTCGAGGTCGGTGACGGGGTTGGCGCGCTCGGCGTCGGGCTGACCGTGACCGGCGGCTGGTCGTGCCGCTGCGGGCTGCTGTGGTGGTGGACGCCGATGACCGTTGCGATGTCGTCGCGGACCGTGCCGCTTGCGGCGGCTGCGACGCCGCCGACCAGCAGGACGCCGGTGCCGATGCCGGCCGCTACCACGCGCGCCGAGGCGCGACCGCGCCGCGTGATCGGTACGGCGCCCGCGCCGTGTGCCCGGAACGCCGCCATGGCGGCCGCCTCGCCGGGCAGTGCGCCGCCGAGCGGGCCCTGCAGCGCGTGCAGCACGCCACCGACCGGCGAGTCGGTACGCCGACCGGCGAGCAGGTCCTCGCAGTCGCCGTCGCTCAAGCCGTTCGGCAGGTTCGGTTCGTCGGTCATCTCAGGTATCAATCGTCGGGGCGGCCGGGTTGGTTACAGCCGGGTCGCTGTGGTCGCCGCCGAGCTGCGCAGCGAGCCGCCGCAGCGCCCGGTGCGCCGTGACCCGCACTGCACCGGGGGTCTTCCCGACCAGCTTGGCGGTGGTGTGGACATCCAGGTCGGCGATCACCCGCAGCGCCAGGATCTCCGCCTGGTCGGGCGGCAGGGTGGCGAGCAGGTCGAGCGCCCATCTCGTGCCGGCCGCCGTATCCGAGGCGGAGACGACGTCATCGGGGGCCGGGGTGAGGTCCGGAAGGACGTCGACCGGCGTCTCCGGCCGCCGCGTTCGGCGGCGTACCTCGTCGATCCACCGCCGGCGCGCGATGCTGAGCAGCCACGCCCGGAACGCGGCCGGCTCGTCGCCTTCGAACCGGCCGAGGTCGCGCACCACGGACACCCAGGTGTCCGCGGCGATGTCCTCGGCCGCCTCCCGGCCGGCGACGGTCATCAGGTACTTGAGCACGACGGGCTGGTTCTGCCGGAAAAGGGCGTTGAAGGCGCGTTCGTCCCCCTGCTGCGCCTCGCGCAGCAGCTCGGGGAACTCGGCCGTCGTCACGATCTTCCTCGCGGTCTGTAACGCCCTCGGTGTGGTCAGCGATTTGCCGGTGAGTCCAGCACACTCGACCGTTCCACATCGGAGGGGAAATCCACCAATGGCAACTGTTCGACGTACCACGGTCATCGGCGCTTCGTTCGCCATCGCGACTGCCGGATTGGCCGGGACGGCCCTCGCCGGCGATCACGGCCAGCACGGCGCGAAGCTGCAGCACACGCATCTGACCGTCCACGCCCCGGCGAACACGACCGGACACTTCAAGGCGACCGTCAACGGCAAGCTTCGCTCCCACAAGGACGGTGTGGCCGGCGAGACGGTGTCCGTGCAGCAGCGCGACGGCAAGGGCAACCACTGGACCGCGGTTGACGGCCAGACCGCGACCACCGACGCCGACGGCAAGGTCAGCTTCACCTTCACCCAGTCGGACAAGAAGGAGCAGTACCGCCTGGTCTTCGCCGGTGACGACACCTACCGCAAGTCGCACAGCGGCACCGTGACGATCACGCGGGTGAAGCCGGCGCCGGCGCCGACCACCTCACCCGAGCCGACCACGAGCCCGGAGCCGACCGACTCGCCTAGCCCGCAGGCGTAGCAAGGCTCCGACTGGCTACCTCCGCCAGTCGGGGTGAAGGCCCCGCTCGAGCGCGATCTTCAGACCGTTGACCGTCTGGCCGTTCAGCTCGACCGCTTCCGCGGCGGTCGCGAGCCAGGCCACGGCGGCAGCGGGCGCGCTCGGCGGGGCTCCTTCATACCTGCCTTCGAGGCCCAGCCGTTCGGCGTTGGCGGCCATCCGCTCGGTCATGACATGGCCAGGGTCGACATTGACCGCGATGACCCCCCGGCCGCCGACCTCGACCGCGAGATGGCCGGCCAGGCGATGGAACGCGGCCTTCGACGCGGCGTACGCGTAGCCCCACCCGCCCTCGCCGACCGGCGCGGTCGGGTCGTGGGTCGCGGAGTACGACGTGATCGCGATGATCCGACCGCGTCCTGCGGCCAGCATCGCCGGCAGCGCTGCACGCACGAGGACGAGCTGCGCGGCGGCATTGGCGGTCAGCTTCGTGACGAAGACGTCCGCGGGCGTGTCGAGGACACGCAGCATGCTTCCGGCGCCGGTGTGCACGGCGTTGAGCACGAGGACGTCGAGGCGGTGCCACCGCTCGAGGGTGGTGGCAACCGCAGCCTCGAGCGAGCCGAAGTCGAGCAGGTCGGCGACGAGCGGCAGCGCATGGGCGCCGCGAGCCTCCACCTCGGCGGCGGTGCGTTCGAGGCTGCCCTCGATCGCGACGTTGCCGCCGGCGTCGGAGTCGTCGCGGCCGTCGCCTTCCTTCGCGGTCCGCGCGGTGAACGCGACGGCGAAGCCGGCATCGGCCAGGGCCAGCGCGCAGGCCTTGCCGATGCCACGGCTCGCACCGGTGACGAGCGCTACCGGTCGTTCACTGCTCAAGCGCAAAACCTTCGTCCAGCCAGCCGACGATTCCCCCGATCATCTTCTTCACCGGCCGGCCGAGCCGCGCGAGGCGCGGTCACCGCTTTCACGGCCGGCGCTGACATGGTCTGAGTCTGGTCACCGGGTTGGGTGCCGGCCACCGGTTTCTCGAAGCGGAAGTGGCGTTCTCGCTGGCGAGCAACGGGACAGGTCGTGACGTTGCACGCCTGCCTTCCGCGAGCGGTAATGTCGTACTCGCCCGGCTGGCTGGATTACGGAGGCGGTTTCGTGGACGGTGCGGCCACCTCCGCCGAGGGCGGCTCCGAAGCGGCCGAGGTCACCTGGCGGGAGCGCGCGGTCGAGCGGTCGCTGCGCAACGCCCGTGCCAAGGCGATGTCGCGGTCGGACCGGTTCATCTCCTCCGCGATCGAGATCCTCACCGAGACGGGCCGCACCGACTTCACCGTGCAGGAGCTGATCGAGCGGTCGAAGACCTCGCTGCGGTC
>CAZEAM010000196.1:0-1973 GCA_964510285.1 uncultured Frankiaceae bacterium | reverse complement strand
GTCCCGGATGCTTGGTTGACCTGACCGAGGATCAAGCGTCCGGACTAGTTCGTGAAAGAGTTCACAAAGGTGGACCCGGCCGCGGACTGGGAACCACGACGGACGACGGTCAACCAGGCCGCGCCCCGACGGAAGGACGAGACGCATGGACTGGCGACACCGTGCCGCCTGCCGTGACGAAGATCCCGAGCTGTTCTTCCCCATCGGCACCACCGGGCCCGCACTGCTCCAGGTCGACGAAGCCAAGGAAGTCTGCCGACGTTGCGACGCGGTCGACGAATGCCTGACCTGGGCCCTCGACAGCGACCAGGACGCCGGCGTCTGGGGCGGTCTGTCGGAGGAAGAGCGGCGCGAGGTCAAGCGCCACCGCCTCCGTACCGCCCTGCGCACGGCGTAACCGTGACGGCGGAGGACTACCACCGACCGCCGATCGTCGCCTTCGAGCCCCGCGACGAGCGGGTCGCCATCTGGCGCTTCCGCATCGTCGTCGGGGTGTTCTTCGCGGTTCTGCTCGGGCTGATCGTGTGGATCACCCACGCGATCGTCGCCAACACCGACGGCCCCGGCACGGTCGGTGGCGGTGCCCATCAGGGGATGGTCGCTACTCCGCTGCGCTGATCGCGACCGTCGCCACCGTCCCACCCCCGCTGCGCGGGCCGAGCGTCAGCTTCCCGCCGAGCTCGCTTTCCACCAGGGTCCGCGCGATCGCCAGCCCGAGCCGGTCCGAGCCGTCGATCGAAAAGCCCGGCGGAAGTCCCCTGCCCGAGTCGACCACCTGCACCACCAGACCGTCGCCCGACCGGTCGACCCGCACCTCGACCGTCCCGGCGGCCGCCTCGCCGTAGGCGTGCTCCACCGCGTTCTGCACCAGTTCCGAGAGCACCATGGCCAGCGGGGTTGCCACCTCGGCGGTGTGCTCGCCGTACGACCCGATCCGGGACACCGCGACGTGCGCGCCGGCGACCTCGGCCACCATGGCAAGCACCTGGTCGGCGATGTCGTCGAAGCGCACCGACTCGTCCAGCACGCCGGACAACGTCTCGTGCACGACCGCGATCGATGACACCCGCCGTACCGACTCCTCGAGCGCGGTGCGTGCCTCCGGCGCGGCGAGCCGCCGTGCCTGCAGCCGGAGGAGGGCCGCCACCGTCTGCAAGTTGTTCTTGACCCGATGGTGGATCTCGCGGATCGTCGCGTCCTTGCCGACGAGTGCGCGTTCCTGCCGCCGAAGCTCGGTCACATCGTGGACCAGCACCAGCGCCCCGATGTGCTCTCCGCCCGGGCGCAGCGGCAACGCGCGCAACCGTACGACGGCCTCGTGCGCTTCGACGTCGGTGCCCGCGGGAACCCGTCCTCTTGCGACGTTGGCGAGCAACTGCACCGGCCCGGACTCGGCCAGCGCGACGGTCACCTCCGACAGCGACTGTCCCGCCAGGTCGCCGCGATGGCCGAGCCGACGGTAGGCCGACAGCGCGTTCGGGCTGGCGAAGGTCACGACACCGTCCGCGTCGAGCTGGATCAGGCCGTCACCGACCCGGGGACCGCTCCATTCCGCCCCCGTCTCTCCCGGGTAGGGCCAGCGCCCCTCGGCGAGCATCTGGGCGAGCTCGCCGGCGCTGCGCAGGTAGGCGATCTCGAGCTGGCTGGGTGTTCGTGCCGCTGCCAGATTGGTGTCACGGGCGACGACTGCCACCACCTGACCGCCGACGCGGACCGGCAACGCCTCCTGTCGCAGCGGCGAGTCGCCCGACCACACCGGGTCCCCCTCCCGGCAGATCCGTCCCTCGGTGACCGCGAGCCCCAGCTGCGGGCGATCCGAGGAGGTGATCACGCTTCCCACCAGGTCGTCCTGGTAGACGGTCGGACCGGTCGTCGGTCGCATCTGCGCGACGACGACGAACTGTGAAGCGGTTTCGTCAGGAACCAGCAGGAGGAGGTCCGCGAACGACAGGTCGGCAAGCAGCTGCCAGTCC
>CAZEAM010000195.1:0-4869 GCA_964510285.1 uncultured Frankiaceae bacterium | reverse complement strand
TGCTGCCCCTGCTTGCACAGGCCGGCCATCCCGCCACGGCGGTCGACCTCCGCGGCCAGCACGAGTCGGGCGGCCCGGAGCAGCTCGCGGCCTACACGATCGACGCCCTCGCCCTCGACATCGCCTCCCTGCTCGAAGCGTCCGACGACCCGCTGCATCTGGTCGGGCACTCCTTCGGCGGCCTGATCTGCCGTGCGGCGGTCCTGTCGGGGGCGCCGGCGCGCTCGCTGACCCTGCTCGGGTCCGGCCCGGGTGCCCTCGGCGGCCACCGCGCCGCGCTCGTCGAGGCCATGCGTCCGATGCTCGTCGACGGCGGCGGCGTACCTGAAGTCTGGGCAGCGACCGCGGCACTCAACGCCACCGCCACGGCACTGCAGCCGCCCGAGGTCCAGGCCTTCATCGAACGCCGCTTCCTCGCCTCTCCCGCCGCCGCCCTCCTCGGCATGGGTGAGGCAGTCACCACCGCCGCCGACCGCACCGCCGAGCTGGCCAGGACCGGCCTCCCGCTCCTGGTCGCCTGCGGCGAGAACGACGACGCCTGGTCACCCGCCGAGCAACAAGACATGGCCCGCCGCCTTGGGACGCAGCTCGTAACGTTCGCCGGCGCGGGCCACTCCCCCAACGTCGACACGCCACAGGCCGTAGCCGAGACCATCACGAAGTTCTGGAACGACATCGACTGACGCCGTCGCCTCACTGCACGTCGTCGACCGTCGAGGTGATGTCGGGGGCGAGGCCTGCCCACGGACGCAAGCGTTGCGGTGTGGCGTCCTTTCCCGCCTCGCAATGGTCCAGGTAGTCACACCATTGGCACAGCGGGCCCGAGCGCGGCGGGAACAAGGTCTCGAGCGCCTCGGGGTCACCGCCGGCTGCGTCGAGCGCGGCATGGGTGCCGGCCGCCTCGACACCGATCGACTCGATCCGCTCGAGCTGGCGCGCGAGCGCGCCGTCCGAGTGCTCCCACACGATCACCTGGCCGGTCGGCAGGTGGTGCAGCTCGACCCTGTGGCACGGCATCCGGAACATCCGCGACGCGGCGGCGGCGTAGACCGCCAGAGCCAACGACCCGCGCGCGTCGTCGGTGCTCAGCAGATGCCGCCCGGTCTTGTAGTCGACGACGACCAACTCGTCACCGCGCCGGTCGAGCCGGTCGATGCGCCCGGACAGGGCGAGCCGCGGCGTGCGCATCGCGACGGTGCGCTCAACACCGAGCGGCTCGTCGTGCGGGTCGAGCGGCTCGACGTAGCGCTCCACCATGTCGGCCGCGCGGTCGCGCCACTGCTCGGCCTGCTGATCGTCGCGGAACCCGAGCGACACCCACTTCTCATGCACCAGCCGCCGGGCGGAGGCGGTGGTCCGGTCGCCGGGCGGCAGCCCCCACCAGGCGGCAAGTGCGGTGTGCACCGCTGCGCCGAGCGAGTTGTGCGCCCACGGCGCGCCCTTCGGCGGCATCGGCCGGTCCACATAGGAGAAGCGGTAGCGGCGCGGGCAGTCCAGCCAGGTGTCCAGCTTCGACGGTGTCGCAGGGAACAGTCGCGGCGGAAGCTCCACCGCAAGCTCACCCTGTCCCGGCACTGCCACTACCCCAGTGTCCCGGGCACCTCCGACAATCGCGGGGAGACGCTGCCGAAGACGAGGTCCGGCTCGCTGCCCGCGTCGCGCAGGTCACGCAGGACGACGCCGTCGTACATCAGCACTCCGGCGGTCTCCGGCCAGACCAGCGCCCACAGCCACAGGCCTTTGGCCTCTCCGACGAAGACCGCGCCCTCGCGGGCCGCGGGCAGGCACCACAACGCGGTGGGGTGAGAGGCCGCGATGACCTTCGCGTCGGCGGCGCCGCTGTCGAACCCGGCGCCGGGGTCGCTCGAGGCGAGGCCGGCGTATCGCGCGCCGAGACCGACGCCGGGCTCTTCGGCGACGATGAGCAGCTCGGCGGGGCCGCCGAGCGGACTGGGCCCCGACATCGCCGTGACGGTCGCCCGCGCGCCGGTGCGGTCGTCCCCGGCGTACGCGAAGCCGCTGCACACCCAACCGGGCGGCAGCCCGCTTGCCAGCCACAGCGGTACGCCGGGACGCCCGACCACGTGGGCGACGGCTTCCGGACCGGTGTGGGTCAGGACGTGGTAGGGCGCGACGGCGCCGTGCGTCGAGCACCGCCACGCGCTGGACCACAGCCCGGGCTCGCGCAGCTGCCCACCGCAGCGCGGGCACGTGGGAAGGGCGTGCACCCTTGAACAGTCCTCACCGGAAAGGGACAGAGTCAATACGTGATTTCCCCCGAGCCTCCAAATGAACCCACCGAATCCGGCGAACCCGTCATTTGTGCCGGCGCGGTCGTTCGTGATGCCGACGGGCGGCTGCTCCTGGTACGCCGTGGGCACCCGCCGGCGCAGGGTTCGTGGTCGCTCCCCGGGGGACGGGTCGAACCCGGCGAGGCGCACGCCGAGGCTGCGGTCCGCGAGGTGCGCGAGGAGACCGGGCTCGACGTCGAGGTCGGCGACCTGCTGCGCAGCGTGGCGCTGCCCGGCGGTTACCTCGTCCACGACTTCGCGGCAACCGTCACCGGCGGAACGCTGCACGCCGGCGACGACGCCGACGACGTCCGCTGGTGCGGTCCCACCGAGCTCGAGAACCTGCCGTTGTCACCCGGCCTGCTCGACGAGCTTCACGCCATGGGCGTGTTATGACGCGGCCGGCTGGACGACGGTGCAGAACGCACACCGCGTCGCGTCGTGCGGGATCGAGCTCTTGCACTCCGCGCAGGTCTTGGTCGGCGTCGCTTCCTCCGGCGTCGGCTTGAACCGTTCCATCAACGCGTTCACCGGCCGGACCACGAAGTAGTACACGACGAGGCCGATCAGGACCAGCGAGAGCAACGAGTTCAGGAAGTCGCCGTACACGAACTTCGACCCGCCGAGGGTCCAGTACCGCGACGCGAAGTCGGAGACGCTGCCCAGCGGGATGCCGACGAGAGGCGTGATGAAGTCCTTCACCAGCGACTGCACCACTGCGGTGAACGCGGCACCGATGACAATGCCGACGGCGAGATCGACGACGTTGCCACGCAGGATGAAGCTACGGAAGCCGGACAGGTCCAGTCGACGCACGCCACCACGTACGGCGCTTCCCAGCCGATCCATCGGGTCAGGATTACTCATGCCGGCAGGCTATTCACGGGTCAGGTGATCGTCACGCCTCCGTCGACCGCGAGGGTCTGGCCGGTCACGTAGCCGGCCGCGTCGGAGACCAGCCACACCAGCGTCGCGGCGAGCTCTTCCGGGTCGCCCATCCGTCCCATCACGATCCGGTCCATCACGGACTCGAGGTAGCCGGGCTTGTACTGGTCGCTCATCTCGGATTTGAAGAAGCCCGGTGCGATGCAGTTCACCCGGATCCCCTTGCGCGCGGTCCACTGCTGCGCGAGATCACGGGTCAGGCCGACCAGCCCGGCCTTCGATGCGGCATACGCGGCCTGCGGCAGGCCCGCGGTGGTGAGCCCGAGGATGCTGCTGATGTTCACGATCGAGCCGCCGCGAGTCGCCGCCCGACCGAACGCCTGCGCCATCCAGTAGCAGCCGCCCAGGTTGACGTCGACCACGGTGCGGAACTCTTCGGGAGTCTCGCGAGTGGCCGGGACCGCCGTACCGACCCCCGCGTTGTTGACCAGGATGTCGACGCCACCGAGCCGCTCGACCGCCGCGGTCACGAGCGCCGCGCAGTCCTGCGGCTTCGCGACGTCGGTGGCCACCGCGATCGCCCGGCGACCGATCGACTCCACCATCGCGCGGGTGTCTTCCAGCTTGTCCACCCGGCGAGCACCGAGCGCGAGGTCGGCGCCCGCCTCCGCCAGCGCCTTCGCGAACGCGACACCAAGACCTGATGAGGCGCCGGTCACGATCGCGACCTTGCCCTCCAGGGAGAACCGATCCATCACACCCACGTCGCGGGACCCTATTGCCTCGCCGTCGAGCCTGACGTCGTGGGCCGCAGACCCGGCCGGATCCGCCGCCGTCGTTGCGCTCGACGTCCCCGATCTGACCCGCTCGCAGCGGTAACCTCCGGATCATGGCGACCGGCACGACGACTCGGGTTTTCCTTGCCCGGCTGCCGGATCTCACCGTCCTTGACCCGCAGGCCGACCAGGTCGGACGGGTCCGCGACGCGGTGGTCGCGCTGCGCGGCGCGGGGGTCCAGCCGCGGGTGCTCGGACTCGTCGTGGAGGTCCAGCCGCGGCGGCGGATCTTCGTGCCGATCGGCCAGGTCACGAGCATCGACGCGGACGCGGTCATCGTCCGGGGCCGGATCAACCTGCGCCGCTTCGAGCGCCGTCCGGGCGAGACCCTCGCGCTGACTGAGCTGCTCGACCGCAAGGTCACCCTGGTCGAGGACGGCAGCCAGGTCACCGTCGTCGACGTCGCGATGGAGCAGAGCCGCACCCGCGACTGGTTCATCACCAGGGTCGCGGTGCGCTCCCCCGGTTCGGGGTTCCGCCGGCGCGGGCCGCTGCGCACCGTCGACTGGGAGGCGGTCACCGGGTTCACCCAGCCCGAGGAGGAGCAGGGTGCCGCGAACCTGCTCGCCGCGTTCGACCAGCTGTCCGCTCCCGACCTCGCGCACGTCCTGCACGAGCTGTCGGAGAAGCGGCGCGCGGAGGTGGTCGCGGCGCTGGACGACCAGCGGCTCGCCGACGTGCTCGAGGAGCTGCCCGAGGACGACCAGGTCGAGATCCTCGCCAAGCTCGAGGGCGAGCGCGCCGCCGACGTGCTCGAGGCGATGGGCCCAGACGACGCGGCGGACCTGCTCGGTGAGCTCCCCTCCGACGAGGCGGAGCGGCTGCTCGGTCTGATGGAGCCGGGCGAGGCGGAGCCG
>CAZEAM010000194.1:0-3158 GCA_964510285.1 uncultured Frankiaceae bacterium | reverse complement strand
AACCAGTTGCCCCAGCGGCCCAGGGCCTGCGCGACCGGGATCGCGGGGGCAAGCGCATCCGCGAGCATCGCGAAGCTGACGTCGTGTCGGCGGCACCCGATCCACGCGCCGAGCGCGCCGAAGATCACCGCGCCCCAGATCCCGAGCCCGCCGTCCCAGATCTTCAGGGCGCCGATCGTGCCGGACCGTCCGGGCCCACCCCAGTACAGCTCCGGGTTCGTCGCGAGGTGGTAGACCCGCGCACCGACCAACCCGAACGGGATCGCCCACACTCCGATGTCGCCGACCGCACCCTTGCGGCCGCCGCGCGCGACGAGCCTGCGGTCGCCGATGTAGCCGGCGACCAGGATGCCCGCGATGATGCACAGCGCATAGGCGCGGATCGGGAACCCGCCGATGTGCCAGACGCCCTGCGACGGGCTCGGGATGTGACCGGGCAACACCCCGGGGAGGCTACTTGTCAGGCCCTGAACGCCTTATGACGTGCTCCCGGCCTGACAGGTCTCAGCGTCCGTCGCGGACCCCCGCGGCCAGCTCGCGGGCGAGCGTACCGACCGCCGTGGCGCCCGCCTTCTCGTCCGGCGCGTCCAGCAGGCAGCGCACCAGAGCCGAGCCGACGATGACGCCGTCGGCGTACGACGCGACCTCGGCGGCCTGCCGCCGGTTCGACACGCCGAGCCCGACCCCCACCGGCAGCTGGGTCGCCGCCCGCACCCGATCGACCAGCCCCGGGGCCGCGGCCGAGGTCGCCTCGCGCGCACCGGTGACGCCCATCGTCGACGCCGCGTAGACCCAGCCCCGGCACGCCTCGACCGTGCTGGCGATCCGTGCCGCGGTCGACGACGGCGCGACCAGGAAGATCCGGTCGAGGTCGTGCCGGTCGGCGACATCGAGCCAGTCTCCGGCCTCGTCCGGGATCAGGTCCGGGGTGATCAGGCCGCTCCCCCCGGCCGCCTTCAGGTCGGCGGCGAACCGCTCCACTCCGTAGGCGAGGACCGGGTTCCAGTAGGTCATGACGACGACCGGCACGCCCATGGCGACGGTCGCCTCGACCGTGCGCAGGACGTCCGCGACCCGCGTCCCGCCGCGCAGCGCGCGTTCGGTGGCGGCCTGGATCGTCGGCCCGTCGATCACCGGATCGCTGTAGGGCAGGCCGAGCTCGATCAGGTCGACGCCGCCGTCGACCAGCGCGCGCAGCCCTTCCACCGCGCCCGCGTACGACGGGAACCCGGCCGGCAGGTAGCCGACGAACGCTGCCCGGTTCTCCGCGCGCGCCGCCGCGAACACCTGCCCCGACGACGTCATTCGTACTTCCGTTCCGCCGGCACTCATACCAGGCCGAACCACTCCGCCGCGGTCGACATGTCCTTGTCACCGCGGCCGGACAGGTTAACCAGCAGCACGGCATCGGGTCCGAGCTTGCGCGCGACCGACCGGGCTCCGGCGAGCGCATGGGCGCTCTCGATCGCCGGGATGATTCCTTCGGTGCGGCACAGCAGCCGGAACGCCTCCATGGCGTCGTCGTCGTCGACCGGTTCGTAGCTCGCCCGGCCGCTGTCCTTCAGCCACGCGTGCTCGGGGCCGACGCCCGGATAGTCGAGGCCGGCAGAGATCGAGTGCGACTCACGGGTCTGCCCGTCCTCGTCCTGCAACACGTAGGAACGCGCGCCGTGCAGGACGCCCGGCGACCCTCCGGTGAGGGTCGCCGCGTGCTTGCCGGTCTCGAACCCCTCGCCGCCGGCTTCGAAGCCGTACAGCGCCACCTGCTCGTCGGGGATGAAGGCGTGGAAGATGCCCATCGCGTTGGACCCGCCGCCGACGCAGGCGAGCACGGCGTCCGGCAGCCGGCCGAGCTGCTCGAGACACTGCGCGCGAGCCTCGGTGCCGATCACCGCCGCGAAGTCGCGAACCATCACGGGGAACGGCGCCGGCCCGGCGACCGTCCCGATCACGTAATGGGTGGTGTCGACGTTGGTCACCCAGTCACGGAAAGCCTCGTTCAGCGCGTCCTTCAAGGTGCGCGACCCGCTCTTCACCGGGATGACCTCGGCTCCGAGGAGCTTCATCCGGGCGACGTTGAGCGCCTGCCGCTCGGTGTCGACCTCACCCATGTAGACGGTGCACTCGAACCCGAAGAGCGCGGCGGCCGTTGCCGTGGCGACGCCGTGCTGGCCGGCGCCGGTCTCGGCAATGATCCGCGGCTTGCCCATCCGCTTGGCGAGCAGCGCCTGGCCCAGCACGTTGTTGATCTTGTGGGCGCCGGTGTGGTTGAGGTCCTCGCGCTTCAACAGCACGCGCGCGCCGACTTCCTCGGAGAAGCGCTCCGCGTCGTACAACAGGGACGGGCGACCGGCGTAGTCGCGAAGCAAGCGGTCGAACTCGGCCTGGAACCCGGGATCCGACCGCGCCTCGCCGTAGATCCTCGACAGCTCGTCGAGCGCCGCGATCAGCGCCTCGGGGACGTAGCGGCCGCCGTACGGACCGAACCGTTCCTCGATCTGCTCGATGGTGGACGACATCAGGCGCCGCCTGGATCACGCATGGTGACGAAGCGACGGGTGCACGCCCGCGGCGACCAGGTCCGCCACCGCCTGGCGCGGCACGTCGGCCTTCACCAGACCTTCGCCGACGAGCACCGCATCCGCCCCGGCCGCCGCGACCTGGAGCAGGTCGTGCGGTCCGCGGATACCGCTCTCGGCAACCCGGACCACCGACGGCGGGATCACCGGCACCACCTGGGCGAAGGTGTCCCGGTCCACCTCGAGGGTGCGCAGGTTGCGGTTGTTGACGCCGATGACGCGGGCGCCGGCATCGAGCGCGCGCAGCGCCTCGGTCTCGTCATGCACCTCGACCAGTGCCGTCATGCCGAGGCTCTCGATCCGCTCGCGCAGGCTGACCAGCACCTGCTGTTCCAGCGCCGCGACGATCAGCAGTACGACGTCGGCGCCGTGCGCCCGCGCCTCCCAGACCTGGTACGGCGTGACGACGAAGTCCTTGCGCAGCACCGGGATCTCGACGGCGGCCCGCACGGCCTCGAGATCGGCCAGCGAACCGTTGAAGCGGCGCCGCTCGGTGAGCACCGAGATGACCGAAGCACCTCCGGCGGCATACTCCTTCGCCAGTGCCGCAGGGTCGCCGATCGAGGCAAGCTTGCCCGC
>CAZEAM010000193.1:0-12896 GCA_964510285.1 uncultured Frankiaceae bacterium | reverse complement strand
GGGTCGGCTATACCTTGAAAGTGGAGAGGTGAACGCCTCTCCTTTTTCGTGCCTACAGCTGGTCGCGAAGCTCGCGCTTGAGGACCTTCCCGGAGGGGTTTCGGGGCAGCGCCTCGATGAACCGCACGTCCTTGGGCACCTTGAACTTCGCGAGCTGATCCCGGCACAGCGCCAGCAGCTCGTCGGCCTCGACCGCCGCACCCTCACGCGGTACGACGAAGGCGACCGGCACCTCGCCCCAGCGGTCGTCCGGACGGGCGACCACCGCCACCTCGAGCACCGCGTCATGCGACTGCAGCACGCGTTCGACCTCGCTGCTCGCGATGTTCTCCCCGCCGGACACGATCATGTCCTTGAGCCGGTCGACGACGAACAGGTAGCCGTCGGCGTCCCGAACGCCGATGTCGCCGCTGTGGAACCACCCGCCGGTGAAGGCTGCGGCGGTCGCGTCCGGATCGCGCCAGTAGCCCTTGAACACCTTCGGTCCGCGCATCACGATCTCGCCCGGGATGTCGGGTCCGACCGACTCCCCCGCCTCGTTCCACACGTCGAGCTCGAGATACATGCACGGACGGCCGACGCTGCCCAGCTTCGTGATGATGCTTTCCCGATCGAGGAAGGTGTCGCCGGAGACCGTCTCGGTCATGCCGTACGCGTCGGCGAACCAGGCCGCGGAGAAGACCCGCTGGATTCGTTCGATCAGCGGGATCGGCATCTTCTCGCCACCGTTGATCACCACCCGCACCGACGACAGGTCGCGACGCTCGATGTCGGGCAGGGCCATGATCGCGTTGACCATGGCCGGAGCCAGCCACACAGTCGTCACCCGTGACCGCTCGATCTCCTCGACCACCGCGGCGGCGTCGAAGGTCCGATGAATGATCGTCGTCGCCCCGGCGGCGATGAGCGTCGTCGTCGTCAGGTCGAGTGCCCCGACGTGGTACAGCGGGCCGCAGGCGAGGCCGATGTCGTCGGCGTTGAAGCCGAACTCGACAAGATGCGCAAGGTTCTTCCAGGCGAGGTTGGCGTGGGTGAGCATCACGCCCTTGGGACGACCGGTCGTGCCCGAGGTATACATCAGCCGGTGTACGTCGTCCGCGCTCGCGTCGGCATACGGCGCCGGAGCGCCGGCGTCTGCGTTGCCCACTCGAGGCAGGCGAGGCATGGCCGCATCGGCGAGGTCCGCCATCGCGTCATCGCAGAAGATCGCTTTCGCGCCCGAGTGCTCGAGGATGTAGCGCACCTCCGGCGCCGCCAGCCGCCAGTTGATCGGCATCGCGATGGCACCGACGTAGTTCGCGGCGAAGATCGTCTCGAGGAACTCCGGGCAGTTGTACGACAGCAGTGCCACGACGTCGCCCCTGCCCACACCCTGACCAGCGAGCGCGGCAGCCAGCCGGCGCGCCCGCGATGCCATCTCGCCGTACGTGAGCGCGTGGCCCTCGAAAATCGTGATCGCGTGTTCAGGCGATCGAGTCGCATGGTGATTGAGCACCGCGAACCAGTTGAGGTCGCCGGTCGGCGCCGGACTGCTCATGGAGCGCTGTAGCCGCCGTCGACGACGAGCACTGACCCTGTCGTCCACCGCGCCGCATCGCTCGCGAGGAAGGAGTACGCGCCGACCAGGTCCGCCGCCGCGCCGAGCCCCAGCGGGTGGCGCGCAGCGATGGAGTCGATCGCCTCTCGCGGAAGACCCTCGTGGATGGCCGACAGGAAGGTCCCCGGGCAGACGCAATTGACCCTGATCCGGTCGCGGGCGTACTCCACGGCGGCGACCTTGGCGAGCTGGATGACCGCGGCCTTCGTGGCGCAGTACGGCGCCGCGTGCGACCAGGCGGTGAGGCCGGACACCGACGCGGTCAGCACGATCGACCCGGATTTCTGCTCGCGCATCGTCGGGACGACGGCGCGGATGCCGTTGACCGCCCCGAGCACGTTGACCCGAAACGCCCGCTCCCAGTCGGCGGTGTCCAGGTTGTGGATCCGGCCGTTCGGCGAGAGCACCCCGGCGTTGCTGATCAGCACATCGATTCGGCCGAACCGCTCGACGGTCCGCGCGGCGAGAGCCGCCACCGACTCGAAGTCGCCGACGTCGGCCAGCATCGTCTCGAGCTCGCCGTGGTCGGCGGGCAGGCCGGCCAGCGTGCCGGCCAGAGAGTCCTCGCTGACGTCGCTGAGGACGAGATCGGTCTCCGCCTCGCCGGCGAACCGTGCTGACAGCGCCGCGCCGAGCGTCCCGCCCGCCCCGGTGATCAGCACTACCCGGCGATGCTGCATGATGCGCGACCCCTGTCTTTGTACCGATCAGTACACTACCCGGGTCGTGGAGACCACCACCGAGTCGACCGCCGCGGACCAGACCGCCGATCTGGTCGAGATGTACCGGCGGATGCTCGTCGTCCGCGGCTTCGAGGAGCGCGTCGCAGTTCTCTACCGTGACGGAGAAGTGCCCGGCTTCGTGCACCTGTCGATCGGGCAGGAGGCCTCCGCGGTCGGCGCCTGCTGGCATCTTCGCGACGACGACGTGATCACCTCCACGCACCGCGGTCACGGCCACTGCCTCGCCAAGGGTCTCTCTCCGGCCGGCATGTTCGCCGAGCTGATGGCGAAGGAGGCGGGCACCAACCGTGGCCGCGGCGGCTCGATGCACATCGCCGATCCCGGCCTCGGCATCTTCGGGGCGAACGGCATCGTCGCCGCCGGCCTGCCGATCGCGGCCGGCGCCGCACTCGCCTCGCAGCTGCGTCGCGACGGCTCGGTCGCGGTGGCGTTCTTCGGAGACGGTGCCGTGGCACAGGGCGCGTTCCACGAGGCCGTGAACCTCGCGGCGGTCTGGCGGCTGCCCGTGGTGTTCTTCTGCGAGAACAACGGGTATGCGGAGTTCTCCGCCGCGGCGACCCAGCACGCGGCGACACTGGAACAGCGCGCGGCAGGCTATGGCGTCGCATACGTCGGAGTGGACGGCAACGACGTCACCGCGGTCGCCGCCGTGATGGAAGACGTCGTGGCCGGGATCCGCGGCGGCGACGGCCCGACGATCGTCGAGGCGGCGACGTACCGGTGGCACGGACACTACGAAGGCGACCCGCAGCGCTACCGGTCACCTGACGAGGTCGCGGCCTGGGAGGCGCACGACCCGATCGCCGTGCATCGCCGCAAGCTGCGCCGCGCCGACGTCCCGGAGGCGGACATCGCCACCGTCGAGGCGGAGGTGGCCAACGCGCTCGACGGCGCGATCGCGGCGGCTCGCGCCCTGCCCGAGCCCGACCCGGCGACGCTGCACCACTTCGTCGTCGCAGCACGGGAGGAGCGCCCCGAGCCGGACCCGCCGCCGGCGGACGCGCCGCTGTTCCGGACGATGGACGCGATCCGCGACGCGCTGTCGATCGAGCTGCTCTCGGACGAGCGGGTGTTCGTGGCGGGGATCGACGTGGGGGAGGGTGGCAACGTCTTCGGGCTGACCCGGGGTCTGCGAGACGCCTACGGAGACCGGGTCCGCGACACCCCGATCTCCGAGACCGCAATCATGGGCGCCGGCGTCGGAGCCGCGATGGCCGGCATGCGCCCGGTCGTCGAGCTGATGTACGTCGACTTCCTCGGCGTGTGCCTGGATCAGCTGCTCAACCAGGCCGCGAAGCTCCCGTTCATGACCGGGGGCGCAGCCAAGATCGCGCTGACCGTCCGCACCCAGTTCGGCGCCGGCCGCTCCTCGGGCAGCCAGCACTCACAGAGCCTCGAGGCGTTGCTCGCGCACATCCCGGGCCTGTCGGTCGTGATGCCGTCGACGCCGGCGGACACCTACGGCCTGCTGCGGGCGGCGATCCAGGACCCGAACCCGGTCGTATTCATCGAGAACCGGCTGCTTTACGGGATGAAGGGACCGAGGCCGGACGCCGGGTTCATCCTGCCGATCGGCAAGGCCGCGGTCGTGCGGCCCGGGACCGACGTCACCGTCGTCTCGGTGTCACGCATGCTCCACGAAGCTCTCGCCGCGGCCGACACCGTCGCGGCCGAGGGGATCTCGGCGGAGGTCATCGACCTGCGCACGGTCGCGCCGCTCGATCTGCCGGCCGTCCTCGCATCGGTCCGCAAGACGAACAAGCTGCTGATCGCGCACGAAGCGGTCCTCCCGTTCGGCATCGGCGCCGAGATCGCCGCGGTCGTCGCCAACGAAGCACTCGGGGACCTCGATGCGCCGATCGAGCGGATCGGCGCCGCCTCGACTCCCCCGCCGTACGCACCCGGCCTGGAGCGGGCCTGGCTGCCCGACCGCGACACGATCACCCAGGCGCTACGGCGACTGGCTGCGTTCTAAGCAGGCCGCCCTAACAACCCAGGGCTCGCGCGATGACGAGGTGCTGGATCTCGTTGGTGCCTTCACCGATCTCGAGCACTTTCGCGTCGCAGTAGAAGCGCGCCACGGGGGTGTCGAGCATGTAGCCGGTGCCGCCGTGGATCTGCACCGCCTCCGACGCCGCGGCCATCGCGAGCCGGCTCGCCTTGAGCTTCGCCATCGAGGCCTCTTTGAGGAACGGCTCCCCCGCGTCCCGCAGGTACGCCGCACGGTAGGTCAGCCAGCGCGCCGCCTCGAGTTCGGTGGCGATGTCCGCGAGCTTGAACTGAACGGCCTGGAACTTCGAGATCGGCTGCCCGAACTGCGCCCGGTTCTTGGCGTGCTCGGTCGCCAGGTCCAGGACCGCTTGAGTCAGGCTCAGGGAGAGTGCGGCGATCGAGATCCGGCCGACCTCGAGTGCGGCGAGGAACTGGCCGAGCCCAAGGTTCGGATCGCCGACCAGCTGGTCGCCCGGCACCCATACGTCTTCGAAGTACAGCTCGCGCGTGTCCAGGCCGCGCCACCCGATGCCCGGCATCTTCGGGCCCATCGTGAAGCCCGGGGTGTCCCGCTCGACGACGAACGTGCCGTACTTCTGCGCCTCGCCGTCCGGCGCCGGCGTACGGGCGAGCAGCGTGACCCCGAACGACATGTCGGTACCGGCGTTGGAGATGAAGGTCTTGCGGCCGTTGATCCGCCAGCCGTCACCGTCGGGCACCGCCTGGGTGCGGATGCCGCGGGCGTCCGACCCGGCGTCGGGCTCGGTGAGACCGAACGCACCCAGCGCCCGACCCTCCGCGAGCGGGCGAAGCCACCGGTCGCGCTGCGCGTCGTTGCCGAACAGCAGCAACGGCAGCGAGCCGATGGTCACGTGCGCCTGAAGCGCCGCCGCCACCGACTGGTCGGCCTGCCCGATCTGCTCGATCGCGGCGACGAACCCGGCCGTCGACATGCCGATGCCGCCCCACTGCTCGGGCACCAACATGCCGAGCAGGCCGAGCTCGCCCATCTCGCGAAGCAGATCGGTCGGACAGCGCGCCTCGTTCCAGGCCACGGGCGCCCGGGTCGCGATCTCCTTCTGCGCGAAGTCGCGACACAACTCGGCCAGGCCACGCTCCGCCGCGGTCAGCGAGAAGTCCACCGGGCGATGTTATTGGACCGAGCGGTACACACTAGGTTGGCAGTCATGCGCTTTGGACTCGACGTCGCCCAGCAACGCGTCTCGTGGGACGAGCTGGTCCGGCGCGTGCAGCTCGCCGAGCAGCTCGGCTTCGACGGGGTGTGGGGCTTCGACCATTTCCAGCCGATGTACGGCGACGGGCCCGGCGAGACGTTCGAGGGGATGACGACGCTGGCCGCGCTCGCGGGCGTGACGTCACGGATCCGGCTCGGCCTGCTGGTCACCGGGGTCACCTACCGGCATCCTTCGGTGCTCGCCGCCCAGGCGCTCACGATCGACCACGCATCGCACGGGCGACTGGAGCTGTCGCTCGGCGCCGCCTGGTACGACAAGGAGCACATCGAGCTGGGCATCCCGTTCCCGCCGACCGGCGAGCGCTTCGACCTGCTCGAGGATGCCCTCGAGATCGTGACCCGCCTGTTCACCGGCGAGGTGGTGGACTACGAGGGCAAGCAGGTGTCGCTGACGCAGGCCTACCTCCGGCCGCTTCCGGTGCAGCGTCCGCGGCCGCCGATCTGGGTGGGCGGCTCCGGACCGAAGCGCACGCTCCCGCTGGCCGCCAAGTACGCCGACGTCTGGCACTCGTTCGGCACCCCGACGTCGATGGCGGAGGCCAACACGCGGCTCAGCAAGCTGGCCGAAGAGGCCGGCCGCGACCCGGAGTCGATCGTGCGCGCGGGGTCGCTGTCGCTCGACGACGTCGACACCGCGCGCCGGCACGCCGGGAAGTGGCGGGACTCGGATTACGGGTACCTCGTGTGTGGCTGGCCCGGATCGGGCGAGGCCAACGTCGAGGCGTTCGCCCGCGACGTGATGCCCGAGTTCGCCTAGCACCGCCTGCGCACACCGACTCCGCCCGCTACGGTTTCGACCATGCCACTGCCCTACACCAAGGATGACTTCGCGCTGCACGTCGACCGCGCGCGGACCCAGACGAACACCGCCGCTTCACAGTCGGCGAACGAGAAGGTCGCTACTCTCGCCGCCGCTCAGGTCAACGCCACGCTGGCGCTCGCGATCGCGACCTTCCTCGCTGTCACCGGCGAGCACTAGCCCGCGGCCCGCCGGGGCGCTGCTGCCGTAACCTTGAGGTAGCCCGAATGGGCGCTGGTGAGCCGGGAAGTCTGGTCGGCACGAGGTCCGAGGAGGACGCGTGCACGACTTGACCCTGGAAACCGCGCCGCAACGCGAGGTACGGGCCGGACTGGCCGTGTCGGCGGTCTCGATCGGATGGACTGCTGCCACCAGCGCCGTCGCGATCGCGTTCGGGATCCTCGCGAACAGCGTCGTCCTCGTCGCCTTCGGCGCGGTCGGCCTGTTCGACATGGCCGGCTCGATCGCCCTGGTGGCGCACTTCCGGCACGCGCTGCGGCACCAGACGATCTCGGAAGGCCACGAGCGCGTCGCGCATCTGATCGTGTCGTACGGCATGTTGACGGTCGGCGTCGCCACGGTGGCGGCGAGCGTCATCCGGCTCGCGGACGGTGGCCGGCCGGACGACTCGCTGGTCGGACTGGTGACGTCCGCAGCCTCGATCGTCGCGCTCGGCTACCTAGGCGCCAGGAAACGCCGGATCGGCCGGAGCATCCCGAGCCAGGCGCTCGTCACCGACGGCTGGCTGTCGCTGACCGGCTGCGCGACTGGGGCGTGCGCGGTCGCCGGTCTCGGCCTGCGCGCGGCCTTCGGCTGGACATGGGTGGACCCGTCAGCCGCACTCGGCGTCGCCGTCATCGCGATCGGGATCGCGAGCGTCAACCTGCGTCACTCGAGCCGCGCTGTCCCGAGCAGCTCGAGCACCGCGGCGTCGGTTAGCTGAGGGAACGCGTCGTACCACTGGCCCACCGCGTAGAAGTGCGCAGGGGCGGCAAGGCAGACGACATCGTCAGCGACCGCAGCGAGACGCCGCACGCTTTCCGGCGCCGCGACCGGGACAGCGAGAACCAGCCGTCGAGGACGGCGGGCCCGCAACGCGCGTAACGCCGCTTCTGCGGTCACCCCGGTGGCCAGGCCGTCATCCACGACGGCGACGTCGCGGCCCGCGAGTTCGGGCAGCTTCCGGTCCCCCCGGTAGATCCGCACCCGCCGGTCCAGTTCCGCACGCGCGCGATCGGCGAGTGCTTCGAGCTGTGCCTGGCCGATGCCGAGCTGGGGAGCTGCCTCGGAGACGACCACGTCGTGGTCTCCCTCCGCCACCGCTGCGATCCCCAGCTCCTCATGGTCGGGCGCGCCGACCTTGCGCGCCACGAACGCGTCGAAGGTTGCGCTGAGGCCTGCGGCCACCGCGGCAGCGACCGGCACACCGCCGCGCGGCAGGCCGAGCACGACTGGATCGACCAGCTTCAGCTCGGACAGCCGGACGCCCAACTGGCGTCCTGCGTCCTCACGGTCACCGAACCGCACCGGCTCACCTCCGTGCGCGCGCCATCCGGACCCCTACCCCCCGGCCCGGGTTGCCTGCCGCCACGCGTCGAGGTAGGCCTCGGCGCCTCGGTACACCAGCGCCATCGCGGCGCGACCGCCCGGCTCGCGTTGGGTCTGTGCGAGCAGGTCGGGCATCAGCCCGTAGTGCGCGACGCCGTCGCTGTTGATGTCGAAGACCTTTCGGCCGGTGCGCTCTCGGGCGAAGCGCACCCCGTTGTAGGCCGTGAACGGATAGCGCAGCCGGTACTTCGTCGCGTCGGGCGCCGGCAGGGAGGCGAACCCGCCCACGTCGGTGCCGAACGGCACGCCGATGACGTGTCCGCCCGCCGCGTCGCGGGCAAGGGAGCGGATCCGCTTGATCATGCCGGCGCCGTGATCGAGGACGACGGTCGCGAGGCCGCCCCCGCGATAGACCCGGCGCAGCTCGCGGCGTACCCAGGTTCCACCGATGTCGGTGTGCGGCGAGATCAGCGGGTACCCGGCGCGGCGCGTGATGCGCAGGACCCGCTCGCGGGCCTTCTCGCCGATGTGGTCGGCGAAGATCATGAAGTGGCGGGCCATCATCCGCTTGACCAGGTAGGCGCCGAGGGCGGTCAACCCTTTCGCGTTGCACACCTTCGTGTCCGGATACGTCGGCACGCCGGCTGCCTGGACGGCGTTCAGCGCCCGACTCGGCACATCGTCGCCCGCGAAGTAGTGACCCACGGAGGCCATCCGTTCGCCCTGATGGGGTAGCGGGCACGGACCGACCCGGAAGTAGTGCCCGGTCTGCACCTTGTTCAGCAGGTTGATGAGGGTGCCGGTTGCACCACCTTCCAGCGCGGCGCCGCCGAAGGCGTTGTCCACCCAATGGATCGGGAAGAAGCCCCGGATCCCGAGCCGCCACCATCTCGCCAAGCCGCGGTCGACATCGGCTCGGGTGCATCTCGGCGCGCCGCCGTACTCGCTGCACCCGAAGGGGTCCGAGGACTCGACTCCGATCACGACGGCAAGCTTGCCGTCCTCGATCACCCGCCGGGCCTGGCCAGGGCTGTAAACGAGCCGGAAGAAGCCGCGGCCCGGTCCGCCGAACTGAGCGTCGACGTAGTCCTGCATCTGCTCGAGATTTCGCACCTGGATCTCGATACTCGTCTCCTCGTTGCAGGTGTGGACCCGTCGCGGCTCAAGCCGGCACAACGGCTCGTCCTCGGAGACGTTCGCGCTCACCAGCCGCATGCCGGACCGCCAGGCCCGCTCCAGCCACACCCAGTAGGCCTGCTGGTTGGTCTCGGTGTCGTACGTCGGCCAGCCGGCGAACGTCGGCCAGCCGTGCGGGTCGGTCGTGCCGACGGGCGATCCGTTGCGCAGCAGGTTGCCGGTGACGTCGAGCGCGCCGTTCGGGCCGTGGGCCTGTTCGTCGCGAGAGGCGCTGAGCGCCTCAGTGACGCCGAACCGATCGAAGTCCTCACCGGCGATCACCGCGCCGCCGACCCGGTAGCTCGCGGTCTGGTGGTACTCGAGGTCGGCCCAGCCGAAGACCGTGCCGTCCCGGTTGACGCTCGGCCGCGGTCGTCCCGTGGCGCCAACTCTCGCCTCGGGGAATCGCCGGCAGCCGGTCGCCGGCACGAACCCGAACTGCCCGGCGCGCCCGGCCGCCGCCGGGCGGACGAGGGCAAGGGAACCTGACCGGCCCGCCACGAGCCGCCGCCCGTCAGCGGTCGAGGTGATGGCGTACATCGACCCCGGAGCATGTGAGATCCGCCATTCGGCGGGCGGACCCGGCGCCATCTCCCTGGCCACGGTGTCGTCGACTTCGGCCAGCATGCCCCGCCGGCGGTCATAGAGCATGAAGGTGCCGAGCGCAGTCGGCTTCAGGTACAGCGGGCTCGCGGCGGACCGGGTCGCGTGCGCGCGGTAGGTCCGCCCGGCAATCGTGAGGAACCCGCCCGAGCCATGCGCCTGCACCGCGAAGCAGGCGTTGGCAGGCGCCGTCGCTGGGATCGGCTTGGTGGGGGACGCGGTCGAGGTCTCGCCCACCGAGCCGAGCAGCGCCAGCGATGCGACAGCGGCCGCCGCAGCGCGTGGCAGGGTCGTCACTCCCCCATTCTGCTGACGCCAAGGGTCAGGGCGTCACCATCGCGGCGACGATCTCGTCGAGCAAGGACTGCCCGGGTGGCTGCACCCGCGGTGCGCCGGCGAGAGCACGGGTCCGCTCGAAAGCGTCGGGAATGGCGCCACCGTGCAGGACCGGTCCATGTGCTGATGCGATCGCCACGATTCCGAGCGCTTCGAGGCGGTCGCAGTGCTCGCGAAAGCGAGCGACGTCGACGAGTTCGTGCCACGGCGCAACCATCGAGTTGAGGGTTCGAAACGTCTCGTCGTACATCGGCGCCGGGACATCAGAGACGTCGCAGACGCCGGCCGGGGTCATGGCGGCAAACGAGTCCACCGCCCACAGAACCGCGGTCTGCTCGTCGTACAGGGCGCGGGTCGTCGGACCGTCGAAGATCGGCGGCGTGACCAGGTGCAACCTTCGCCCGCCCGCCTCGAAGGAGTCTCCAGCTTCCAGCCACCGCATCCGGTGAAGCGGCAGCGGATGCGGCTCGACCGCCATCCGCTCGTGCATGAAGAAGTTCGCGATCACCGTCGCGTTCGGACAACGGTCGAGGAGCTCGGGCAGGTTGCCGACATGGTCGCCGTCCTCGTGGGAGACGAAGATCCAGCGCACGTCCTCCAGATCGACCAGGCTTTCTACCTGCGCGAACCAGCTGTCGCGGTGCAGGGGCGTGCCCGTGTCGACGATCACGGGCTCACGCCCACGGATCACCATCGAGTTCATCGAGATGAAGGCATCTGGGCCAGCCGGGACCCGGTTGCTGATCAGCCAGGTGTCACCGGCGATCCGGTGCGGAATCTCGGCACTGGCGTCGAGGTGGTTCATGCTGTCGTCCCCTCTCGTGTCGGTTGATGGGGCGACAGCCTGCGGGACTTGTGCAGCGCCCGGTATCCCGCAGCCACGGGTGTCATCGGGCCGCCCGACCCCCTCATTTGAGGGGTGTCGAGACACGAAGGGATGCACTACCGTTCCCTCATGGGTCTGCGGGGGGCGGCTCCGGCGAGAACGATCGCCTCGATCTCCGCCGCGTGCGAAACCGCCTCCGACGGCGACGAGCTTCTCGAACGTGTCGACGCAGCGCTTCGCAAGGCGATCCCGTACGACGGCGCTTCGTGGTTCGGGACCGATCCGGCGACGCTGCTCTCGAGCTCCCCCGCACGCATCGAGGGGATCGACTCGGGGCACTGCGACTCGTTTTGGCGGCGCGAGTTCCTGGTGGAGGACACGAACCTGTTCCGTGACCTGCAGCGCAACGACGAGCCGGTCGCGGCGCTTCGCCTGGCGACCGACGACCGGCCGGTTCGCAGTGCCCGTTACCGCGAGTTCCTCGCCCCGCAGGGCTACGACGACGAACTGCGTGCCGTGTTCACGGTCGGGGGCAACACCTGGGGTATCACCGGGCTCTACCGGGAGAAGAGCCGGCCCGCATTCACCACCGAGGAGTGCCGGCTCGTCGCGAGCGTCGCGCCCATCGTGGCGTCCGCGCTGCGCACCCACGTCGCCGGCACGGCTCCGGGACAGCTGGCCCCGGCCGCGCCCGGCCTGTTGATGTTCGACGGTGACGGCTGCCTGGTGACGACGAACGCCGAGGCGTCGCGATGGCTCAGCGAGCTCGACCACGGCGGGCTGCCGCTCGACTTGGGATATCCCCCGAGCATCGTGTCGCTGGTCGCGCGAGCCAGGGCGGTCTTCGAGGGCCACGAGCCGGGCCCGGCACGACTGCGGCTGAGGTCGGGCACCGGACAATGGCTGGTGGCACATGCGTCGTGCATGGGGAACCGTAGTGACGACATGGTGACGGTCGTCATCGAGCCCGCGAAGAGCAGCGACATCGCGCCGATCATCGTCGAGGCCTATGGCTTGTCGCCCCGGGAGCGCGAGGTGGTCCGAGCTCTCGCCCGCGGGATGACCAGTGCCGACATCGCCACCGAGCTCTACCTGTCACCGCACACGGTCCGCGACTACGTGAAGTCCGTCTTCGAGAAGGTCGGCGTCTCATCGCGGGGCGAGCTGGTCGCGCGCCTTTTCGCAGACCACTACTCCGAACCGCTGCACGCCAGCGCCGTTCACGTCGAATAGTGGGCCTGTTCAAGCGCAAGCCCCAGGATGCCGCCGCGGCACCGACCTTCGCGCAGCAGATCGAGAAGCTCGCCACCACAGCCGCGCTGCCGTCGGTGATGGCCCGCTCCGACTTCGTGAAGAAGGTCGACTGCCCGCAGTGCGGGGGCACGAAACGCCTGCCGTCGGTGACGGCGTACCTGTACTGCGACTATTGCGGCGCGTTGATGGACTACGACTTCCGGATGGCCAACGCGGACACCAATGCCGGGCTCACGAACACCGTCTACCACCATCTCGCCGCGCAGGAGCAGGCGAACATCACCCGCGCCCGCGCGGCCGGAGACGCCGGCGCCTACCGCGACTGCATGCGAAGGATCTTCACCGAATGGGTCCGGCAGTGCCCGCAGGCGGTCTCGCCGCGATGCGCGAACGACGAACAGTTCCGGGAACGCATGATCACCTACCTGGTCGAGTGCGCGGCGAGCAAGGACCTCGACCCGGACCAGCAGGCACTCGAGACCGAGATGCAGATCCGTGCGAACTCGCTCGTGCGCGTGCCGATGGGCGGCGCCGGCGCCTGGCGAGTCACGAACGGCTTCTGGGAGTACGCCGAGCTGTTCAAGCGGCAGATGGAGCTGGCCTACGCCCACATGGAACAGACCGGAGTGCTCGCCCTGGACCCGGACGAGGCGCCGGACGGCGTACCGATCCGGATGGAGTACTCGACGTTCTGCCAGGGCTGGCTTCCGCATCTGTCCGAAGCGGACGGCCAGAAGCTGCTCGAGCTATATGGCCTCACCGGCGAG
>CAZEAM010000192.1:0-12283 GCA_964510285.1 uncultured Frankiaceae bacterium | reverse complement strand
GGCGGCGTTGCAGCGTCGGGGCCGGAGACGATCACTTAGTCGATCCCGGGGCTAGACCCCGACGGCGCGCCGGAGATAGTCACTGAGAACGTGGCGGTGCTGTTGGGCTCTTTCTGGGCGTTGGTGTCGGTGACCGTCAGGGTCTCGAAGCTCAGCGTGACCAGCGTCGAGGGCTCGCCCGACCCGGGCGAGTTGTTGCCGTCGAGGTCGTCGTAGATCTGGATCACGGCGGAGTCGTTGCGTCCACCGTTGCTCACCGTGCAGGTCCAGTTCTGCGGGTTGCCGCCGGCGTTCTCGGTGCAGGCTCCCGCGGTGGTGAACTGGCCGCTCTTCACGACCTCCTTGAGGACCGGCGTCCGCGGCGCGCCGCCGACGTTGGGGATGCCGGTGACGACCACGTCGATGGTGCCGCTCGGCGTGCCGTCACGGGCGAACTCCGGCGTACCGGTGATCTGCTCGAAGTGCACCGGGACCGTGACCGACATCTCGGAGCCGTCCGGCTGCCCGCTCAGGCCGTTCGGGTTGTCGTCGTCGAACAGTACGACGGTGTCCGTGCCGGCGGTGCCGTGGTTGGTCAGGGTGCAGGTCCACGACGCCGCCTGGACCGTTGACTGGGTGCACGGAAGCGTCGTGTTGGCGTCCGGGCTGCCCGGATTGACGACGCCCTTCAGGGCGGGCGTCGAGGACGGGCCGGTGATCGTCACGGCGATCGTGGCCGTCTCGCTCGTGCCGTACAGGTACACGGGCGCGGCGGTGGACCCGACGTTCTGGTCGGGCACCGCGGTGATCGTCTCGAAGGCCACCGAGGTGGTCGCGCGCAGCGGCTGGGCGGGCGCGACGACGCTGTTGTCGGTGATCGTGACCTGGTCCACGCCGGGGTTGGCGCTGGCGTTGACCAGCGTGCAGGTCACCGAGCCGTTGACCCCGACGGTGGCCGGGCAGCTGAGGTTGGCCGTGGTGTCCGGCCCGGAGGTGACGACCGCACTGATCGTGTCGGGCGTGGTGTTGCCGCTCACCGCGACCGTGATCTTCGCCGTCGCGCCGGCCGGGTAGCGCGGCTGCTCGGGCGAGGCGGTCATGGACGTCGCCGGCGTGGCCGCGGCCGGTACGGCGAGCACGGTGCCCATGCCAACTGCGGCGACGGCGGCCAGCGCCACCCCACTCAGCCGCCGCATGGCGAAGTTCGTGTGCATCCTGTCGTGCTCCTCCCGGCAAGCCTTCACGTGATCGGCTCCAAACGACTACCGCGCGGACGCCGAACCCCGGCCCAGCGCGACTGGGTCGGGGTCATCATAGGGGCGCACCGGTGCCCTCGCTGGCCAACCTGGGGACAATCCCCGGCGCGTCGAAACCGCGGTTCGGCACGATCGCCGACCCCCCGCGAGGTTCCAACCACGTCTCGTCGCACTCCCAAATCGGCAATCCGACCCCATTGGACTGAACGCCGGACCCCCCGGTCGGTCGTCGTCCGATTCGTCACTTTCTGCGCCGGTTGCGGATTTCCTGCCCCCGAACAGCCGTCGAGGGCGGCTCCGAACCGAACCGCCCACGACCAGCTCGGCCCGACTCAGCCGATCTGTAGTGCTATCCGCGCACCCGGATGGACTCCTTGTTCGAGGTGCCCTTCGTGGTGACCGCCGTGGCGCTCACCTTGGCGCGGAACTTGTGGTGCGACCCCACCTTGAACGCGAACTTGTGGTTGTCGTTCCCGTGCCGGTTGGTGTGGCTGCTCCCGATCTTGTGCCAGGAGCCGTGGCGCTTCACGTAGTACCGCACCAGCGCGTGCTTCGCGTTCGGGCGGGTGTTGACGTGAGCCTTCACCTTCCCGTTGTTCGAGTGCAGCGTGAGCTTCGGGTGCTCGATGCCCTGGATGTGCCGGACGATCGTGTCCTTCGGCTCGCTCGCCTGCCGGATCTGGTCGTTGTTCGAGTCGACGTACGCCGCGATCGTGTCCTTGCCGTGGTGGCTCAGTGCGTACACGAACTTGGCGTTGCCCGCCGCGTCGGTCGTCGTCGAACCGGTCGCCGAGTTGGCGCCGCTCACGAAGAACCGCACGATCTGGTTCGCTGCGGGGGTGCCGTCGGCGTTCTTCACCGTCGCCCGCACCGTCTCGTGCGTGCCCACGTTGGCACCGTGCTCACCGTCGAGCGACAGCGTCGCTGCGCCGGTCGTGGCGACGGTGTACGTCGACGTCGCGGTGCAGGTGCTCGGCGGCGTCGCGTTCGGCGCGCTGCTGCACTGGGTGCCGGTCGTGTTGATCGTCGCAGTCACCGAACCCGAGCCCGAGTCGGACACCTGCGTGATCAGCGTGACGCTCGCCGTGCCGTCCGCCCCGGTGGTCACCGAGGCCGACGAGGTGCCGCTCAGCGAGCCCGGGCCCTGCTGGGTGAAGCCCACCGAGACGCCGGCGACCGGGTTGCCGAACTTGTCGGTCACCGTCGCGGTGAACTTCTGCGTCCCACCAGGCGCCACGGTCGGGTCCGCCGGGCTCAGCGCGATGGTGTACGCCGAGGCCAGCGGGGCCGTCTTGTAGGTGACCGTGTCCGAGTCGGTGGCCGAGCCGGCGGTCGCCGTCACGGTCTGCGCGCCGCTGGTCGTCGACGTCACGTCGGCGAAGGCGACACCGGCCTCATCGGTCGTGGCCTGGACGGTCTTCGTGCTGGTGTCCGACAGGTTGCCGTGGGTGTCGACCTGACCGTTGTTCACCGTGAACGTGACGGCCTGGCCGGCGAGCGCCTCGTTGTTGGCGTTCTTGACCACGGCGCACACCTCGGTCGTGGCCCCGAGGTTCACGTCCGTCGCCGGGGTGTGGCCCGCGGCGGCGCAGGTCGCGTCGCTGGTGCCACTGCCGCTCGTGTCGAGCGTCACGGCGCTCGGCGTGATCGGGCCGGTGACGTACTTCACCTTCGCGGTCCCGCTCAGGGAGTCGAGCGCGTCGTTGACCGTGATCGTGTCGGTGTCCGACGCGCTGTTGACGCCCGTGTCGGTGTAGGTGATGGTGCCGTTGACTGCCGCACCCGACACGCCGTTGTTGCGGCCGGCCACCGTGAACGTGATCGGTGACTGGACGGCGGTCGCGGTGCCGAACTGGTCGACCACCTGCACGTGCACCGTCACGGTGCCACCCTTGGTGACGCTCTGCAGCGGCGGCGTGACGTTCAGCGCGGACGCTGCGGCAGCCGCCCAGTGAGCGCTGGCGGTACCGACCGACTTCGCGCCCACCGCGGCGTGCACGGTGACGTTGTCACCGTTGGCGGCGCTCGGGTCGTTGACGACGAAGGTCGCCTTCCCGTTGGCGTCGGTGTTGCTGGTGCCGCTCGGCAGGTTCGCACCGGTGACGGTCGCGCCACCGAGCTTCGCCGACGTCGCGGTGAAGCTGACCGGCTGGTTCGCGATCGGGTTGTTGCTCGCGTCCCGGACGGTGGCGGTGAAGGTCACCGAGTGCTGGCTGGTCGGCACGGTGCAGTCGGTCTTCGCCTTGCCCTGGTCGGTGCCGGCCAGCTGCTGCACGCAGGTCAGCGTGCTGTTGGCGGACGACACTGCGGGCTGCGCGTTGAACACCGCGGTCGCGGTCGCCTGCGGCTCACCGCTGTCCGGGCCGTTGGTGCGCGGCGTACCGGTGCTGTTGTTGACCCAGAAGGTCAGGTGGTCCGTGCCGGCCGTCCCGCCGTTGGTGATCGAGCAGGTGACGTTGCCGCTCGAGTTGGTCGTCCCACACGAGGTCGGCGCGAGAGTGTCCACGCTGGTGCCGGTGGTCTCCTCCATCACGGCGACACCCTGCACCGGGTTGCCGCTCGAGTCGGTCGCCTTCACCGTGAACGACTGCGTGCTGTTGACGAACCCGGTCTGCGTGTTCGCCGAGGTCACCGCCAGGCTCGCGACGCTGTTCGTGCCGCCCTGGCTGTAGGTCACGGTCGCGGCGTTGCTGATGACCGTGCCGCCGGTGTTCTGGACCGTGATGGTCGCGGCGCCGGGGGCGGAGGACGCCAGGCCGAACTTCACGTCGCCGTTGGACGGCACGGTGAAGTTGTGCGTGTAGGTGATGGCGTTGCCCGCAGCGCTGCCGCCCGGCGTCGGGGTGGCGTCGGAGCAGTCCGGTTCGTAGAGGCTGATCGGGTTCGCCCCGGGGGTCGACGACGCGGCCTCGTCGACGTGCAGCACGACGGTCTGGCCGGCCGCCGGGTTGCCGTTGGCGTCGACGACGTGCGCGGTGTACGCCGTGCACGTGTCGGTGGCCGCGCTCGACGCGCCGGACGGGCTCAGAGCGATGATTTGCGGCGCGCCCGAGAACACCAGCGTGACCGTGTCGGAGGGCTCTGCCGGCGCAGACTGCTTGTAGACGTTGTCGGCGTCGTTGTCGGCGAACACCCGGATGTCCTCGGAGCCCGCCGTACCGCCGTTGTGGACGGTGCAGGTGAAGGTTCCGTCAAGGTTCACGGTGCCGTTGGTGTTGCAAGGCGTGCCGTTGGGGAACGTCGCGGTGGCCGCACTCGAAGGAGTGGCGCCCTGGATTGTGTACTCGATCGACGGCGCGGTCCCGCCGGCTCCTGCGGCCGGGGTGTAGGTGCCGTTGATGGTGGCGTCGCCGCCGGCAGTGCTGTTGGCGTGCGACGTGATCGTCACGTTCGTGACGGTGGGGGGGGCAACAGCCGCGGCGGTGCCGACTGCCAGCGGTGATGCCAACACCGCCGACACGGACCCTACGACGACCGCTGCTGACGCCCACCTCTTGGCGGGGCGCTTCAGCCAGCTACTCATTCCCTGTCCTCTCATGTTTGCCGAACGGCGCCTTGGCGCCCCTCGCCGCTGGTGCGTGCGCAAGGTGGTCACGCACCACCGGACACGGCCTCTGCGCATCTTGTGCGCATGTAGGTCAGCGCTTCCCGGATCGAACGCGTTACACACTCTTTGCGAAGCGCAACTATTCCGTCGATTCCGTTCAAGATCAACAGCAGAAGGGCCTGAACATGCCGGTGCGAACGGCCTGAACCAGGCAGACGCAGCGCAGCAGTCATAAACCGTCCGGCTCCTCCGCGAGCGTCTGACAAGATCGACAACAGTTGCTTCCCGCGATCACGGCGCTCACACCTCAAGATCACCGATCGTGTCCACCGTGTGACCTTCCCGCTCGCGGGTACGCTCGGGCCGCGAAGGAGGTCACCTTGCCCACAGCGCACGAAGACGGCTCCGCGGCACCGGCGGCCGCGAGGCTGCTCGGTGTCGGCGTGGTGGCGCTCGCCGCGCTCACCGCGTGCTCGGGCTCATCGTCGGGCGGTTCGGGTGGGTCGGCGGCCTCGGGCGGTTCGGGTGGCGCTGCGACATCCCCGGCCCCGTCGGCGACCAAGCCCGGGGCGTACGGGCCGAACGGCAAGATCACCAAGCCGGCGTACAACCCGCCGAGCTCGACCAGCCCGGGCGGCTCCACGGTCTACCCGCGGATCAGCCAGCACGAGCGCAAGAAGATCGCCAACCACGTGATCAAGATGCCGGGCGTGCGGACGGTGACCTACTACCCGCAGTTCAAGCAGATCCAGGTCTACTTCAAGCCGGGTACGACGACCGAGCAGCGCCAGGCGGTCTACCGCTACATCACCGCGCACGCCCCGGCTGCCGCCGGCTCACCAAGCCCGTCGCCCTCAGCCACGAGCTAGCAGCCCGCGGCCCGGCCGTCCCTTCACCTCGAGCTTCGTCGCTGCACAGCCGACCCGGCCTCGGAAACGCCTGTGGGGGCGACTCCTTTCGGAGCCGCCCCCACAGGGCTTGGTAGTGCTAGCCGATTCTGCCTACCGCACGCGGTGCTTGTGTGCCTTGGCGTACTTCGACTTGAACTTGTCGGACAGCCCAACCACCTTGGCGGTGTACTTGGGGTGCGTGCCCGACTTCAGGTGCTTGATCCGCAGGTGAGCGTGGCCAGCGGCACCCGTGCGGTCTGCACCGACGAGCAGCTTGAGGCCGTGACGCACCTTGTAGAAGTGCACCTTGACGTGAACCAGCGACGGGTGGGTCGCCGCGTGGAGCACCAGCACGTGGCGCTTCGGCGCGGTGATCCGCAGGGTCGGCTTCTCGGTCTTCAGCCCGCCACCGATCGCCTGACCGGTGAAGGTGATCGCCTCGCGACCCTGGGCCAGCTGGACACCACCAGGACCGGTGATGACCATCGAGACGTTCGACACGCCGGCCGCGTCGCAGCTGAACGTGTAGCCCGTCACACCTGAGGTGTTGGAACCCAGGATCTGGTTCGCGGCGTTCTGGATCGGGGTGCAGGTGGACTCGTTCGCCCCACTGCGCACGACCTGGACCGCCGTGGTGGTGACACCCGGGATGGACACGATCGGGTGACCGTGCTGGTCAACCGTCGTGGCCGTCACGGTGACCGCCGTTGCCGTCGGCACCGTGTTGCCCGGCGAGACGTCGAACGTCACAACCGGCTGCGCGAGCTGGTTGTAGAAGTTCAGCGTCAGGGTGTCGGTCACCGCAGTGCCGTTGCCAGCCGTGAAGGTCCAGAACGGGCCCGTGCCGGAGAACGTCGTGGTCGGCGGCGTCCACGACAGAACAATCGTCGTGGTGCCGTCGTTGACGCTCGGCGTCTCGCTGCCGAAGCCGGCGTTGCCGCCAGCCGCGCCGTTCTGAGCCGTGTCCGCCTGGTAGCGGTTCTGCGCGCCCACGTTGGTGTAGCTGCCGACCGCGGCGAACGCCTCGTTGAACGTGCCGTCAGCCTGCTGGGCGTTCGTGAACCGGCCGCCGTTGCCCGTCGCCGAGCACGCGTCGGTCGTGTTGAACGCCGCGCCACAGTTCCACAGCTTGCCGGGGCCGGTCTTGAACAGCTGGGCGATGTTGTTGCCCGTGGCACCAGCGTTGCTCGTCAGGTTGCCGAACTGGTCGGTGAGCGCAACCTTGAACACGACCCGGTCGACGTCCGGAACGTTCACCGCAGTGGTGCCGGTCGTGGCGTCGTCGTTGTTCTCGGTCAGGATCGCCACGTTGTTCGGCGAGCTGAGCGACGGCACCACGTTGATCTTCGCGGTTCCGCCGTTGAGCGGCTGCTCCTTGGTGGTCCAACCCAGGTCAACCGAGCAACCCGGGAAGGTCGGGGCGGCGGCGGGCGTGGTGGTCACGACGGCCGGGCCGGTGATCCGTGGCTGCACGACGGTGCTCGTCGGGCAGGTCTGGGCGGTCGTGTGGTCGCCCACGATGCTGACCGGCAGGTCAGCAACCGTGATATGCGAGGCCACGAGGCCGGCCGCGTCGAACCCTTCGTCACGACCGATCCCGAACGACGCGACGAACGTGCCGTCAGGCTTCGTGGTGAACGTCGCGCTCTGGCCCGAGCTGGTCAGGTTGCCCACCGGGGCATCCTTCGCCGGGGCGGTCGAGAACGAGCACTCCGCGTAGCCGTTGACACCGCTGACCGTGCAGTTCGGCGTGATGAAGCCGTGGTCGGTCTTCACCGTCACCGACTGGCCGGAAAGCGCCGTGCCGTTGTCGCAGGTCGCGTTGCCCGCCGCCAGCGGGCAGCTACCCATGACCTTGAAGGTGGCCTGGATCACGTCGCCCGGCTCGGCAAGCAGGTTGGTGGCCTGCGCCGAGGGCGCGATGACCTGCAGCCCGGTGAGGTCGACCCGGGCCGGAGTGACCGAACCGGGAGCCCAGTTGATCTGCTCGGTCGGCCTCACTGAACCGGCCGTGAGCTGCGGGTACGAGCCAGTGCCGCTTCGCGTCGAAACCTGGATGACGCTCGTGTCGACGTTCGGCGTCGGCGTCGGCGTCACGCCACTGTCCACGATCGTGAACTTGAAGTTGCCGTCCGCACCGCTGGTGCACTGGACGACGGTGGTAGTGAAGAAGAGGCAGCCACCGTCAGCAGGCTGAGAGCCCGAGAACTGCGCCGCACCCGGCGTCGTGAGGGTGACGGTCGTGTTCTGCACGACACCGGCACCACCGGCGAGGTACTGCGCCGTCAGCGTCAGGGGGCTGCTGAACGATCCCTGGGTCACGCAGTTGACGGCGGTCGACTCCGGTGCCGCGAGCGCGGTGGCGGTGTCGAAACCGGTCGTCGGGCAGCCCGAGATGGTCAGCGAGTTGAACCCGAGGGTCGTGTTGACCTGGGTTCCGTTGGTGGTGTCGGACACCGCGACCTGCACCGTCTCGGACTTGTCGTCACCGACGGCGTAGGCACCGGCACACGTGGGCGCCGGGTTCGGAGCGGCGTTCCAGGTACACGTCACCGTGGTGGCCGACGTGCCGCCGGGCTGGCCAGCCACGAAGTACGCGTCGCCACCGGCGAGCTGGATGGTGACCTGGTCGCCCGCAGCCGGGTTTCCTGGGGTGTTGAGCGTGATCGCTCCCATGGTGCCGGCGTAAGCGACACGGTTCGAAGCTTCGGCGATGCTGCCGATGTTGCCGTTGGTGGTCGAGACGTCGCTCGCCGCCAGCGGCGCGGCACTCGCCGTACCGATGGCAAATGGCGCGCTCAGGGCCGTGCCGGCAAGGACTGCCAGCGTGCCCAGGCGCGCCATCGCCCTGGTCGTTCGATTCATGCAAGGTCCTTTCGTGACCCTAGGCGGACCATTTCCGCCATTCAGTTTTCCTTGCGTGGGGAGCCGCTTGCCGCCCCCGAACCGCGCGTGCAGTCCTCGTCCCGAGTTATCGCCGGTTGCGCTTGATCACGCTCGCGGCGATTGGCCCAGAAACTCCCTCCGGCTGACTAGAACGTTCCTGGCCTCGCCCGGTCGTCACGTCAGGCCGGAATATTCCTAGCACAAGCCCCCGAGCACGCCACAGAACCGGCGCCGGCGAAGTTTCGGGGGCCTGCGGGCGCACTTGCGGCCCCTGTGGGCGCGGTCCCGGTCGTTGCCGTCCCGCTCGGGTCAGAAGCCGTTGTCGCCGTGGGCGGAGGCGGCGGCGGCGCTTGCGTGGACGGCGTCGTCTCGGCCGGCGGAGCCGGAGTGCCGGCGGCGGGCGGAGTGCCGGCGGCCGGCGGCGACGACGCGGGCGGGGTGGCGACCGGCTGCGGGCTCGCCGGTGCAGCGGCGCTGAGGGTCACCGCCTCCTCCACCACCTCGAGTTCGGGCGAGAGCACGAAGTGCGCGGCCAGCCCGGTCAGCGGGAAAGCGTTCGTCGACGGGTCGGGCGCCGCCGTCGCGTTGACGTCGACCACCAAGGAGCCGTTGGCGTCGGGGCTGACCCGCGCGGTCGAGGCGGTGATGTTGGGCCGCTCGGCGAGGTTGCCGACGATGAAGTGCGGCTGGACCGAGACCGTCGCGCCGCCCGCGGACGGCGCATCGACCGCCTGGGTCATCACGAATGTGCCCTCGCTCGTGTTGGCGGTGAAGGTTGATACCGATTGTGTCGATTTGTCCGCTTGGATCGCCGCGCTGACCGTGCTGACCTGCGGCGCGCCGCGGACCTGGAGCGGGCCGGAGAGCCGGAAGTGCGCCCGGCCGGCGCCGCCGCTGCCCTCGGGCCCCGAGCCGTGGCGGGTCTGGCCGTGGTGGGCCTGGCCGTGATGCGTCTGTCCGTCGCCAGGCGCCGCAGGATGCGGCGAGGGCACGGTGCTAGCCACGCCGCCGGGCAGGCCCGTCGTGGCCTCGGGGCCGGCCGACGATCCGTGGTGCTTGCCGCCCGCACCGGGGTGCGACGTCGTAGCGCCCACCCCCGGCGGCGGCGGGGTGTTGTCGCCCAGCGACGGCAGGCTCGGCATCGCTGGCGCGCCCGCGACCGCGGAGGCGTGGTGGGTGAACAACGGCCGCAGCCCGATCGCGGCCACCACGCTCACGACCACGATCAGCACGAAGACCCCGGCGCCGTTGGACAGCGCCGTGCCGAGCCGGCGGTTGACCGCGTCGAGGATCTCGCCGGCGCTCAGATCGACGCCGGGCTCGACGGAGGTGCCCACCAGCAGCCGGCGCAGCGCCCGCCGGGCCCGGAAGAGGAGATGCTTGACGCTGTCCTCGGCGACCCCGAGCTCGGCCGCGATCTGGGGCAGCGGCTTCTCCTCGATCTCACGCTTGACCAGCGCGGCGCGGTGCAGCGGGCTGAGCCGGGCCAGCGCCTCCCGCACGATCGCGGCGTCCTCCGCTTGCAGGACCGGGTCGGGGTCTTCCTCGGCGGAGGTCACGTCGAAGTACGGGTTGGCGTCAAGCGTGATCAAGGTCGGCCGCCGGCGCTCGGCCCGGTAGCGGTCGATGCACAGGTTGGTCAGGGTGCGCCGCGCGAACGCGATCGCCTGCAGCTCGGTCTCGATCTCGGGGATCGCGAGGAACAGGCGCAGGAAGGTCTCCTGCACGACCTCGTCGACGTCGCGCGCGTCGCGCAGGTAGCGGCGGGCGTGCGCTGCGAGCCCGCTGCGATGGCGGATGTAGAGGCTGGAGAAGTCAGTGGCGGAGTGCAGCGTGCGCTGCGGCTGAGCCTCGGGAAGGTCGGCGAGGACGTCGCCGATCAGCGCGTCGTTGACGGCGGCGGCCAGCGCCTCGTCCGTCCCGGCGTCGCTGTGGTCCACCCCACCGGCCCTTCGTCGCCCCGCACTGCCGGCAGGCTCAGGCGAGAGCCTACCGGCGCTACTGTCCTAGACGTCCGACATGACCGCCGGTCGCTCCCACCAGCGACATTTGGTGACGTATCGGTAGAAACGCCCCATAGTACGCAGGGTCGGGTATGCGAGGGTCGACCCCCGATCAGCAAGGAGAGCGCGCGATGGGCGTGCTGCGTTACACCGTCGCCGACGGGGTCGCGACGATCACCCTCGACCGACCCGAGGCGCTCAACGCCCTCACCGTCGGGCTCAAGGTCGCCCTGCTCGACGCGCTGCGCCGGGCCGGCGCGGACGACACCGTGCGGGCGGTGCTGCTGACCGGGGCCGGGCGGGCGTTCTGTGTCGGCCAGGACCTCAAGGAGCATGTGGACGCCTTGGCGGCCGGCGACACCGAGCTGTCGACCGTGGCCGAGCACTACAACCCGCTGGTCGAGGCGATCGCGACGCTGCCCAAGCCGGTGGTCGCCGCGGTCAACGGTTCGGCGGCGGGAGCCGGGGCGTCGCTCGCCTTCGCCTGCGACATCCGGGTCGCCGCCGACGACGCGTCGTTCCTGATGGCGTTCGCCCGGGTGGGGCTCGGCCCGGACAGCGGTGCCTCGTGGACGCTTCCCCGCCTGGTCGGCGCCGGGCGGGCGGCGGCGATGCTCATGCTCGCCGAGCCGGTCGCGGCTGCGCAGGCGCTCGAGCTCGGCCTGGTCAGCATCGTCGTACCGGCCGGCGACCTCGCCGAAACGGCGCTCGGGCTCGCCACCCGGCTGGCAGCCGGCCCGACCGCGGCGTACGCGGCGATCAAGCAGACTCTGGCCTACAGTGCGTCTCATTCTCTAGGTGAGAGTTTGGCCAATGAGGCGGCCGCCCAGGCACGCTGCGGCCAGACCGCGGACCACCGCGCCGCCGTACAGGCCTTCCTGGACAAGCGCCCCGCCACCTTCACCGGCCACTAGCCCCCCGCGAACTTGCACGAAACGACCGTTTCCGGCGCGAAAACGGTGCGAAAGTGCAAGTTCGCGGGAGGGGGCTTGGGCGCGCGGGGGCTTCAGCGGGCGATGCAGCCGGCCAGGTGGTCGTTGACCAGGCCGGTGGCCTGCATCAGCGCGTAGGCGGTCGTCGGGCCGACGAACCGTACGCCGTGACCGCGCAGCGCCTTGGCGAGCGCGACCGACTCCGCCGTCTTCGCCGGCAGGTCGTCCAGCGTCCGCGGGGCGCGGCGGCGGCCGGCGGGGGCGAAGCCCTGCACGAACCCGAGCAACCCGCCCGGCAGGTCGGCGAGGACCCGCGCGTTGGCGATGGTCGCCTCGATCTTGGCCCGGTTGCGGACGATGCCGGCGTCGGCCAGCAGGCGCGCGACGTCGTCGTCACCGAAGCCGGCGACCCGCTCGATCGCGAAGTCGGCGAACGCCGCCCGGAAGGCCGGGCGCTTGCGCAGGATCACCAGCCAGGACAGGCCGGACTGGAAGCCCTCGAGCGACATCCGCTCGAACATCTGGTCGTCGGTCGCGAGCGGTCGACCCCACTCGGTGTCGTGGTAGTCGACGTACTCGGGTGCCGACAGCGCCCACGGGCAGCGCGGCCTGCCGTCCGCGCCGCGCACCGGTCCGCGACCGGCCACCGGCTCAGGCTCCGTCGGGATCGGGCGGGGCGGCCTTGCGCGCGCGCGGGCGCTTCGGCGGTGCCGTCGCTGGCGCGGTCGCCGCCCCGGCCGACTTCTGCGCCGCGTCCGAGCGCTCTTCGGCCTCCCGCAGCGCGTCGCGC
>CAZEAM010000191.1:0-5544 GCA_964510285.1 uncultured Frankiaceae bacterium | reverse complement strand
TCGCGGTTCGCGCCGGCCGTTCTCGATGGTCGACAGTGCGGAGCTCGCCGATCCGACCTGCGCGGCCAGGTCGGCGAGGGTCATGTTGCGGGTGCGGCGCAGGTGGCGGATCCGCTGCCCGAGCGTGACCGGATCGACCCCCACAGCCGCCATGTTCTTCACGTTAGCAGAAGATTTGGCTTTCTTCTCGCACGGCACGACACGACCGGCCGGTCTTCGTGCGTCATAGTGTGAACACCGAAGGAAGTTCACTCACCTGTCAATGACGACAACGAGGAGCAATCCGTGAGCACCAGCATCACCGAGCAAGCCGCAGCCCTGGCCAAGGAGTGGGAGACCAACCCGCGCTGGACGGGCGTCTCGCGCAACTACTCCGCTGAGGACGTCGTTCGGCTGCGCGGCTCGGTGCAGGAGGAGCACACCCTTGCCCGGCGGGGCGCCGAGAAGCTGTGGAACCTGGTCAACAACGAGGACTACATCAACGCGCTCGGCGCGCTGACCGGCAACCAGGCGGTGCAGCAGGTCCGCGCCGGCCTGAAGGCCATCTACCTGTCCGGCTGGCAGGTCGCCGGCGACGCGAACCTCGCGGCGCAGACCTACCCGGACCAGAGCCTGTACCCGGCCAACTCGGTGCCGGCGATCGTCCGGCGGATCAACAACGCGCTGATGCGTGCGGACCAGATCACCTGGAGCGAAGGCAAGACGGACGTCGACTGGTTCGCGCCGATCGTCGCCGACGCCGAGGCGGGCTTCGGCGGGGTGCTCAACGCCTTCGAGCTGATGAAGGCGATGATCGCGGCCGGCGCCTCCGGGGTGCACTGGGAGGACCAGCTGTCCTCGGCGAAGAAGTGCGGGCACCTCGGCGGCAAGGTCCTCATCCCGACCAACCAGCACGTCAAGACGCTCAACGCCGCTCGGCTGGCGGCCGACGTCGAGGGAGTGCCGACGCTGGTCGTCGCCCGTACCGACGCCCAGGCGGCCACCCTGATCACGAGCGACGTCGACGAGCGTGACCAGCAGTACGTCACCGGCGAGCGCACGGCCGAAGGCTTCTACCGCGTGACCAACGGCATCGATCCGTGCATCACCCGCGGCTTGGCATACGCGCCGTACGCCGACCTGCTCTGGATGGAGACGTCGACGCCGGACCTCGAGCTCGCACGGCAGTACGCCGAGGCGATCAAGAAGGAGTTCCCGGACCAGCTGCTCGCCTACAACTGCTCGCCGTCGTTCAACTGGAAGGCTCACCTCGACGACGACACGATCGCGAAGTTCCAGCGCGAGCTCGGCGCGATGGGCTACAAGTTCCAGTTCATCACCCTCGCCGGCTTCCACGCCCTCAACTACTCCATGTACGAGCTGGCCAAGGGCTACTCGAGCCGCGACATGTCGGCGTACGTCGAGCTGCAGGAGAAGGAGTTCGCGGCCGAGGCCGACGGCTACACCGCGACCAAGCACCAGCGGGAGGTCGGCGCCGGGTACTTCGACCTGGTGGCCACCGCGATCGACCCCGAGGCCGAGACCCTCGCGCTGAAGGGCTCCACCGAGGAAGAGCAGTTCCACTAGGTCTTCAGACCACGGTTCGCCGGACGAGCAAGACCGACAGTCCTGAGGGGGATCTGATGCACAAGTGCAACGGCCGGCTCTTCGATGGAAGCGCCTGCAACAACTTGCTGTTGGAGTGCTCCGGCTGCGGTACGACGGGCTGCCAGGGCGAGGGCTGCGACTCGCAGCAGTTCGCCGGCTCGAGCTGTGACTGCGGAGCGACTCTCGCGGCACCGGCGCCCGCGCTTGCGGGCGCCTCAGCCGCGTAGCACCACGGCGCTGCTGGATCGCCGAGCCCAACGCTTTGGGTGTCTCAACCCCTTTTGAGAGGCCCTTTTCGTTGGGCTCGGCGGCCGTGGCACCCGCCGTCGTCACGCTTCTGTTGCGCTTGCTAGAGTTTGCGCAGTTGCACGGACATGCTGTTGCGTGCCGTGACGCTGCTCCTTAACGAGGACCTACCGCAGGAGGTCGGCCGCCGGCCATGAACATCGTCGTGTGCGTGAAGCAGGTGCCCGACACCTACGAGGAAAAGAAGCTCAGCGACACTGACAAGACGCTCGACCGCGAGAGCGTCGAAGGCGTCATGAACGAGCTCGACGAGTACGCCGTCGAGGAGGCGCTGCGCCTCAAGGAGGCCCACGGCGGCGAGGTCACCGTCCTCACGATGGGTCCGGAGAAGGCGGTCGACACCATCCGCAAGGCGCTGTCGATGGGCGCCGACTCCGCCGTCCACGTCGTCGACCCCGCACTGCACGGCTCCGACGCGCTCGCCACCTCCTACGCCCTCGCCCAGGCGCTCGGCACCATTCCGCACGACCTGGTGATCCTCGGAGTGGAGTCGACCGACGCGCGGATGAGCGTGATCCCGGCGATGCTCGCCGAACGGACCGGCGCCGCGCAGCTGTCGTTCGCCCGCAAGGTGGAAGTCAACGGCTCGACGGTCAAGATCGAGCGGCAGACGGACACCGGGTACGACGTGGTCGAGGCCGAGACGCCGGCGATCGTGTCGGTGGTCGAGAAGATCAACGAACCGCGCTACCCGTCGTTCAAGGGGATCATGGCGGCGAAGAAGAAGCCGCTGACCACACTCACCCTCGCGGACGCGGGCATCGAGGCCGGCAACGTCGGTCTGGCCGGCTCGGGCACGTCCGTCGACGAGTTCGCGGCGCGCCCGCCGAAGCAGGCCGGGACGATCGTCAAGGACGAAGGCGACGGCGGCGTGAAGCTCGCCGACTTCCTCGCCACGCAGAAGTTCATCTGAGCGCAGGACTAAGGAGAAACGCACGATGGCTGAGGTCCTGGTTCTCGTCGAGCACTTCGAGGGCACGCCGAAGAAGGTCACCCTCGAGCTGCTCACACTTGCGCGCTCGCTCGGTGAGCCGTCGGCGGTGTACGTCGGTGCCGGCTACGACAACGCGAAGGCGGTGCTCGCGGAGTACGGCGCGCAGAAGGTGTACGTCGCCGGAGACGCCGACCTCGACAGCTACATCATCGCGCCGAAGGCGGAGGTGCTCGCCCAGGTCGTAGGCACCGCTTCGCCGGCCGCAGTGCTGATCCCGTCCTCGCCGGAAGGCAAGGAGGTCGCCGCCCGCCTCGCGGTCAAGCTCGACTCCGGGGTGATCACCGACGCGGTTGGCGTGAGTGAAGGGTTCGTCTGCGACCAGTCGATCTTCGGCGGCGGATACACCGTCAGGTCGAAGGTCCAGAAGGGCACTCCGATCATCACGGTCCGCCCGAACTCGACGGCGCCCGAGCCGGCACCGGCCTCGCCAAGCGAGGAGCAGGTGTCGGCGGCGCTGTCCGACGCCGCCAAGAAGGCGAAGGTGCTCGAGCGGGTCAGCGAGAAGAAGGGTGGCCGTCCCGAGCTCACCGAGGCCGAGATCGTGGTGTCCGGAGGTCGGGGCCTGGGCTCGGGCGAGCACTTCGCACTGATCGAGAAGTTCGCCGACTCGCTGGGGGCGGCCGTCGGCGCGTCTCGCGCCGCGACCGACGCCGGCTGGTACCCGCACCAGAACCAGGTAGGTCAGACCGGCAAGACGGTGTCGCCGCAGCTCTACATCGCGGTCGGCATCTCGGGCGCGATCCAGCACCGTGCCGGCATGCAGACCTCGAAGACGATCGTCGCGATCAACAAGGATCCCGAGGCGCCGATCTTCGAGCTCGTCGACTTCGGCGTCGTCGGCGACCTGTTCGACGTGGTCCCGCAGGTGACCGAGCAGATCGAGGCGCGCAAGGGCTGAGTCCGCGGGAGTCGGTGAGGTCCCCCGACCCCACGCACGGCCTTTCGCGGTGCCGGCTGCTCCTGCCCTGTAGTTTCTCGTCGTGGCAACCGCCTGGGACCAGCACACCCCTGAGTCGCTCTCGGCGCTGCAGGACCGGCTGGTCGCTGCTCAGGTCCGGGACTCGGTGGCGCCGTTCTCGCCGTTGTGGCGTCGGCGGTTCGAGGAGCTCAACCGACGGCCGGCGACGATCCGCACCGTGGCCGACCTCGCGTCGATCCCGGCCATGGGGGAGCGGGAGATCAGCCCGACCGGGGACCCGGCCGGAATGGCCGCGCTGGTGCTGCAAGCGGGCGAGGCCGGGTTCGCGCTGCACGCCTCCGGTCCGTCGGTCCGGCGCGCGATGCGGCTTCGGCTGACCAGGCGTGACGCCTACCAGCGGGTGGTCGATGCAGAGACCCGCGCTACGCGCTACCTGTTCGCCGGCTACGGGATGCGCTACCCGATCGCCTCGACCCGCGCCGACCTGGATGCCATCACGCGGGCCGGCGCACGGTTGTGGGCGGTCCTCGGGCTCACCCGCGACGACGTCCTGCTCTCCGGGGTGGCACCGGCCGCGACCACCGAGCACGTCGCGCTCGAGTACGCCGCGCTCGGCGCCGGTGCTCCCGCGCTGTTCCCGGGAAACCGGCCGGAGGATCTCGCCGCCGCGGCTCGCCTGGCCCCGCCGACGGTGCTCGCGCTGCCCACGGACACCGCCGCCGAGGTGCTCGACCGGTTGCGTGGCCTGACCTCACTTCGCACGGTTCTGCTGGTCGGTGCGCCGAGTGAGTCGGAGCGGCTCGCCGTGACCCACGCCGCCCATCGCAGCGCGGGCGCGAGCGATCTGGCGGTGCTGGCAGTGCATGCGCCCCCCGGCGCGAGAGTGCTGTGGGGGGAGTGTCGGCAGTCGGGCGGCAAGGCGGGCCTGCACGCCTATCCGGACCTCGACGTCCTGCAGGTCGTCGATCCGGAGTCCGGCGACCACACGACCGGGGGCGGCGAGCTCGTCCTCACCCAGCTCGGGATGCGCGGTAGCGCACTGATGCGGTGGCGCACGGCGGACCTCGTCGCCGGCGTTTCCACGCAGCCGTGTCCGGGCTGCCGGCGGGTGGTGCCCCGCGCGGAAGGGCTGGTCCGGCGCGCCCTCGTCAGCGGCATCGGCACCGATGGCGACGTCATCGACCTGCGCTCCGTCGCCGCCGCACTTGCCGGTCGGCCTGACCTGCGCGACTGGCGGATCGTCACCGGTCGCCGGGGTCGTGACGGTGGCTCGCGGGTGGTGGTCCGGCTCGCGCCCGACGGCGGCGACCCGGCCGGCACCGTGATCGGGGCCGCGGCGGACATCCGGGCACTCGCCGGGACGCTGCCGACGCAGATCGTCCTCGCCGACCCGTACGAGCTGCAAAGCCTGCGCGGGCAGCGCCGCTCCGAGCGGATCCTCGCGGAATAACCCCTCGCGGCCGGGCCTTCTAGGCTTGGTTGGTCAGTGCCGGCGAGAGCCGGCTCCGCGCGCTGGGGCGGGAGGTGGACGTGGCCTATCTCGATCATGCGGCGACCACGCCGATGCTTCCCGAGGCGGTCGACCGGATGGCCGAGCTGCTCGGCCAGGTCGGCAACGCCTCGTCCCTGCACGCGTCGGGCCGGCGGGCCCGCCGCATCGTCGAGGAGTCCCGGGAGTCGGTCGCCGCCGCGCTCGGGGCGCGGCCCAGCGAAGTCGTCTTCACCAGCGGCGGCACCG
>CAZEAM010000190.1:0-8550 GCA_964510285.1 uncultured Frankiaceae bacterium | reverse complement strand
ACCTCGGCACCGTCTCTCCCGAGATCCGGCGCGCGATGGACCGCCACGACATCCTCCACACGTTCGTGTCGCGGTTCGGGGCATCCGCCGGTGACCCGCTTCCCCAGCCCAGCAGGCCGTCAGCCGCCTCGCTCGGCAGCCACGACCTGCCTCGCTTCGCCACCTTCTGGGCCGACCCGGACCAGCGCGAGCTGGTCGAGGCGCTCGGCGTCTCCGACCCGCACGCTGCCCTGCGGGCCTGCCTCGAGTCGCTGGCGGCGGGACCCGCGGCGTACCTGTTCGCCGACCTCGCCGACCTCGAGGGCGAGACCGTCCCGGACAACCGGCCGGGCACCGGGGTCGAGGCGGCGAACTGGCGGCATCGCCTGCCGCGAACGATCCGAGCGCTCGCGCAGGACGGCTCGCTCCGCGAGCTGATGACCGGGCTCTGCGCGCTCCGCGCGACCGCGACCACGAAGGAGGCGACCTCCCCATGAGCGTGTCGACGACGCGTCGTGCCTACAGCCGGCTCGGGGACGAGGACCTGTACCTGTTCAACGAGGGATCGCACCGGCGGCTCGCCGACCGGCTCGGCGCGCACCCGATGCTGACGAAGACCACCCAGCGCAAGCGCGGCGGGTACAGCTTCGCGGTGTGGGCGCCCAACGCGACCGCGGTGAACGTGATCGGCGACTTCAACGCGTGGAACGGCAGCGACTCACCGCTGACGCCGCGCGGCAGCTCCGGCATCTGGGAAGGCGTCGTCAGCAACGCCAAGAAGGGGCACGTCTACAAGTTCGAGATCACCACGCGCAACGGCTTCGTGCTGGAGAAGGCCGACCCGCTCGCCTTCCGCACCGAGCTGCCCCCACGGACCGGGTCGGTGCTGTGGGACCTCGACTACGACTGGGCGGACGCGGAGTGGATGGCGAACCGCGCCCGCCGCAACGCGCTCGACGCGCCGATCTCGATCTACGAGGTGCACCTGGGTTCCTGGCGCCGCGATCCGGCGCGCCCCACCGAGCCGCTGTGCTACCGCGACCTCGCCGAGCCGCTGGTCGAGTACGTCACCTCGTGCGGCTTCACCCATGTCGAGTTCCTGCCGGTCATGGAGCACCCGTTCTACGGCTCGTGGGGCTACCAGGTCACGTCGTACTTCGCGCCGAGCGCGCGGCAGGGCACCCCGCAGGACCTGATGTTCCTGATCGACCGGCTGCACCAGGCCGGGATCGGGGTGATCATCGACTGGGTCCCGTCGCACTTCCCCGGTGACTCGTTCGCCCTTGCCGGCTTCGACGGCACCAACCTCTACGAGCACGAGGACCCGCGGCTGGGCTTCCACCCGGACTGGGGCAGCCTGATCTTCAACTACGACCGGCACGAGGTGCGGTCGTTCCTCGCCTCATCGGCGGACCACTGGCTGCGGACCTTCCACGCCGACGGGCTGCGGGTCGACGCGGTCGCCTCGATGCTCTACCGCGACTACTCGCGCCAGCCCGGCGAGTGGCTGCCCAACAAGCACGGCGGGCGGGAGAACCTCGAGGCGGTCGACTTCCTCAAGTCGCTCAACGCCGGCGTCTACGCCGACCATCCCGACGTACAGATGATCGCCGAGGAGTCGACCGCATGGCCGGGCGTGTCCCGGCCGGTCGACGCGGGCGGGCTGGGCTTCGGCTTCAAGTGGGACATGGGCTGGATGCACGACACGCTCAGCTACCTCGAGCGTGACCCGATCCATCGCCGGCACCATCACGGCGAGATCACCTTCCGCGCGGTGTACGCGTTCACCGAGAACTACGTGCTCCCGCTGTCCCACGACGAGGTCACCCACGGCAAGGGATCGCTGCTCGGCAAGATGCCGGGCGACGAGTGGCAGCGGTTCGCCAACCTGCGCCTGCTGCTCGGTTACCAGTACACGCAGCCCGGCAAGAAGCTGCTGTTCATGGGCGGGGAGTTCGGCCAGCTCCGCGAGTGGGCGCACGAGCAGTCACTCGACTGGGACCTGCTCGCCGAGCCGGCGCATGCCGGCCTGCTGCGGTGGGTGAGCGACCTCAACCGGCGCTACGCCGTGGAGCCCGCCCTCCACGAGCTCGACTGCGACCCGGACGGGTTCCGGTGGGTGCGCTACGACGACGCGGACCAGAGCACGCTGAGCTTCCTGCGGCGCGCCCGGTCCGGTGATGCCGTGCTGGTCGCGATGAACCTCACCCCGATCCCCCGCTACGACCACGTGCTCGGCGTACCGTCCGCCGGGCGCTGGGAGGAGATCCTCAACAGCGACGCCGAGACCTACGGCGGCAGCGGGGTCGGCAACCTCGGTGCGGTCACGGCTGTCGCCGAGGAGTGGGGCGGGTTCGCGCACCGGGTCAGCGTGACCCTGCCTCCGCTCGCCGTCGTGGCGTTCAAGGCGGCTGGGTGACGAAGAGCACGGAGCCGAAACGGACCTGGCCACTCGGTGCGAGCCGGCTGGGCGACGGCGACTGGGCGTTCTCGGTCTGGGCGCCGGACGCCACCCGGGTGACGGCCCGGATCGAGGACCCGGACCGGCACGACCTGGTGCTGCAGCCGGCCGGGCGGGGATACCACTGCGGCTGGATCCGGGGCCTCGCGCACGAGCCGACATACCGCTTCGTCCTCGACGGCGGGAAGGCGTACGCCGACCCGGCCTCGCGGCACCAGCCCGAAGGCGTGCACGGGCCCTCGCGCGGCTTCGACCCGAGCCTGCACGTGTGGCACCACGACGGGTTCGTCCCGCCGGCCGAGCACGACCTCGTCATCTACGAGATGCACGTCGGGACGTTCACCGAGGACGGCACGTTCGACGCCGCGGCCAAACATCTCGACGAGCTCACCGACCTCGGGATCAACGCGATCGAGCCGATGCCAGTCGCGGCCTTCCCCGGCCGGCGGAACTGGGGGTACGACGGGGTGTTCCCGTTCGCGGTGCACGAAGGGTATGGCGGCCCCGCCGCGTTGCAGCGGTTCGTCGACACCTGCCACGGGCACGGCCTCGCCGTGATCCTCGACGTGGTCTACAACCACCTCGGTCCGGAGGGCGCGGTGCACCAGCACTTCGCGCCGTACCTGACCGACACCTACGCGACGCCGTGGGGCGCGGCGATGAACTTCTCCGAGCAGGGCTCGGACGAGGTCCGCCGCTACTTCATCGACAACGCGCTGATGTGGCTGCGCGACTTCCACGTCGACGGGCTGCGCTTCGACGCGATCCACGGCATCGTCGACCCCACCGCCTCGCCGTTCCTGCGCGAGCTGACCGCCGCGATCGGCGAGCTGAGCCATCTCCTCGGCCGCAAGTACCTCACGATTGCCGAGAGCGGGGACAACAACCCGCTGGTCATCAGCTCGCCGGAGGTCGGCGGGTACGGCTTCGACATGCAGTGGAACGACGACTTCCACCACGCGCTGCACGCGTTGCTCACCGGGGAGCGAGACGGGTACTACCAGGACTTCGGAGAGCTCACCCAGCTCGCATCGGCGTACACGCACGGGTTCGTCTTCCGCGGCGAGTACTCCCGCTTCCGCGGGCGGCGGCACGGCAGCCAGGCGCCCAATGCGGCCGCGCACCGGCTGGTGGGCTTCGCCCAGAACCACGACCAGGTCGGCAACCGGGCCGGAGCCGAGCGGTTGGTCAGCCTGGTCGGCCAGCGCAAGGCCCAGCTGGCGACCGCCGCCGTGCTGCTCTCGCCGAACGTGCCGATGCTGTTCATGGGCGAGGAGTACGCGGAGACGGCGCCGTTTCCCTACTTCGTCGACCACGGCGACCCCGGCCTGCTCGACGCGGTCCGCCGAGGGCGGGCGGCGGAGTTCGGCCGCGACGCCGACCAGTTCGACCCGGCCGCCCGGGAGACCTTCGACCGCGCCCGGCTCGACCGCGGCCGCCGCGACAGTCCGCAGGGTGCGGCCATGCTCGACCTGGTCCGGCGGTTGCTCGCGGTGCGCCGCGGTCTGCCCTTGGTCAACGACCCGGACGCCGACGAGTCGCTCGGCTACGTCGAGGGGCCGGCGGTCGTCGTCTACCGCCGGCTGGGCACGGTCGAAAGCGCCGTGACGCTCAACTTCAGCGACACCGCGACCGATGTCGCGCTGGCCGGCGGCTCGACCTGGCGCCGGCTGCTGGACTCCACCGAGTTCGCTCCCGACGAGGGTGAGCCGACCCCCGGCCTGGTGCTGGCCGGCGGCCGGGTTCCGCTCGCCCCCTGGGGTTTCGCGGTCTGCTGGGGCGAGCCGGTCGCGACAGGCCGCGCATGATGCGCACCTGGCCGGGCTCGCCATACCCGCTCGGCGCCACCTGGGACGGCGAGGGGGTGAACTTCGCGCTGTTCTCCGAGCACGCGACCCGGGTCGACCTTTGCCTGTTCGACCGGCCGGACGCCGGCGAGGCGATCGAGACGATCGTCATGCCCGAGGTCATCGACGACGTCTGGCACGTCTACCTGCCCGACGCCCGGCCCGGCACCCTCTACGGCTACCGGGTGCACGGTCCCTACGAGCCGGGCGAGGGTCACCGCTTCAACCCCGCCAAGCTGCTGATCGACCCGTACGCCAAGGCGGTCACCGAGAACATCAAGTGGCGCGACGAGCTGTTCGGCTACACGATCGGGCACCCCGACGCGGACCTGTCCCGCGACGACCGCGACTCGGCCGGGGCCATGCCGAAATGTGTCGTCGTCGACCAGGCGTTCACCTGGAGCGGCGACCAGTCCCCGCGCACCCCGTGGAACCGCACGGTGATCTACGAGTGCCATGTGCGCGGCATGACCAAGCGGCACCCGCAGGTGCCCGAAGAGCTGCGCGGCACCTATCTGGGGCTCGCCTCGGACCCGATCATCGACCACCTGCGCACCCTCGGGGTCACCGCGGTCGAGCTGATGCCGGTGCACCAGTTCCTGCCGGAGCGCGACCTGGTCGACCGTGGCCTGACCAACTACTGGGGCTACAACTCGATCGGGTTCCTCGCTCCGCACGTCGGGTACGCGACCGGTGGGGGGCCCGGCGATCAGGTGTCGGAGTTCAAGTCGATGGTGAAGACGCTGCACCGGGCCGGCCTGGAGGTGATCCTCGACGTCGTCTACAACCACACCGCGGAAGGCAGCGAGCTCGGCCCGACGCTGTCCCTGCGCGGCATCGACAACGCGGCGTACTACCGCCTCAACCCGGACGACCTGCGCTACATGTACGACTTCACCGGCACGGGCAACAGCCTCGACATCATGCACCCGCGCACGGTCGGGCTGATCATGGACAGCCTGCGCTACTGGGTCACCGACATGCACGTCGACGGCTTCCGCTTCGACCTGGCACCGGTGCTGGTCCGTGGCTACGAGGACCAGGGCGGCCCGCCGAGCGCGTTCTTCGAGATCGTGCAGCAGGACCCGGTGCTGTCGACCGTGAAGCTGATCGCCGAGCCGTGGGACGTCGGGCCCGACGGCTACCAGCTCGGGCGCTTCCCACAGGGCTGGTCGGAATGGAACGGGCAGTACCGCGACAGCATCCGCAAGTTCTGGCGCGGCGACCCCGGGATGGTGCCCGAGGTGGCCTCCCGGCTGTCCGGGTCGAGCGACATCTTCGCGCCGAGCCGCCGCACGACGTACGCCAGCGTCAACTTCGTGACCTGCCATGACGGGTTCACCCTCACCGACCTCGTCACCTACGACGAACGCCACAACGAGGCGAACGGCGAGAACAACCAGGACGGCACGCCGGAGAACTTCAGCTGCAACTGGGGGGTCGAGGGCGAGACCGAGTCGGTGCGGATCCAGCGGCTGCGGGAACGGATGAAGCGCAACATGCTCGCGACCGTGATGTTCTCGCAGGGGGTGCGGATGATCCTCGGCGGCGACGAGATCGGCCGCTCGCAGTACGGCAACAACAACGCGTACTGCCAGGACAACGAGACCAGCTGGCTGAACTGGGAGATCGACGAGCCCGCGCAGGCCCTGTACGACTTCACCCGGGAGCTGGTCGCGATCCTGCAGCGCCATCCCGTGCTGCGCCGGCGGCGCTTCTTCACCGGCGCGAACGGTGGCCCGAACGGCACGGTCGACGTCGTGTGGATCCGCTCCGACGGGCAGCAGATGACCGACGAGGACTGGGCGGACGAGAACAACCGGGCGATCGGCATGCTGATGCCGGGCCGGGCGGGCGACGAGGTGGACGACCGCGGCCGGGCCCTCGTGGGCGAGACGTTGTTCTGGTTGCTCAACGCCGGGACGTCCCCGAAGTCCTACACCCTGCCGAGGCTCGAGCGGCCGGGAGTGTGGGAGGAGCTGTTCAACACCGCCCGGCCCGGGCGGCGCATGATCCGCACCCCCGCGGTCAACGTGACCGGGCACTCGACCTCGCTCCTGTGTCACAACGAGAACCCGCTGCGCTGACCGTGGCTACCGCAAGCACCCGGAAACCGCGCCATCTCGGTTCGACCTTCCGGCTCCAGCTCAACGGGTTCGGCTTCGACCGGGCGGTCGACCTCGTGCCGTTCCTCTCGGAGCTCGGGATCGAGACGCTCTACGTCTCCCCCATCACGCGGGCGCGCAGCGGGAGCACGCACGGCTACGACGTCATCGACCCGACGATCGTGGACCCCGCGCTCGGCGGCCGGGCCGGCTTGGACCGGCTGCTCGACGCGCTCGGCCGCCACGGCATGCGCCTGCTGATCGACATCGTGCCCAACCACCTGGCGGCATCGGTCGAGAACGCGATGTTCGTCGACGTACTTCGCCTGGGCCGGCGCTCCAGGTACGCGCCGGTATTCGACATCGCGTGGGAGGCGGCGGACAACACCGTCGTCCTCCCGGTGCTCGACGGCCCGCTGTCCACGGCCCTCGACACCGGGCGGATCCGGCTGCACCGGCGCAAGGCCGGCTCCGGCTTCGAGCTGGGGTACGACACCCTGCGGCTGCCGCTCGACCCGGCCGACGACGAGGACATCGCCGCCGACCTCGCCGACTCGGTCGACCTGAAGGAGCCCGTGGTCCGACGTCAGCTGGAGCTGCTGCTGTCGCACCAGCACTACCGCCTGGTCGACTGGCGGACGGCGGGCCACTCGGTCAACTACCGCAGGTTCTTCGACATCAATGACCTGATCGGCGTGCGCCAAGAGGACCCGGACGTGTTCGCCCTGACCCACGAGCTGGTGCTCGACCTTGCCCCCGAGGAGCGGGTGGCCGGGTTCCGGATCGACCACGTCGACGGCTTGCGCGACCCGGCGCACTACCTCATCCGCCTGCACGAAGCGCTCGACCGGGCGACCACGGAACGGCCCGAGCGACCCGTTGTCGTCGTCGAGAAGATCCTGGAACACGACGAGCCACTGCCGACCTGGCAGATCGACGGGACGACCGGCTACGAGTTCGCCGCGCAGGTGACCGGGCTGTTCATCGAGCCTCGCGGAGCGCAGGCCGCCACCACCGCCGTCGCGGCAGCGACCGCGGACCCGAGGTCGTTCCGGACCCGGGCGGTCGAGGCCAAACGGCGGATGATCGACGAGCTGTTCCCGGCGCGGCTCGGCTACGTCAGCAGCCGGATCACCCGGGCGGTCGGGCGGGCCGTGACCCGGCCCAACCCGGCCGACATCTCGGTCGCCGTGCAGGAGCTGTCGTCGCAGCTCGACGTGTACCGCACCTACCGGCGGCCCGGTGAACGGCTCACCGTCACCGACCGCCGCCGGCTCGAAGAGGCCGCGGCCGCGGCGCGCGCCGAGCTGACCGACCGGGAGACAGTGGCCCTCGAGCAGGTCATGTCGGTGCTGACCGGACCGATCGACTGGGGTTCGATCGGCTGGGAGGCGGTCGCGTCGTGGCAGCAGCTGACCCCGGCGGTCATGGCCAAGGGGGTCGAGGACACCGCGCTGTACTGTCCCGGCACGCTGCTGGCGGCCGCCGACGTGGGCACCCACCCGGACCGGGCGGACCTGACCGTGGAGGAGTTTCACGAGCGGATGCGGCGACGCGCCGAGCTCACCCCGCACGGACTGAACGCGCTGTCCACCCACGACACCAAGCGCAGCCATGACGTGCGCTGCCGCCTCGCTGTCCTCTCGGAGCTGCCCGGGCGGTGGGAGTCGGTAGTCGCCGGGCTCGAGGCACGCCACAGCGGCCAGCGCCCAGACCTCGCCGACCGTCGCTTCGTCTACGAGAGCGTGGTCGGCGCCTGGCCGGTCGACCGGCCGGCCGACGCCGACTACCTGCGGCGCGTGCAGGACTACGTGGTGAAGGCCGCCCGCGAGGCGAAGCGGCGCACGAGCTGGCTGCGCCCGGACGAGCAGTACGAGACGGGGCTCGTGTCGTTCACCGAGGCCGTGCTGGGCGACGCCGAGTCGCGGGCGCTCCTGGAGTCGCTGGTCGCCGCGATCGACGTGGCCGGCGCGACCAACTCGCTCGCCGCCGCGCTGCTGCGTGCCACCGCGCCGGGTGTCCCCGACCTCTACCAGGCGGACGACATGTGGCTGCTCGCGTTCGTCGACCCTGACAACCGTCGGCCGTGGGACGTCGAGCACCATCGCCAGGCGGTCGCCGCGGCCCAGGCCGCGACGTCCGACCCCGCGCGGCTGCT
>CAZEAM010000189.1:0-12824 GCA_964510285.1 uncultured Frankiaceae bacterium | reverse complement strand
TGTGGAGACGACGATGCCCTCGCCGTACGCGCGCTCCCTGCTGTTCGACTACGTCGGCGCATTCATGTACGAAGGCGACCAGCCGCTGGCCGAGCGCCGGGCGGCGGCCCTCGCGCTCGACGCGACACTGCTCGCCGAGCTGCTCGGTACCGCGGAGCTGCGCGAGCTGCTCGACCCCGAGGCAGTCGCCGAGGTCGAGACGGAGCTCGCCTGGCTCACTTTGCCGCGGCAACTCACCGACAGCGAAGCCGTTGCCGACGCTCTGCGGGTGCTCGGCGACCTGACCACCGAGGAGCTGGTCGCGCGCGGCGCCACGCCGGCGCTCCTCGCCGAGCTGGAAGAGCGGCGGCGCGCGGTGCGGGTGCGGATCGCGGGCGAAGAGCGCTGGATCGCCGTCGAGGACTGCGCACGGGTCCGCGACGCGCTGGGGGTTCCACTTCCGGTCGGTGTGCCGCACGCGTTCCTCGAGCCGGTCGCGCAGCCGTTGACCGATCTGCTGTCGCGCTTCGCCCGTCGGCGCGGGCCCTTCGTCACCGGCGACGCCGCAGCCCGCTTCGGGCTCGGCACCGCGGTGGTCGACTCGGAGCTGTCCCGCCTGGCCGGCGCCGGGAGGCTGGTGCGCGGCGAGTTCCGTCCCGGCGGCTCGGGAAGCGAGTGGTGCGATCCCGAGGTGCTGCGCTCGTTGCGCCGGCGTTCGATGGCGAAGCTGCGCGGCGAGATCGAACCCACGCCACAGGCCGCCCTCGCCCGGTTCCTGCCGGCCTGGCAGGGCGTCGGTGCGCACTCCGGGCGCGGCACGGACGCGCTACTGAGAGCGGTCGAACAGCTCGGTGGCGTCGCCGTACCTGCATCGGCGCTCGAGTCGATCATCCTGCCGAGCCGGGTGACCGGCTACCGCCCGGAGCTGCTCGACGAGCTGACCGCCAGCGGCGAGGTCGTGTGGGCCGGGCAAGGGGCGCTTCCCGGCGGCGACGGCTGGGTGACCCTTGCCCTCGCCGACGCGGCGCCCTCCTTGTTCGCCCCCGTCGACGACACCTCGCTGACCAGCGAGGCAACCAGCGCGCTCGATGCGCTGCGCTCCAGCGGCGCGGTGTTCTTCCGCGACCTGGCGGCGCGGCTGGTCGACCTCGACGACCGCACCCTCGCCACCGCCCTGTGGGATCTGGTCTGGGCCGGCCTCGCGACCAACGACACACTCGCACCGCTGCGCAGCCGCCTCGCCGGCCCGGTCCGCACCCGGCCGATCGCGCGTCGCGGATCGGTACGTCGCACGACGGCTCGCATGTCTCCACCGTCGACCGGCGGCCGCTGGTCGCTGCTGGCACCGCGAGACGGCGACCCGACGCGGCGTGCGCACGCGCTGGTCGAGTCGTTGCTCGACCGGCACGGCATCGTCACCCGTGGCGCGGTCGTCGCCGAGCGCGCCGGTGGCGGCTTCGCCGCCGCCTACCCGGTGCTCAAGGCGTTCGAGGAGACCGGGCGGTGCCGGCGCGGGTACTTCGTCGACGGGCTCGGCGGCGCGCAGTTCGCGATCCCGGCCGCCGTGGACCGGATGCGCGGCCTGCCGCCCCAAGGCGCCGTCGTACTCGCCGCCACCGACCCGGCCAACGCCTACGGCGCCGCGCTGCGCTGGCCCGAGCCGGGTGGCACGCACCGGCCAGGCCGTAAGGCGGGCGCGCTGGTCGTGCTGGTCGACGGCGAGCTGTGCCTGTACGTCGAGCGTGGCGGCAAGTCGCTGCTGTCGTGGTCGGAGGACCCGCAGCGCATCCAGCCCGCGGTTGACGCCCTCGCCCTCGCCGTCCGCGACGGGATCCTGGGCCGGCTCGCGGTCGAACGCGCGGACGGCGGCGCCGTGCTCGACTCTCCGCTGGCCGAGGCGCTGCAGGCCGCCGGGTTCCGCCCGACCCCCCGCGGGCTGCGGCTACGCGGTTGACTCGACCCGGTGCCTGAAGGCGACACCGTCTGGCTGTCGGCCAAGCGAATGCACACCGCGCTCGCCGGACGGCGGCTCACGGCCAGCGACTTCCGCGTCCCCCGGTACGCCACGACCGACCTGCGCGGACAGACCGTGGTCGGTGTGGTGGCGCGGGGCAAGCACATGCTGACCCGGTTCGACAGCGGGCTGACCTTGCACACCCACTTCGAGATGGACGGGACCTGGCGCACGTTCGACGCCGGGGCGCGATGGCGAGGCGGTCCGGCACACGAGATCCGGATCGTGCTCGGCAACCAGGACAAGACCGCGGTCGGCTACCGCATCCCGGTGATCGACCTGCTCGAGACGAAGGACGAGGCGACGGTCGTCGGCCACCTCGGTCCCGACCTGCTCGACCCCGGCTTCGATGCGGCCGAAGCGGTTCGCCGACTTGGCGCGAGTCCCGACGTCGCGGTCGCCGACGGCCTGCTCGACCAGCGCAACCTGGCGGGCGTCGGCAATCTGTACAAGGCCGAGGTGCTGTTCCTGACCGGGCTCGATCCGTGGACGAGGGTCGGCGACGTGCCCGACCTGGACAAGGTGGTGGCGATGTCGCGGCGGCTCCTGATAGCCAACCGCGGCCGCGACGAGCAGATCACCACCGGCATCCGGCGCCGCGGCGAGCAGACCTGGGTCTACGGCCGCGCAGGTCTACCGTGTCGCCGGTGCGGCACGCCGATCCGCCGCGCCGATCAGGGCCCGAGCGGCAAGCAGCGCCTGACGTTCTGGTGCCCGGCCTGCCAGCGGTGAGCCGGCCTCAGACCGGGCCGGCGGCGATTCCAGCCGCGATCAGACCGGCCTGTGCCGCCGCGTCCGACGACGGCGCCGCGATGAAGCTGACCAGCCAGCGCAGCACGGTGTCGATGCCCGCCGTGCTGGTGGCCGCGCCGGATGCGATCAGCACGTCACGCACGGCGGAGCGGGCGAGTGCCCACACCGGCGCGTCGCCGGGAGAGACCAGCGCGGCCAGCGTCGCGGGCTCGTCGGCGGCGATCCGCCGCAGCGCCGGATGGGCGCTGATCCGCTCCGCTGCCAGCGCGAGTGCCTCCGCGAGGTTGTCCCGGGCAGCCGTACAGCACTCGGCCGAGAGGCCGCGGATGCCGGCGTCGATCGCGGCGGCGTACACCGCCTCCTTGGCCCGGAAGTGGTTGTACAGCGTGCCCTTCGCGATGCCGGCGAGCGAGGCGATGTCGGCCATCGTCGCCTTGCGGGCGCCGTGCTTCTCGACTGCCCGCGCGGCTCCGTCCAACACCGCCGCTCGGGTCCGCGCCATGGCGTTGCCGGCACGGCTGTGAACGCCGCGCTCACGGACCGGTGCCGCCGACGCGTAGTACGGCGAAGGTGCGGTCATCCGCGGGAGCCCGTCGAACTAGGCCGCGACGACCGCACCGAGCGGCGCGGGACCCGACAACGCTGCGACCGGCACGCTGGGTCGGGCCGGGTGGTGCGGCGGGATGCCCGCGACCGGACGGACCGGCATCGGGGGCAGCGAGACCCGCGGCGACGCGGTTGCGGTGAACCCGACCGGGGCGAGCCGCACCCGACGCTCTTCGCGCGCCAGCTCGTCGCTGACCTCATGGAGGACCTCGGACAGCGACACGTCGAGCGCACCGCAGATTGCCGCCAGCAGCTCGCTCGATGCCTCCTTGCGTCCGCGCTCGACCTCGGACAGGTAGCCGAGCGAGACGCCGGCCGCGCCGCTGACGTCACGCAGCGTGCGAGACTGGCGAATCCGATGGCGGCGCAGAACCTCGCCGAGCAGACGACGCAGGAGAACCATCCCTCAAAGTTACCCGTCGTCGGCAAGCCTGTCGTGAAGGTTGTGTAACGCATTCCGGCACGCGGCCATCCGGATCGCCGTCCGGTCGCCGGCGAACCGCTGCTCGAGCACGGTGGTGCCGCGCGGGCCGCAGACCGCGACGTACACCGTTCCGACCGGCTTGCCGCCCTGCGGATCGGGACCAGCGACCCCGGTCAGGGCGACGCCCCAGGTCGCGGACAACCGCGCGCAGGCCCCTGCCGCCATGGCCGCCGCGACGTCGGGATCGACCGGGCCCCGGGCCGCGATCAGCCCGTCGGGAACGTCGAGCAGCGCCGACTTCAGGTCGGTCGCGTAGACGATGACCCCACCCCGGTAGGTCGCCGAGGCTCCGGCGACCGTGGTCAGGATCGAACCGAGCATCCCGCCGGTGAGCGACTCGGCCGTGGCAAGCGACTCGCCGCGCGCCCGCAGGCGCTCGTGGATCGCCGCCGCGACCGCGGTCAGCTGTTCCGCAGCCGTTTCCACGCCGCCCTCGCGCTGGTTCTCCGCAGCCGCACCGCCTTCGAGACGTAGTCCGCGCCGGTCGCGACGGTCAGGACGAGGGCGACCCCCATCACCCAGAACCGCGCCGACGCCCAACCGCCCGACAGCGGCAGGACGTAGAGACCGATGGCGATGTTCTGCACCAGGGTCTTCGCCTTGCCGCCGCGGCTGGCCGGGATCACTCCGTGACGGATGACCACGACCCGCAACGCCGTGATGCCCAGCTCACGGAGCAAGACCACGCCGGTGACCCACCACGGCAGGTCACCGAGGGCGGCCAGACCGAGCAGAGCCGCCCCGGTCAGGGCCTTGTCGGCGATCGGGTCGGCGATCTTGCCCACATCGGTGACCAGGTTGTGCCGGCGGGCCAGATCGCCGTCGATCAGATCGGTGATGCAGGCGACCGCGAACGCGACGAAGGCCCACTCCCGCCACCCGGACGAGTGCCCGCCGTGGGCGAGCAGGAAGACGACGAACACCGGGACCAGGAACAGCCGCAAGAGGGTGAGCGCGTTGGCGATGTTGACCGTGGGCGCGCCGCTGACCGGGTCGCCCATCTGGTCGGGCTTGGGCTGTGGCGGGTGCAAGGGAAGCCGGGACAGCCCCGGCGGGCCGGCGTTGCTCATGAGCCCGAGGCGCCCACTTCGGCGACCAGGTCCACCCCGTCGGCGGCGACCACGACGGCGCCGACGAGATCGCCAACGGCGATCGTCCTCGGGCCGCGCAACCGGACCGAGCCGTCGACCTCCGGCGCCTGGTGCTCGGCGCGGCCTTCAACCCCGTCAGGGCCGACCGACTCGACCAGCACAGACACCGGCTCCCCGATCCGGTCCTCGGCACGCTGGGCGATCAGCTCCTCCGCGAGCGATGTCATCCGCTCGACCCGTGCGGCGATCTCGCCGTCAGCCAGCTTGCCGTCGAGACCCGCGGCTTCGGTGCCTTCCTCGTCGGAGTATCCGAACACCCCGACTGCGTCGAGCCGTGCCGCGGACAGGAATCGCTCGAGCTCGTCAACGTCCGCCGGGGTCTCGCCGGGGAAGCCGAGGATGAAGTTGCTGCGGATCCCCGCGGCGGGCACCCGTTCGCGGACCGCCGCGATGAGCTCGAGGAAACGGTCGGTGCCGCCGAACCGGCGCATCCGACGCAACAGCGGCTCGGCAGCGTGCTGGAAGGACACGTCGAAGTACGCAGCGACCTCCGGCGTCGCGGCCATCACGTCGAGCAGGCTCGGCCGGACCTCCGCCGGCTGCAGGTACGACACGCGCACCCGGACCACCCCGGGCACCGCGGCGAGCCGGGGCAACAGCCGCTCGAGCGCCTGCAGGTCGCCGAAGTCCTTGCCGTACGACGTCGAGTTCTCGCTGACCAGGACCAGCTCGCGCACGCCGTGGTCGGCGAGCCACTCGGCCTCCGCCACGATGTCGTCGGGCCGGCGCGACACGAACGCCCCGCGAAAGGACGGGATCGCGCAGAACGCGCATCGGCGGTCACATCCGGAGGCCAGCTTGAGCGGCGCGACCGGATCGCCGGAGAGCCGGCGGCGCAGCACGGCGCGCGGGCCGCCGGCGTGGCCCGGGATCCCCACCTCGACGGCATGCGCGGCGCGCTCGACCGGAGTCAGCGGCAGCAACGCACGCCGGTCCCGCGGCCGATGCGACCGGTGCCTGCGTCCGGCGACGATGTCGTCGAGCCGATCGCCGATCTGGGCGTAGTCGTCGAAGCCGAGCACCGCCACTTCGGGAAGCTCGTTCGCCAGCCCTTCGCCGTAGCGCTCGGCGAGACATCCGACCGCCACGACCCGCCGGCCGCCCTCCGCCGCATCGAGCAACGTGTCGATGCTGTCGCGCTTCGCGGCCTCGATGAACCCGCACGTGTTGACCAGGACGGCATCGGCCGAGCCGGCGTCGTCGGTGAGGGTCCATCCGTCGGCCTCGAGCCGGGCGGCCAACTCCTCGGAGTCGACCTCGTTACGACCGCACCCGAGCGTGACGAGCGCAACCGAACGGGACACGCGTCAAACCCTAACGAGGGCCAGGAACTTGCGTCCTAGGCCGGCTGGATCGTGTCGGCGCCGGGTGCGACGTTGCCACGGGCGACATTGCCTTGCGACCGGGGGACGCCCAGGTCGTGGCCGTTGACCACCACGTCGACCGCGGGCGCGTTGCCGATGACGAAGCTGAGCCCGCCTTTGGCCGAGAACAGCTTGCTCTCGCCGCTGTAGACCAGGTCGGAGAACAACACCCTTCCGTTGTTCCGGGTGACCTGCAACCAGGTGTTGCCACGCACCGCGCGGATCAGCATCGTGGCTTTGGAGACCGGCACCTCCGCCACGCTGGTCGGCGGAGGCGAGGCCGGCGCCGACGTGTGGGACTGGCTGGTCGCCGGCTGGGCGTCCGCGTGGTGATGGGACTGGCCGCCGTTGTGGCTGACCAGCAGCCCGACGAGAGCGAAGACGCAGACCACCGCAAGTGCCGTCGCCATCGCCACGGTCCAGTTCGGCCGATGCCGGTCCGTTCGCGCGAGCAGCTCGGGGTCGGTCGGCTGGGGCCCGACGGCGGCCACGACCGGGGGGAGATCCGCCTGATGGCCGGCGTCGAACTCCGCGATCAGGGGTTCGGGATCGAGATTCAGGACCCGCGCGATGCTGCGGATGTGCCCCCGGGCGTAGACCACGCCGCCGCACGGGTTGAAGTCGTCGTTCTCGATCGCGGCGATGACCGACGACCGGATCCGGGTGTCCGCGCTGACGTCGTCGAGCGAGAGTCCCAGGCTCTGTCGGGCGTGGGAAAGCGTTTCGCCGACGGACACGAAAGACCGGCCTTCACTGAACGAGACGGACGAATGGTGAGTCTAGAACCGCCGCAAATACGAAGCAACGCAGCGATTTCGCCCGGCTCAGCCCTCACCTCGCAGGGTGGTGATGATGGCGTCCAGGTCGTCGGCACGCACCAGTACGTCACGCGCCTTCGAGCCCTCGCTCGGACCGACCACCCCCCGGCTTTCCATCAGGTCCATGAGCCGCCCGGCCTTGGCGAAGCCGACCCGCAGCTTGCGCTGGAGCATCGAGGTGGACCCGAACTGGGTGGTGACGACGAGCTCGACCGCCTGGCAGAGCAGATCGAGGTCGTCGCCGATGTCGTCGTCGACCTCGCGCTTGGCCGCCGCGCCGGCCGTGACGTCCTCGCGGTAGACCGGCTCCATCTGCTTCTTGCAGTGCTCGACCACGCCCTCGATCTCGCTGTCGGAGACGTATGCGCCCTGCAACCGGATCGGCTTGCTCTCGCCCATGGGCAGGAAGAGCGCGTCACCGCCGCCGACCAGCTTCTCCGCACCGGGTTGGTCGAGGATGACGCGGGAGTCCGCGAGGCTCGCGGTCGCGAAGGCCAGCCGGCTGGGCACGTTCGCCTTGATCAGGCCGGTGACGACGTCCACGCTCGGTCGTTGGGTCGCGAGCACCAGGTGGATTCCCGCCGCCCGGGCCAGTTGGGTGATGCGGACGACAGCGTCCTCGACGTCTCGCGGCGCAACCATCATCAGGTCGGCCAGCTCGTCGACGATCACCAGCAGGTACGGGTACGCCGTGAAGGTGCGGTCGCTGCCCGGCGGAGGGGTCAGCTTGCCGCCGCGGATCTTGGCGTTGAAGTCGTCGATGTGGCGGACGCCGGCCGCCTCCATGTCGTCGTAGCGAAGCTCCATCTCCCGCACCACCCAGGACAGCGCTTCGGCCGCCTTCTTCGGGTTGGTGATGATCGGCGTGATCAGGTGCGGGATCCCCTGGTAGTGGGTCAGCTCGACCCGCTTCGGGTCGATCAGCACGAGCCGGACCTCGTCGGGGGTGGCGCGCGCCAGGACCGAGGTGATCAGCGCGTTGATGCACGTGCTCTTGCCGGCGCCGGTCGCGCCGGCGATCAGCATGTGCGGCATCTTCGCGAGGTTCGCGGCGATGAACCGGCCCTCGACGTCCTTGCCGAGCGCGACCACCAGGGGGTGGTGGTCTCGCGTGACGACCGGCGAGCGGAGAACGTCACCGAGGCTGACCGTCTCGCGGTCGGTGTTGGGGATCTCGATCCCGATCGCGGACTTGCCCGGGATGACGTCGATGATCCGGACGTCCGGGCTCTTCACTGCGTAGGCGATGTTGCGCAGCAGCGCCTTGATCCGCTCCACCTTGACCGCCGGCCCGAGCTCGACCTCGTAACGCGTGACGGTCGGCCCGCGGCTGAAGCCGGCGACCGTCGCGTCCACCTCGAACTCGGCGAACACCTGGGTCAGCGCCTCGATGACCGCGTCGTTGACCTTGCTCCGCGCCTGCGGGGCGGTGCCTTCACGAAGCAACGACGTGTCCGGCAGCCGGTAGGCGCCCTCGCCGAGCTCGAGCTGGGCGAGCTTCACCGGCTTCGGGGGGGCCGGGACCTCGACCGGGGCGGTCGCGGCCGCGTCGGGAAGCGTGATCACCCGGGGCGGCGGCTCGGGCTGGCCTTCCGCCAGCACCGGCGAGCCGGCGAACGGCTTGTCCTCGTCGGTGTCGGCGACCGAAGCGTGCCGCCTGCGGCCGCGCCCCAGCGGTTCGGTCACCTGCTCGTCGGTGGCGAGGTCGGCAGGCTCGTCCTGCTCCGCGGGACGGCGGATCGCCCGCAGCCGGTCCGGTACGGCGTGCAGCGGCGTACCGGTGATGACCAGGAGCCCGAAGAGCCCGACCAGCACGAGGATCGGCACCGCCAGGTACGACGTGAGGGCGCTGCCCAGCGGCGATCCGGCGAGCACGCCGATCAGGCCACCGGCCCCACGCCGGGCCTCGGCCGCCGACGGGTCACCGTGGGCGAGATCGAGGATGCCGAGCAGCCCCACCGTGACGGCGATCCAGCCGATGACGACCCGGCCGCGCGGTGTGTTCGGCGGTGCGGGCCGGCGAAGCAGCCGCCACGAGGCGGCGGCAAGGGCGAGTGGCAGCACCATCACGCCGGAGCCGACGAGGGTTCGCGCCACGATCGTCAGGCCGTGCCCGAACGGTCCCGCCGAGTCGGCCCAGGCACCCACCGCCACAACCAGACCGGCAGCAAGTGCGGCGAGCCCGGCGCCGTCGCGACGATGCGCCGGGTCCATCTCCCGCGCACCCGTGCCGACGCTGCGGGCCGTGCCGCCGACGGCGCGAGCGACCAGCATCCACACCGCGGCGAACAGCCGCCCGAGCGCGCGGAGCAGCCGGACCGTGATCCCGGCAGACGCCGGCCGCGAGGCGGGCCGGCGAGCCGGAGCGGCACGATGCGAGGTGGGCCGGCGAGCAGCCGAGGTCGAGCGCGACCGCGAAGCGGTCGAGCGCGACGACGCCGACCGCGATGCGGTCGAACGAGGGCGCGCCAGCGCCTTGGTGGCCATTCGATGACGATAACCCGTGCGTCACAGGCGTCACATGAGCCACGCTGAAGCGGCTGGGCGGCTGCTAGACCTCGATCACTACCGGGATGATCATCGGCCGGCGCCGGTAGGTGTCGCTGACCCACTTCCCGACCACGCGGCGTACCCGCTGCTGAAGCTCGTGCCGGTCGGTGGCGCCCTCCCGGCCGGCCGCGGCGAGGGACTCCTCGACCAGCGGCAGGACCTCCTCGAAGACCGCCGGGTCCTCGGAGAAGCCGCGGGCGAAGATCTCCGGCTGCGCGGCGACCTTGCCGGACACCGAGTCGATGATCGCGATGATCGTCACGAACCCGTCGCCGCCGAGGATCAGCCGGTCCTTGAGCGACTGCTCCCCGACGTCACCGACGCCGCGCCCGTCGACGTAGACGTATCCGGCCGTGACGGCGCCCACGACCGATGCCTTCCCGTCGACCAGGTCGACCACCACGCCGTCGTCGGCGAGTACGACGTTGGGGCGCGGCACCCCGCTCGCGACCGCTAGCTCGGCATGCGCCCGCAGGTGTCGCCACTCGCCGTGGATCGGCATGAAGTTTGACGGACGCGCCATGTTGAGCACGTACAGCAGCTCGCCGGCCGGCGCGTGCCCGGAGACGTGGACCAGAGCGGTCTCCTTGTGCACCACGTTGGCGCCGAGCCGGTTCAGCCCGTTGATCACGCGGAACACCGCGCTCTCGTTGCCGGGTACGAGAGAGGAGGCGAGAACCACGGTGTCACCGGGCTCGACCCGAACCTGCTGGTGGTCGCGGTTCGCCATCCGCGACAGCGCCGACATCGGCTCCCCCTGCGAGCCGGTCGAGACCAGCACGACCTGTTCGGGAGGCAGGTCATCGATCTCGTCCATGTCCGCGACCAGGCCGGGCGGGATCTCGAGGTAGCCGAGGTCGCGAGCAATCCCCATGTTGCGCACCATCGACCGGCCGATGAAGGCGACCCGGCGGCGGTGGGCGGCAGCCGCGTCGAGCACCTGCTGGACGCGGTGCACGTGCGAGGCGAAGCAGGCGACGATGATCCGGCGGGTCGCCCCGCGAAAGACGTCGTCGAGCACCGGCCCGATCTCGCGTTCCGGGGTGACGAACCCGGGGACCTCGGCGTTGGTCGAGTCGCTCATGAGCAGGTCGACGCCCTCGGCGCCGAGCCGCGCCCAGCCGCCGAGGTCTGTGATCCGGCCGTCGAGCGGCAGCTGGTCCATCTTGAAGTCGCCGGTGTGCAGGACGGTGCCCGCCGCCGTACGGATCGCCAACCCGAGCGCGTCCGGGATCGAGTGGTTGACCGCGAAGAACTCGCAGGCGAACGGCCCGAGCCGTTCCTGCTGGCCCTCGCGCACCTCCAGCGTGTGTGCGTCGATCCGGTGCTCGCGCAGCTTTCCCTCGACGAGGGCGAGCGTGAGCCGGGAGCCGACCAGCGGCACGTCGGGCTTCTCGCGGAGGAGGAACGGCACCGCGCCGATGTGGTCCTCGTGCCCGTGGGTCAGCACGACCGCGTCCAGGTCGTCCCAGCGGTCCCGCAGGTAGGTGAAGTCCGGAAGGATCAGGTCCACGCCGGGCTGCTCGGTCTCCGGGAAGAGCACCCCGCAGTCGACGACCAGCAGCCGCCCGGCGTGCTCGAACACCGTCATGTTGCGGCCGATCTCGCCGATGCCGCCGAGCGCCACGATGCGAAGACCGTGCGACGGCAGCTCCGGCGGCGCGCCGAGGTCGGGATGCGGGTGGCTCAAGGAACCGCGGTATCCGGCTAGACCGGCCGGCCTGCGGCACGGAGATCGGCACGCAGCAGTTCCAGCTGCTCCATGGTGGCGTCCACGAGCGGCGGGCGAGTGGTCCGGCACGGAATCGTGCCGAGCATCTCGAGGGCTGCTTTGGCCATGATCGCGCCCTGCGTCCGGGTCATGATCCCGAGGATCGCCGGCCAGATCGCGTTGTTGATCCGCCGCGCCTCGGCGAGATCACCCCGCTCGACCGCGTCGCACAGCTCGACCATCTGCGGCGAGCACACGTGGGACGCCACGCTCACCATTCCGACCGCGCCGACCGCCAGCAACGGAAGGTTCAGCACATCGTCGCCCGAGTAGTACGCAAGCTCGGTCCGCGCAATGACCTCGGTCGTCGCCGGCAGGTCACCCTTCGCGTCCTTCACGGCCACGATCCGCGGATGCTCCGCGAGGCGCAGCAGCGAGGCGGTCTGGATCGGCACGCCACTTCGTCCGGGGATGTCGTAGAGCATCACGGGCAGGCCGGTCGCGTCTGCGACGGTGACGAAGTGGTTGACCAGCCCCGCCTGCGGCGGCTTCGAGTAGTACGGCGTGACGACCAGTACGCCGGCCGCGCCGGCCTTCTCGGCGTGCTTGGCCAGCTCGATGGTGTGGGCCGTGTCGTTGGTGCCGACCCCGGCGATCACGTGCGCCCGGCTTCCGACCGCCTCGACGACGGCACGCACGAGGATGTCCTTCTCCTCGTCGGTCGTGGTCGGTGACTCCCCCGTCGTACCGCTGATGACGAGCCCGTCGTTACCGTCGTCGACCAACGCACTGGCGAGGGTCGCGGCAGCATCCGCGTCGAGGGCGCCGTCCGGGGTGAACGGCGTCACCATGGCGGTCAGCACCCGCCCGAACGGCCTGGTCATGTCATCGACGGTATCGCGGCGTCGCGTTCGAACGTCACGAGTTTGTACCGCAGGCCGCTCGCGGAGGTCAGCCAGTCGCTGTCGAGGATCGGCCTCCAGCCCGGACCGAGATGGGGAGCGAACGCGTCGCCGTCACACCTCAGGTCGACGTAGGTCACCTCCAGCCGGTCGGCAAGCGGCAGCGCAGCCGCGTAGACCGCGGAACCGCCGATCACCCAGAGGTCGCCCTCGACGAGGTCGAGCGCCGCGCCGACCGAACCGACCCGCTCGGCTCCCTCGGACGACCAGTGCGGGTCCGAGCTGAGCACCAGGTTGCGCCGGCCCGGCAGGGGACGCACCGAGGCGGGCAGCGACTGCCACGTGCGCCGGCCCATCAGGACGGTCGCGCCGAGCGTGAGCTGTTTGAACCGGGCCTGGTCCTCCGGCAGCCGCCACGGAATCGCGCCGGCGTAGCCGATCACCCCGTCGTGGGCCTGCGCCCAGATCACGCCGAGCAAGGGACGGCTAGAC